>JAUVGW010000254.1 GCA_030593565.1 Phycisphaerae bacterium | reverse complement strand
TAGTAGCCATCGGGCTCCTCCTGTGGAAAAAGTTCCTGTTTCACATCCCAGAAGGATGCCCCCGCATTTCGATTTCCACAAGATTCCACCCTACCTCGCACGGCGTTGCACGCCGGCCAATCCAAAAGGCCGGTCGCTTGCCGAAATAGACACTGACCAACCTACCGCCCGACCGGTATAATCGCGCCACAAAGCTATAATACAACCTTGCCGATCGCCCCGTTTCACTGAATGGGTGAAGCCGATCGGACGGTGGTTTCTGGACGACGATTCCAAGGAGGCAATGCAATGCGCTCGATCATCTGTTTCTCGTTGGCGTGGGCATGTCTGCTCGCAACGGCAAGCTGCGACCCGGCCCAGGTGGACAAGGCCAAGGAGAAGGCCCGCCAGGCCAAGGATGCGACCACTCAGAAGGCTGAGGAAGTCAAGGAAGCCGTCGAACCCTACGTCGAAAAGGCCAAGGAAAAGGCGAGCGATCTCAAACAAAAGGCCAAGCCATACGTAGAAAAAGCGAAAACCGCCGCCACGCAGGCGTACGACAAGGCAAAGACCGCCACCACCCAGGCGTACGACAAGGCGAAAACGGCCACGACCCAGGCAATCGAAAAGGCGAAGCCTTACGTAGACAAGGCCAAGAAGGCGACCACCCAGGCCGTCGAGAAAGTCAAGGAGACTGTGAAGGAGGTCACGGACGACTGACGACACAGCGCGGGCACTCGGCCGCGCAACCGAAGCGAGCCGGGCCGTCCTCGGCCCGGTCCGGCGTGAGGACACGCCGGCTCTCTGTGGGCACGATTGCTTCGGCGCTATACTCGCAGAAGCTGTAGGATGGGCAATTTTGCCCATCTGTTAAACCGATCAACAGATGGGCCCGATGGCCCATCCTACGCCGCTACGCCGCGCCCGCTGACCGGTCATGACATGGCGTGCTGTCGCCCCGCTATCTTGTCGAGGTCCTCCTCCCCGGCTACAGTACCGCTCCAATAAAGGAGACCGCCGACACATGTCGTCATCGAAAGTTGCCATCCTCCGAACCACGCCCGCCACCGTCCTGGCCGACTACCACCGGCTTCTCAACCTCGCCGACTATCAGTCCGTCGTCGCCAAGGACGCCGACACGGCCCTCAAGATCAACATAAGCTGGCACTTCTTCTTCCCCGGCAGTTCGACCACACCGTGGCAGCTCGACGGCGTCATTCGTGCCATGAAGGCCGACGGCTACGACCCGAACCTGATCCACGGCTGCCACAACCGAACGGTCGTCATTGACGCCCACCTCGGCGAGCGCGAGAACAAGCAGGTCAACGTCACCGACGCCCACGGCCTGGAAAACGTCCATCTCTACGAGGGCGAAGACTGGATACACATCCGCGATGCCGTCGGCGATTTGTGCGACAAGTTCATGTGTCTCAACGAGGTCTTCCCGCAGGGCTTCCACATCCCGAAACGATTCATCGGCGAGAACATCATTCACCTGCCGACCGTCAAGACGCACATATTCACCACGACGACCGGCGCCATGAAAAACGCCTTCGGCGGCCTGCTAAACGAACGCCGCCACTGGACGCACCCCGTCATCCACGAAACGCTCGTCGACCTGCTGCTGATCCAGCAAAAAATCCACCGCGGCATCTTCGCCGTCATGGACGGCACCTTCGTCGGCGACGGGCCGGGCCCGCGCTGCATGACGCCATATGTGAAAGACGTCCTCCTGGCGAGTGCCGATCAGGTCGCCATCGACGCCGTCGCCGCCAAGCTGATGGGCATGGACCCGATGTCCATCAAGTTCATCCGGCTCGCCCATGAAAAAGGCCTCGGCTGCGGCGACACGAGCAAGATCGAGATCGTGGGCGACGTGGACGCGGCCAAGGAGAATTGGCACTTCGTCGGGCCGTACAAGAAGATGACGTTTGCCAGCAAAATGCAGCACAAAATCTACTGGGGAAAGTTGAAGACGCCGCTGGAATGGACGCTGAAGACCGTGCTCGCCCCGTGGTCCTACATGGCGAGCATCGTGTATCACGACAGCTTTTGGTATCCGACGCGTGCGAAGAAGATGATGGCCGACGTCCTCGGCAGCGACTGGGGCCGCCTGTTCCGCAACTGGGAAAACACCGTCCCCGACGAAAACGGCTTCCCCGATATCGGCGAACACCCGGCAGAATTGCACCGCACAGGTTGGCGGGCCTTCCTCAAGTCCCTAGCCATCCTCGGCACCTGCATAAAGGAAGCCCCCGAATTCGCCACCGGCGGCCGCATCAACCCGAAGCAGAAGAAGGTGTCGTAGCCCCGGCGAATGTCAGAAAGCGTCATAGCCCCTGGCGAGTGGTAGAAAGCGTCATAGCCCCTGGCGGAAGCCAGGGGTTTCTCCTACACCGCAACCCTACTCCGCCGGGTGCCACTGGCAGCTTGCCTGCCAGTGTTTCCAAGTTTCCACCGCCGGGGGGGGCATGGGCAAACTTGTTTGCCCGTGTGCTTTCCCCTGTTTAGCCGCAACCCGCAGGGGAGCGCGATGGCACGGGGCGATTTTTTTCATTTTTTCTTTTGCGGTCGTTGGCGTGGCTCCCGCCAACGCATCTTTTTGCATTGTCCAAGTGCAACAAAGTGCAACTTTCCGCAACTCTTGACCCGGCCGGCTGCTTTCGGGGCCGGTTTGACGGCCCTGCCGATCGGGCGTCTATGTGTCAATAGCGCTCACTGTTCCGCTTCCGGGTGAGCCGGTAGGGCGGGCTCTGCCCGCCAACGACAGGCGAATGGAAAACGATCGACGAGCACAGCCTGTCTTACGACTGGCCGTGGTCGCGGTTAGGGCTTGGCGGCCAAAGCCCGCCAAGCGTCGGGCAGAGCCCGACCTACGTCTGCGACCTACCCGGCTCATTTGCCGGACCGATTTTTTCATTTTTTCTTTTGCGATCGGTGCCGCCGCTGCCTGTTGCGCTTTTTTCTTGCATAGCCAAAGTGCAACTAGGTGCAACTTCGCGCAACGCTTCACCCGGGCCGCTGCCTTTGGCGCCGATTTGACGGCCCTGCCGATCGGGCTTCTGTATGTCAATAGCGCTCACTGTTCCGCTTCCGGGTGAGACGGTTCAGCGCCTTTCCCCGGAACGGTCCGCGGAGCGGCATCCACCCGGCTGACTTCGTTGCGTTGTAGACAGGAGATCATTCAGCCATCAGTGTATAGCAACGTCGTAATCACCTAACACCTGTTACGCCAAGTCATTGTATCCGTGTCTCGCAGTCGCTACAATCGCATCGTGTACATTTGCCGCGCCGTTTGGACCGATTCGGCTTGTGTGCCGCATTCCGGAGAGGGTTGGATGTCATGTCGCTCGTCTAGCTTCTCTTGACGCAGCAACCGCTCTCGGTCAGCCGAAACACCGCGCGGCCGCATGATAGGCTCAAATGAAATCAGAAGTCTGTGGGAAGTCCGTGACTCGAGGAGAAAGAGCAATGCGACATGCACACCGCGCGCACCCATGCGCAACCCGTCACGAAAGGAGACACATTATGTCAACGCAACGAATTGCTTTGATCAGTACCGTGGTTCTAACTCTGGCCCTCGCGCCCGCCGCGTTGGCCCAGACGCCGCTGGGTAGCGAGTTCACTTACCAGGGGCAACTCAAGCTGCTGGGCAGCCCGCTGAACGACACGGCCGACTTCGAGTTCAGGCTCTTCGACGCCGACGTGGACGGCAACATGATCGGCTCAGTCTGGCCGGTCGACAACGTCACGGTCGTGGACGGGCTGTTCACGGTCGAGGTGGACTTCGGTGTCCTGGCGTTTGACGGCGAAAATCGCTGGCTGGAGATCGACGTGGCCAGCCCGTCGGGCGGCGCGTTCACCACGCTCAGCCCGCGCCAGCCGCTGACGGCGAATCCCTACTCTCTCCAGACCCGCGGCATCTTCGTGGACGACGTCGGCAATGTGGGTGTTGGAAAAACTGATCCAGCCACTGCCCTCGATGTGAACGGCACGGCAACGGCGACGGCATTCGTCGGCGACGGATCGGGTTTGACCAATCTGCCGGTAGTGGGCGGCCTGTGGAGCGAGAACGGGCCGGACATCTTCTAAGACGCCGGCAACGTCGGCATCGGCACGGACAGCCCATCCACTCAACTGCATGTCGTAAGAGAAGTTGGGAGAGCCGACCTTGCGCTTCAGCGCATTGATGGGGCGTTTCTGGAGTCGTTTGCAGGAACACTTTTTGCAGGGATTGGATTTGATGATTCCGCCCATATGCGCATTGGGCCGACCGCGACGATCGGGGACCTCCCAGCCCCTGCATCGAGCCTTACCATTGATTCTAGCGGCAATGTCGGCATCGGGACGACGACGCCGGCTACTGAGTTGGATGTTATCGGCACGGTTTCGGCCACGTTGTTTGTCGGCGACGGCTCCGGGCTGACGGGAATCAGCGAAGGCGACCCGTCCTACGGTTCAAGCGCCGCCTCGCCCGATGGGGCCGTCTTCGTGGATGACGCCGGGTTCGTCGGCGTCGGGACGCCGGCGCCCTTGGCGATGCTGGATGTTGACGGCCAGACCCGCACCGCGGGCCTGGAGATCACCGGGAGCACAGCCGGGCCGCTGGTCGGCTGGGGCCGGGACAATTTCGGCCAGATCACCGTCCCCCCGGGCACGTTCACGGCCGTTGCCGCGGGCTATGAGCACAGTCTGGCGATCCGCAGCGGCGGCACGCTGGCAGGCTGGGGCCGGGACAATTCCGGCCAGATCGTCGTCCCCCCGGGCACGTTCACGGCCGTCGCCGCGGGCTTCGCCCACAGCCTGGCGATCAGCACCGACGGCACGCTGGAAGGCTGGGGCTTGAACGACGATGGGCAGACCGTCGTCCCCCCGGGCACGTTCACGGCCGTCGCCGCGGGCAACAAGTACAGTCTGGCGATCAGCACCGACGGCACGCTGGTAGGCTGGGGGCTGGACGACTACGGCCAGAGCACCGTCCCCCCGGGCACGTTCACGGCCGTCGCCGCGGGACGCTACCACAGTCTGGCGATCGAAGAGACGGTGTACTCCGAGACCGCGCTGATCGTCAGTGACGGCAACGTCGGCATCGGGGTGACCTCGCCGGCTACTAAACTGGAGGTCGACGGAACAGTCACGGCCACGTCGTTTGTCGGCGATGGCTCCGGGCTGACGGGAATCATCGAGGGCGACCCGTCCTACGGTTCAAGCACCAGTTCGCCCGATGACGCCGTCTACGTTGATGACGACGGGGAAGTCGGCATCGGGACGACGACGCCCGGTGCTGACCTGACCGTAAGGGCGATAGCTGGCGGGGGCAGCCGCGCGTTCAAGGTCGAGGAGGCAGACGGAACGATGACGTTCGCAGTACGCGAGGATGGAAACGCCGGAGTGCGACAGAGCTTTAACAATGTTGATTTTAACATTAGGAACAAGTCGGGGAACACAATGGTCTTTGGTTGCGAGAAGTCCGACGGGACGAACATATTCCATGTCTGGGCCGAGGGAAACGTCGGAATCGGAGCAAGTCATGCAGATGTTGCTTTGAACGTTATGGGCGAGTCGGGGGACGACAGTATCTTTAACTGCGAGCATCCCGACGGTACGGACAATTTCAAGGTCGATGTCGACGGTGAAATCTGGGCCCACAATCTTCGATATGCTGGAGGGGCGCCTAACGGCCTTGGGATGTCGAGTGCTGGCGAGATTGTAAAGGTGGGATCCAGCCGACGCTACAAGGAGAACATCGAACCGTTCGCGGACGACTTCGATCTCATTCTGCAGACCGAACTGAAGCAGTGGACGGGCAAGCGCGACGACAGCGGCCGGATCGGCTTCGGGTTCATCGCCGACGAGATCGAGGAGTTGGGATTGGAGAGCCTCGTGGTCTATGACCAGGACGGCCAGGTCCAGAGCCTCAAGTTCCGCAACATTCCCTTGTACACACTGGAAGTCGTCAAGCGCCACGAGCGCGAGGTCAAGACGCTGCAGGCCGAGAATGAGGAATTGCGCGATGAGAACAAGGAGATTCGCGAGCGGCTGGCGAAGCTCGAAGAACTCGTCGAGCGGCTGGCCGCGAAGTAGCCGGTGCGAGCACATGAACCGGAAATGAATCCCGGCGCGCCGGGACTGGCGGCCGCTCCTGATGTGCGGCGGCCTGATGCGAAAGGAACTCATCATGTTGACGAAACGCACGAACCAAATCGGATGCACGCTGATCGTGCTCTTGTTGGCCGGTGCGAGCACCCTGGCCGACGACTTCGACCTGTCCTGGTGGACCATCGACGGCGGCGGCGGTTACAGCGCTGGCGGCGACTTCGAGCTCGAAGGCACCATCGGTCAGCACGACGCCGGACCGAGCACCGGCCCGATGACCGGCGGCGACTTCGAACTCGTCGGCGGGTTCTGGCCGGTGGCCAACGTCTGCGCCTGCCTGGGCGACATGAACGGCGACGGCTTCAAGGACGGTCTCGATATTCAGGAATTCACCGGCTGCGTCATCAACGGCGGGAGCTGCGCCTGCGCCGACGTGGATGCGCTGAACGGGGTGACCCTCGACGACGTCACGGCGTTCGTGGATGCACTGCTGGCCGGCAACGACTGTCCATAGACAGCGGGTAGGTCACACACGTAGGTCGGGCTCTGCCCGACGCTTGGCGGCATGGCCGCCAAGCCCTAATCGTGGGGTACATCCGACAATGTCACGGGCGTTTCACCGGGCCAGGCGGGGTCGAGCCAGCCGAGCCGAATGTGCCGGTGGATGCTCGACCACGGCCAGTCGACGGGATGCTCAACGTACCCGTGCTTGACCGGGTTCATGTGAATGTAATCCCGGTGTTGGAACAGGTCTCTCTCATCGCGAATCAGGTGCTCCCAGTATCGCGGCTGCAAGACGCCGCGCTCTCCCCGTGCCCGGCGGCTGTCTGATACGGGCAGGGAGACGCCGCCCGAGGCAAGGTAATCGTCGGTGAACCGTCGCTTGATGACGGCCCAACGTGCGGGGAAGCGGTCGTCATCGGCAGGCAATGTCCAAATGCAATGGAGATGATCGGGTAACAGCGCGCAGGCGAACATCTCGAACGGCCAATCGTGACAAACGTCCAGTAGCGCGCTGCGAAGAAGCCGCCGATTGTGTGAGTGATGAAACAGTGCGCGACGCCGATAGGTGACCATCGTGAAGAAATACGTGGCCCCCTTTTCTCGCCATCGAACGTAATCCGGCATTCGTGATATGGTACCGATTATGGCTTGCTTTGTCGGCAGAGTCCGACCACCTTGCTTTTCCGACAGGCTGTGAAGACTTGGGCCACGCGCCCACACGATGAGGGCTTGGCGGCCATGGCCCGCCAAGCGTCGGGCAGAGCCCGACCTACATGTTCTGCGATGTGCGAGGCTTGGGGCATCCTCTCGACATACACCGAAATCGTCGTACGACAAATCCGACGTATTTCCACCGTCCCAGGCAGAACAAGCCGTGTACATGCGATCCGCGCCGGTAGGCCGCGAGCCGGTCCCTCAAGTGCCCAGGTCCCCAATCCTCAGATTTCTTGGTTCCCTCATCCCCTGTGAGGCGGAACGCTGAGCCATACTACATGATGAGAACCGAAATAGGCCCGACCGCCGCTTCGCCCCCGCCGCGGCAGAAAGTTTGCGGCAGTTTGCGGCAGTTCGCAGTTTTTTGCTGCAAACGGCGGGGAATTCAGCGTCACCG
>JAUVGW010000086.1 GCA_030593565.1 Phycisphaerae bacterium | reverse complement strand
ACCCCCGTGTCGGCCGTAGAACACCAACGGTTTCCGACGGCCGACACGGGCGTCGGCCGCTACACGAGCGCGCAAACCGCTGCAAAGACCACCGCCCGGCCATTCTTGCGATTGCCCTGGCGGTGGGGCTCGGATAGGGCGTCGTCCGCGGCGAACCAAATCACGAAGGAGGCCCTCAAGCCAAGAAAACCCACCCCGTAGCGGCTATTATCCCGGCTGACGGCGATTCCAGCGGGTGTGTACCGGGGGAGGGGCGCCTCGCCCGCGCAAGGGTGGGGGCTCGCGAGCGGACACGACAGAACGTCAACGGCCTCCTTGGCGTATTGACCGCGATGTGGTAGGAATCGGTTGTGGATTCCATTGTGGAAGCTGACTGGGGCTTGGAACGGGCCGCGCGCCTATGAATGGTGGTTACCGACCGATGAAGATGTTGGGTTCAATGTGGTTCGCGGCGGTGCTGCTGGTGCTGCTGCTTGTGGCGATGGCTTGTGCGACTGTATTCGAGTCGGCGCACGGGGCCGAGCACGCGCTGGCGGCGTTTTACCATACATGGTGGTTCGAGACGTTGCTGGCGTTGGTGGCGGTGAACGTGACCGCCGCGATGATCGTTCGGTTTCCGTTTTCCAATCGCCATATCGGTTTCCTCGTGACGCACTTGTCGATACTGACCATCTTCGCCGGCGCGCTGGTCACCAAGCACTATGGCATCGATGGCCGCGTCGGCATCGTGGAGGGAGAAACGGTCGACTCGTTCTCGGTTCTGGATCGACCGACGCTGACCGTCGCCCCCCGGCACGGACCACCGTCCACCGTCCTTCTGGATGGGTCGATCTTCAACGGATTCAAGGCGGTGACGGATCCTGAGGCCCCCGAATTGACAATGGGTGATGTCCGGGCCGACATCCTGGCATATTTGCCGGACAGCCAGCCCGGTCGTCGCATGGTCAACGACAATCCGCGCGAGCGAACGGCCATCAAGATGTCGTTGTCGGAATCGGGCCTGGATGATGCGAAGTGGGTGTTTGCCGATGAGGTGGCACGATGGCAGGCGGCGAGCGCCGTCTTCCGTACGGTCTCGACTGCCGAGGAATTGGAAACGCTGCTAAACGAGGTGCCCGCTGAGCCGTCGTCTGCGTCGAAAGGTTCCGTCAAGATTGAATACGAAGGCGCGACGTTCGAACGGGCGATCGAGGAGTGCATGGACAAGCCGGTGGCGGTCGGCGAAACCGGTTACACGGTTCGTGTGAAACGGTACCTGCCGCATGCGAAGGTAGGACCCGGCGGGATCGAGAACGCGTCGCCCCAGCCACACAACCCGTATATCGATGTGGAGCTCGCAGGCCCCGACGGGATTGAGCAGCGCCACGGATTCGCACGCTTTCCAGAAATGGGCTCGGTTCATGGCGGGACCGGCAATGAAGCAGTCAAACTGACGTTCATCGCGAGCGGTGCCGCCGCCGCACCGCGCGCGCAGATCGAGGTATTGAGCGGGCCGGACGGCGTGATGCACCTTCGCTTCAACCTTCAGACGGGGACGGAACGCATCGACAAGAAACTGGGGGTCGGGGAATCGGTCAAGACGCCGTGGTCAAACCTACGGTTCTCAGTCTTGCAGCGATACGACCAAGCGAGATGGGAGGACGAGATCGAACCGGTTGATCCCGTGCGCAAAGACGCGCGCATGCCCGCGGTTCATGTTCGGCTGAGCAAGGGCGATGAATCTACCGAGATCTGGGTACAGAAGCACATGCCACGGTCGATGATGCTCGGTGGCATTCCACTGAACATCCAGTTCACCAGCCAGACGATGCCGTTGGGCTTCAAGATCAAGTTGGACCGGTTTCATCTCGGAATGTACCCCGGCACGCGGCGGAAGAGGTCGTTCGAGAGCGTCATCAGGATCATCGACCCGCGCGTCGGTGGAGAACAGAACCGCGTGATCAGCATGAACAGACCGACGACGCACCAAGGCTACACCTTCTTCCAGGAACGCTATGACGACCGGAACCCGAAGGCGGTCGCCACCATCCTGAGTGTTTCTCGCGATCCCGGCAAACTGATCGTCTTCGCGGGCTATATCTTCATGGCGATCGGAATGGTGTGGGTGTTCATACAACGGGCGAGAGGGCGCCGGTCGGCCCTGTCTACCATGGTTGGTGATGACGGTCCGGCGTAATTCGCTCGAACTGAAACGGATGTGGCGGGCTTCGCGCATCAAGATGGGAAGACTATGTCGTCATTCATCATTGGCATGATCGCGTTGGCATCGGCCGCACCGGCATGGCAGGAAGCACAGCTTCCGGAATCGTTGGATCTAACGACGGTTCGCGCTTTGGTGACACAGCACGACGGCCGCTGGCCGCCGCTGGACACAGTGGCGCGTGATATCGTCGAGCAGGTCACGGACGAATCCGTGTGGCAGGGGCATGACCCGGTCACCGTGCTGCTGGCATGGACATTTGATCCAACCACCTGGAAACAACAGCCGCTGATTGAGATCGACAACGCGGAGCTTCGCGGCGAGTTGCAGCTACCGGATTCGCAGACGGTTTTTTCCTTCGACGAGTTGGTGGCCCATCAATACCTGATGAAACTCGTCGACGACTTGTCGCGCAGTCGCGGTAAGATGGACCCGCTCCAATCAAAGGTCAGCGATATACGCGACAAACTGTATGTCCTTTCTGGGGCGTTCAACGGTGATCCGATCAGATTGATCCCCGAACCGAACGACCTCACAAAGGCGTGGCGGCCGATCGTGATGCCCTCCACAGACGAGCAGCGCGAGAAGGCCGACCCGGTGTCGGCTGCCTGGGCGGACTTGAGTGCCGCCTTCCGGGCGGACGATGCCGCCGACTTCACGGCGGCGTCTGATCGACTGGTCGAGGCGTTGGCGACGTTGCCCGCGCCGTACCGGCCCGGACCCACGGACATCAGGACGGAACTCCTTTATAACGCGATTCAGCCTTTCAAAACGGCCTGGATCGTAATGGTGATCGGGGCTGTTCTTGCTGCGGCCGCAATGGTCGTCCGGCGCAAATGGTTCGATATGGTCGCCCTGTTTGCCCTGGTCGTGGGCTTCGGTCTGTTGACTTATGGCCTGTGGCTCCGCTGGCAGATTGCCGGTCGGATCCCCGCCTCCAACATGTTCGAGTCGTTGTTGTTTTTGAGCTGGGGCATGGGACTGTTCGCGATTCTCGCAATGATCGGCTTGCGTAACCGAATGGTCCCGCTCACCGCGTCGGCCATGGCGGCGCTGGCCTTGATACTGGCGGACGTACTGCCATTGGACTCGTTCGTGCGGCCGATCCAGCCCGTCCTCCAGGACACGATCTGGATGTCCATCCATGTGCCGATCATCATGGTTTCCTACTCCGTGCTCGCGCTCGGTGTACTGGTCGCGCACGTACAGGTCTTCGTCATGGCAACCGCGCCCGGTCAACGCCGACTGGCCGGTGTGATCGACTCACTCCATTACTGGTACATCCACGTCGGGGCGATCCTGCTGCTGGTCGGCATCACGACCGGAAGCATGTGGGGGGCGTCGTCGTGGGGTCGATATTGGGGTTGGGACCCGAAGGAGGTCTGGTCGCTGGTTGCCCTGCTCGGCTACTTGATCATCATGCACGTCCGGCTCGATCATGAGAAGGTGCCGGCGTGGGCCTATGCCCTGGGCGCGGCGATGACCATCGCGCTGTTCGTGATCGTGGTGCCGTTGCTCGCCCCATTGACAGCGGCAAAAGTGCTCGGACTCGTCGGCGCCCTGGTGGGCATGGCGATCCTGGTCCTCGCGCGCGGGCGGTTCGCCACGGCAGCCAAAAGCATCCTATGCTTCTGGCTGATCATCATGACATACGTAGGCGTCAACTATGTCCTCGGCAGCGGACTGCACAGCTACGGCTTCGGCACGGGCGCCGTCTCGAAGTACATGTTCCTGAGCGGTGGGATAGATCTCGCTTTGCTGGCATTGGCCAGCGTGTTCTATCTGGTCCGGCGAGGCAGTCAGCCTCGCAGCCTCGCAGCATGATCGGCCCGCCTGTCTTAGGAGGGGGATGGCCGCCGCCGCTGGGGTAATCCAGCCTGACTCGGACCATTGGGCAGAACGACATCACCAGCCGCATCCCCGCGGCATGAAATGGCCCGAAGATGCATTGGGCGGTTCGCTCATTTAGCTAGAGCAATTTAGGGTTGAGTTTGCATACTCAATTGAGGCTTCGTTGTAGCGTCGGCCCCCTGTGGCCGACGGGGATGACTGATCGCCACCAGCGTCATATGCCATCTCACGCTTAAACTGCTCTAAAGCACCTCGTTGACACCGAGGGGGGCACTGGTTCGAGTCCGGTATCGCCCAATCATCTTCTGGCTGCAATCCGGACGTGGCGGCGTGTCGACCGCGGACAATCTGCACGCACGTCGGCGCCGATGTTGTCGTCGACGCCGGGACACGCATCGCGGCTGTCTGCCAGGCCATGGGCTCGGACCGAAGAGAGCATCCGACGATCCACCGCAGCCCCACCGCATCGTCGCTCACCCTTCACGCCCTTGTATTCATGTTTGGGGATCGAATTGGCTTGCTGTAGCGAAATAACGCGAGCTGACTTCCGATAATTGCTTGCGCAAATTCGTCTGACTTCACGTTGCCTGGCTTGGTCCAACATTTCAACAGTCCGCGAATGGGTTATACCTCAAGGATCGCCGGAATTGAGCAGAAAGCCGTAGGGTATTCACCCCATCCCCCGGGCACAGAAGAGAAGGTGTCCGATCCCGAAGGAGGAGAGTTTCAGCGACCTCGTATCCGTTTGTGGGAGCGGTGCGAGCGGGGCAACAAGCCCCCGTGGGTTGCGTGAGGGAAGCCGTGCTCCGCGCGGCTGGTTTGACGTGTGGGCGACGAGGGCAACGGAGCCCTCGATGGGACATCTTGGATGACAGTAGTGCAGACGATGGTCACGTTTCAATAGCTGGGAGTTGCGAGCATGTTCAAGAATCTGACGATTGGCAAGAAGATTGGGTTGGGATTCGGAGTCGTGATGGCGATGTTGGCCGGGGTTGCGGTCTTCTCCTACACCAGTGCCGCGAGGATGGCCGACACGATCCCCGGCAAGATACTCGACGGTAACCTGGCCCAAAAGGAGGTCGACCACCTCAACTGGGCCAACCATGTCAGCGCCCTGCTTACGGACGATGACGTCACCACGCTGGACGTGCAGACCGACCCTCATAAGTGCGCGTTCGGCAAGTGGATCTACAGCGAGGATCGCAGGGAGGCGGAGAAGACCGTCCCTTCGATTGCGCCGCTGCTCAAGGAGATCGAGCAGTACCACAGCGACCTACACGCCTCGGCCATCGAGGTCGGCGACCACTTCAAGCAGGCTGACGCCATGCTTCCCGGGCTGCTCGCCGCTCGGGAGGTCGACCACTTGGTGTGGACCGAGAAGATCAACTCGTTGTTCATGAAGAACCTGCCCCAGCTCAAGCTTCAGACCGACCCGACGAAGTGCGCGTTCGGACGCTGGCTTGGCAGCGAGGAGACCCACGAGGCGACCGCCGCCGATCCGGAGTACGCCGGACTGGTCGATGCCTGCAAGGAGCCGCACAAGAAGCTGCACGTATCGGCGGTCGCGATCCAGGACGCCTGGCAGCAGCGACACGAAGGGCTCATCGACATCCTGAACGGGCGCCTCGACGACCACCGCAAGTGGGTCCTCCGCGTGGCCGAGGCCATCATCAACAAGGAGCAGGAGGTCGGCGTTCAAACCGATCCCACGAAATGCGCGTTCGGTCGTTTCCTGGCGAGCGACGAAGCCCAGGCCTACATGGCGGACTTCCCGGCGCTCGAGACGGCGCTCGATGCCTGTCGGCAGCCGCACGAGGAACTCCACGCCTCGGCGATCGCCATCGAGAGTGCCCTGCAGGCCGGCAACATGGGGGAAGCGGAAAACGCCTACAGAGACCAGGCGACGCCCGCGCTCGCGCTGATAGCGGAGCACTTCGGTGGTGCGATCGAAGCCGAGAAGGAGATCATCGCAGCACAGGCTCAGGCGAAGGAGCTATTCGACAACCAGACCGTGCCGGCCCTTGCGCACACGCGCGACGCCTTGCACAAGTGTGCGAACCATGCCACGCACGCCCTGAAAGGAATGAACCAAGCCAATGCAATCTACGCCGCCAAGACCAAGCCCAACCTGGAGAAGGTGCAGGATCTGCTCAACAAGGTCCGTCACGAAATCAAGGCCGGCGTGATGACCGACGCGGCGATGCTGGCGGCCGCCCAGGGCACGAAGCGTAACGTGAGCGTGGTCGGTGGCATCGCGATGATCGTTGGAGCGCTACTGGCATTCTTCATTTCGCGCGGGATCATCAAGACGCTGACGAGGATCATCAACGGCCTGAACGAAGGGGCTGACCAGGTGAATGACGCTGCGGGGCAGGTGTCCAGCGCGTCGCAACAGTTGGCCGAGGGCGCCAGCGAGCAGGCCTCCTCGCTGGAGGAAACCAGCAGCGCGCTCGAAGAGATGGCCGCCATGACGCGGACCAACGCCGAGAACGCCAAGCAGGCCAACGAGTTAAGCGGCAAGGCCAGGGACGCCGCCCAGAACGGCGACCAGACCATGCACCAACTCAACGAGGCCATGACCGGCATCAACGAGTCTTCCGGCAAGATCAGCAAGATCATCAAGGTGATCGAGGAGATCGCGTTCCAGACGAACCTGTTGGCACTGAACGCGGCGGTTGAAGCCGCTCGGGCCGGTGAGCACGGCAAGGGCTTCGCGGTGGTGGCCGACGAGGTGCGCAACCTGGCCATGCGCGCCGCCGAAGCAGCCAGAGAAACCACCGGCCTGATCGAGGACTCGACCAACAAGGCCAAGGAAGGCACGGACGTGGCCGGCGAGGTGGGCAAGGCGCTCGGCGCGATCGTCGGCGACGTGACCAAGGTGACCGACCTGATTGACGGCATCACCAAGGCGAGCGAGGAGCAGGCGCAGGGTGTGGATCAGGTCAATACGGCCGTGTCGCAGATGGACAAGGTGACACAGCAGAACGCCGCCGGCGCCGAGGAATCCGCCTCGGCGGCCGAGGAACTCAGCGCTCAGGCACAGACGGTCAAGGGCATGGTGAACGAACTCGCGACCATGGTCGGCGGCAGACGGGGGACGTCGAGGTCTGCTTCGACATCCGCTACCGGTTCCGGGAAGCGATCTGATAGCTACGCGGCTCATCCCAAGAAGCAGCCACATCCCGCGCCAGTGGGCGCCTCGGTGGGCAGCCACACGGAGACGGGGCCGAAGACTGCCGGCGAACCGTCCGACGACTTCATGTCGCTGGACGACGATAAGAGCCTGAACGAGTTTTGACAGGAGTTCCCAGTGTCATGGGATGCGGGCGGGCGCCGGTTTTTCTGTGACAAGTTTCCCGGCGTTCGCCCCTCCCCCTTGCCTTCCAACGGGCCAAGGCAGCACGCGATAGAAAGGTGAAAGTGAAGTGGCAACGACACTCATAGACGAACCGAAAACAGATGTCGCCACTGAGGGCTGGGCAAGCACCGACAAGGGCGGCAAGTACCTGACGTTTAGGCTGGCTGACGAGGAATACGGCGTGGAGATCCTCAAGGTCCGCGAGATCAACGGGCTGATGGACATCACCAGCGTTCCACAGATGCCCGTCTACATGAAAGGCGTCATCAACCTTCGCGGCAAGGTCATCCCCGTGGTGGATCTGCGCCTCAAGTTCGGCCTCGAGGAGATCGACCACACCGAGCAGACCTGCATCATCGTGGTCGATGTGGGCAAGGAGATCGGCATCATCGTCGATACCGTCTCCGAGGTGCTGGACATCAAAGACGAGAAGGTCGAGCCGCCTCCGTCGATGGGCAGGTCGGTGGATACCTCGTTCATCATGGGCATGGGCAAGGTGGGCGACGCCGTCAAGATTCTGCTCGACATCGACAGGGTGCTGACCAGTGACGAGTTGGTGGACATCGCCCATGTGGCGGAGATCTGTGAAACCTCACCCGATCCGGCTGCCTCAGTCCAAGGTTGAAGGGTCCTGCGTGACGCGGAGACTCGGCGCCGGGTGCCACTGGCGGCTTGACCGCCAGTGTCTTGCGCGAAATCGCGGGCAAAATCGCACTGGCGGCAAGTTGCCAGTGGTACGAGACGCTCACCGAGAGGGCCCGTTGGAATGGGCGAAAACCGCTCCCTCACGGTCGCGGCTCTGATTCTGTCAGCAGGCCCGACCTGCAAGGGCTCTTGCACGCTTACTGGAAAGACACGCTCCTCCCAACACAGCAGGGCGGATACTTCTCGGTCTCTGAACACCAATTAATGTGAAGGCGAGCGATGCTTGCCCCGATGAACGTAACAGTCATGACGTGTGTGCGTCATGATACTCACTCGGCGTTCGGGTACGAAGGTCATGCATGAAGCCCTGGCAGCAAAGCGGTTGTCAATCTGGGCGGCACCGTCTTTGATATCGAATTCAGTCCGCGGAGGCAGACTGGAAGTTCCTGGGGCGCCGATGCGAGTGAAGCAGGGGGAAGGTCAATCGCAACGTATCTCGGAGGTGGAAACATGAACAGGTTGATGTGCATAGTGGTCGTCATCGTCGCCGTGCTTGCTCCGGCCAACGCGTTTGCCGGTGATGTGGTCAAGATCGGGCTTAACTATCCCGAGACGGGCCCCTACTCGGTCCAGGGGCTGGACCAGAAGAGGGCCGCCGACTTGGCGGTTGAGGAGATCAACGCGGCGGGAGGAATCCTGGGCAAGAAGGTCGAATTGGTCATGAGGGATTCGAAGTCCAAAGCCGACCTGGCGACAAAGAACGTCACCGAGCTGATCGACAAAGAGGGTGTCAGCATGGTCCTGGGCGGATCGGCCAGTTCCGTAGCCGTTGCCGCGGGGAAGGTCTGCCAGGAGAAAGGCATTCCGTTCTTCGGCACGCTGACCTATTCAACAGCGACCACGGGCAAGGAAGGGCGCCGCCACACGTTCAGAGAGTGCTACAACGCCTGGGCAGGCGCCAAGGTACTCGCCGACTACATGAACAAGAACCATGCCGGCAAGAAGTACCTGTACATCACTGCGGACTACACGTGGGGCCACACGACTGAAGCGTCTTTCCGCAAGTTCACCAATACGGAAGACAAGAGCGAGCACAAGGGCATGATGACGCCGTTCCCAGGCGCCACGGAAAAGGATTTCAAAAAGGCCATCAGCTTCGCCAAGATGGTCAAGCCGGACGTGCTCGTGCTGGTTCTGTTCGGCAAGGATATGGCGACGGGTGTGCGCTTGGCCACAGCCGAAGGGATGAAATCCACGATGCAGATCGTCGTACCGAACCTGACCCTCGGCATGGCCGATAGTGCCGGGCCCAAGGTCATGGAAGGTGTCGTGGGGGCTCTGCCCTGGTGCTGGCAAACTCCGGAGAAGTGCGGTTCTGAGAAGGGCAAGAAGTTCGTCGAGAACTTCGCGTCCAAACACAATCGCTATCCCAGCACGTCCGGTGCGTCCGCCTACACGATTCTGTACGAGTACAAGGACGCCGTGGAGCGGGTAAAGAGCTTCGTCTCCGCTGACGTAATCGCGGCGCTTGAGGGACACAGCTACACCCTCTTGAAGGATGAGCAAACCTGGCGAGACTTCGACCATCAATCGATTCAAACGGTGTATGCGGTACGCTGCAAACCCGAGGCCGAAGTGAACAAGGACAAGTACAAGCTCGACTACTTCGAAATCATCAACGAATTGCCGGGCGACGGGGCATTCAGAACGCGAGACGAGTGGAACGCCGTCCGCGTGGCAGCCGGAAAGCCCACCGAACTCGAGCCCTTGAAGGGCACAACTGCGAAGTAGTGATTCTCACACACGCACTCAGGCCCGGAGCACTCCGGGCCTGAGTGCGAAACGCGCTGGCTTCGATATGGATTGGATATGTCATGCTCAAATGGAGCCACCTCGGAATTCGTTCAAAGATCGTCGTTGCGCTTCTGCCGGCCTTGCTTCCGATGTTGGCCGTCGTAGCGGTCACGTATAGCTCCTCGCGAGAATCGTCGCTCGAGAGCAGCAAGCGACTCAGCCTGTTGGCTGTCCAGAACAGCGCATCGGATCTCAACACCTTCTTCGATTTGCAGATCATCAAATTCGAAGATTGGACTCGTGAGGATGTCTATGGGCTGGCGATTGAGTTCGATACCACCAAAGAACTGGCCGCACGCTTCGGCGAGATGCTCAGTGGAGCCCCCGGCTATTCTCTGCTGGCGCTAACGGACAAAGAGGGGAAATTATTGGTGGCCTCCGCCGGAGACAAGGATCTCGGCGACAAGATAGGCGACGTTCTGTCCGAATCTTCCGTGTTCTCCAAGGCTTCCGGTCCTGCCGCCATCCTGTCCGACAGCACATTACTTGCCGCGGCCGAGCTTCCTTTTCAGAAGACGCTTGTGATTGGCATCGCCTGCAAGGACTCCTCAGGGGAAGTCAACGGCACACTCATAGCGTACATGGACTGGAACAAAGTTCAGAGCCGTGTCGAGCATGTCAACGTAGTTCAGCAATCGAGTGGGTTCCCGGATGCATCGAGCTGTCTCATGGACTGCAGCACGTTGGAGACATTGGGTCATTCAGATCCGAAGCTGTGTTTTCAGAAGGCGACCTTCGGAGAGTCACTCCTTCAGTGGTTGCACAACGACGAGAATGCGGATGATGTGGCCTCATTTGATATCGCCGGACAATCGCAGTACATGTCGTTCGCAACCGTGACTGACGTCGGCACCCTCGTGGGCAGCGGGAATAAAAAAGAAGAAAAAACATCGTCGCAGCTACGGCTCGCCTCACTCGTGCCGGAAAGCAACATTCTAGATGAAGTGAACCGGACGCTACGACTCAGCGTCATTCTTGTCGCGGCGGGTACCGCCATTTTGCTCGGGCTGATCTGGTTTGTGGGCGGACGCATCAGCAGTCCAATCAATCGCATCATTACCGGCCTCGACGACAGCGCCCGCCTGGTGAACGACGCGGCCGCCCAGGTGTCATCGGCCTCGCAGAGCTTGGCCGAAGGTACCAACGAGCAGGCCTCCTCGCTGGAGGAGACAAGCAGCGCACTCGAAGAGATGGCCGTCATGACGCGGACCAACGCCGAGAACGCCAAGCAGGCCAACGAATTGAGCGATCAGGCCAAGATCGCCGCCGAGACCGGCGACAAAACCATGGAGAAGCTCAATGCGGCGATGAGTGGCATCAACAAGTCCTCGGGGCAGATCAGCAAGATCATCAAGGTCATCGAGGAAATCGCCTTCCAGACGAACCTCCTGGCCCTGAACGCGGCGGTGGAGGCCGCCCGCGCCGGTGAACACGGCAAGGGCTTCGCCGTCGTTGCCGATGAAGTGCGGAACCTCGCCCAGCGTGCCGCCCAGGCCGCCGGAGAAACGACCGAGCTGATCGAGAACTCGACCAACAAGGCCAAGGAAGGCACGGAGGTGGCCGGCGAAGTGGGCAAGGCGCTCGGAGCCATTGTCAGCGACGTGACCAAGGTCACCGACCTGATCAACGGCATCACCAAGGCTTCCGAGGAGCAAGCCCAAGGCGTCGATCAGGTCAACACGGCCGTATCGCAGATGGGCAAGGTGACGCAACGGAACGCGGCGGGCGCCGAGGAATCCGCCTCGGCGGCCGAGGAGCTCAACGCTCAGGCACAGACGGTCAAGAGTATGGTGGACGAACTCGCGACCATAGTCGGCGGCGGACGGGGGCCGTCGAGGTCATCTGCCCCGGCCCCAGCCGGGAGGCAGAAACACGCCGTCGGATTCGACCAATCTGGGAAGCAGAAAACGAAGACGGTGAAACACAAACCCGTCGCCACGACCACGCCGATGGCAGTCAAATCCCCCAAGGAGATGCCGGCGCTCAATGATGGCGCCGACGAGATGGATGCGTTCTGAACGCGCCTCGCGTCATGGTTGAGGACAAACGCCGGCCCATAACAAACAGGGGCGGCGTTTTCTTTTGCGGTATCGAACGCAACCAACCACGCTCGATACCCCCCCGAAGCCGTTTTCGGATACTGCTTGGGCGAACAGCGACGTGTGCAGGCCGCCAGGTAGCTCAGCAGTGATCCGCCGCCCGCTCAGCACGAATATGCGGCGGCTTCGCAACCGACCACCGCAACGCCCGACGGCGGCACGTGACGTAGCTTCGGGTTCATGACACAATCGGCGGCGGGGTGCCACTGGCAGCTTGCCTGCCAGTGTCCGTGTAGGGCGCTATCTGTTGAGGCACTGGCGGACAAGCCGCCAGTGGCACCCGTTGGACCCTTCGGAGCAGTGCAGCCTTAATTGTCATGGACCCCGTAGCTTTGTAGCTTTTCTCCGGATTTGCGGCACTTGACAAATCGATTGACGAGGACTATCATAAGGGATTCGCCATCGGCACGCCGCGATGGCGGCACTCTTGATTCACTGTGGGCAAAGGATTTCTCGCCGAGATCGTCCATGATCTGCCGGGGCGGTGACCATCCGGAGGTCGCCTCGCCCGCCTGCTCAGCCTTCGGTCGGCGGCGATCCGGGAGCGTTGAATTGTCAACGTCGATTGGCAGTAAACAGAAGAAAGCGTGTCACGTGATGAGCGACTCACCATTGAGCCGTTTGCGAAACGTCGGAATCTCCGCGCACATCGATTCGGGCAAGACGACCTTGACCGAACGCATCCTGTACTATGCGGGGCGTATCCACAAGATTCAGGAGGTCCGCGGCGAAGGCGCGACGATGGACCACATGGAACTCGAGAAGGAACGCGGGATCACCATCACCGCAGCGGCGACACGGGTCGTGTGGGGTGATTCGCAGATCAACATCATCGACACGCCCGGCCACGTCGACTTCACCATCGAGGTCGAACGCTCCCTCCGCGTGCTCGACGGGGCCGTCATGGTCCTATGCGGCGTCGCGGGCGTGCAGTCGCAGTCGATTACGGTGGACCGCCAGATGAAACGCTACGGCGTTCCGCGAATCAGCTTCATCAACAAGCTCGACCGCCAAGGCGCCGATCCCGTCAACGTGATCCGAGGCCTCGAGGAAAAGCTCGGGCTCACCACTATCCAGTTGCAGCTTCCGATCGGCCTCGGCGCCGATCTGGATGGCATCGTCGACCTCATTCGAATGAAGGCGGTCTACTTCGACGGCGAGCACGGCGAGAAGGTGCGCTGGACGGACATTCCAGATGCCATGCGCGACGAGGCCGAAAACGCCCGCACGGGAATGCTCGACGCGTTGTCGTTCTATGACGACGAACTACTCGAAATGATGCTCGAGGAGAAGCCCGTCGCGGAGGAATTGATCCACGCGATCATCCGCCGCGGCACCATCGGCGGCGAGTTCACGCCCATCCTGATGGGCTCGGCCTACAAGAACAAGGGCGTGCAGCTTCTGCTCGACGCGATCGTCCGCTACCTGCCGTCGCCGATTGATCGCGAGGCGTTCGCGCTGGATCGGGCTAACGAGGAGGCCGAGACCGTTCTTGATACGTCGCCGGACGCACCGCTCGTGGCGCTGGCGTTCAAGCTGGTGGACGAGACGTTCGGCCAACTCACGTTCCTTCGGCTCTATCAGGGTCGAATCACGCGCGGCGAGAAGTACCTCAACACGCGAGCGGGCAAGGCCCACCGATTCGGACGCATCCTCCGGATGCACGCCGACGAGCGCGAGGAGGTCAACTCCGCCGCCGCCGGTGATATCGTGGCCGTGGTCGGTCTCGACTGCGTCTCCGGCGATACCTACTGCGGCGAGGGGGTCAACTACACGATGGAGTCCATGTACATAATGGACCCCGTCATCTCGCTGGCGATTTCCCCGACGAGGACAACCGACCGGGACAAGCTCGCCAAGGCCCTGAACCGATTCTCGAAGGAGGATCCGACCTTTCACCTGTCGAGCGATCCCGAGACGGGCGAGACCATCATCTCCGGCATGGGCGAGTTGCACCTCGATGTTTATTGCGAACGCATCCGCCGGGAATACGCCTGTCAAATCGAGGTCGGCACCCCACAGGTCAGCTACCGCGAATCGCCGTCCCGGAACGTTGACTACAACCACAAGCATAGGAAGCAGACCGGCGGCTCCGGACAGTACGCGCACGTCATCGGAAAGCTGGAACCGCTCCCGCAGGGTGGCGAGGATCGCTACGAGTTCGTGAGCAAGGTCACCGGAGGCCGCATCCCGACCGAGTACATCCCGTCGGTGGACAAGGGCTTCCAGTCGATGATGGCAAAAGGGCCGGTCGCGGGTTACGAGATCATCGGCGTGAAGATGACCCTGGAAGATGGCACCAGCCACGCAGTGGACTCGTCGGACATGGCGTTCCAGATTTGTGCCCGCGATGCGTTCCGGCAGGCGTTTCTGGCGAGCAGGCCCGCCCTGCTGGAGCCGGTGATGAATGTCCATGTCGAAACGCCGTCGGAGTTTCAGGGCGCGATCATCGGCGATCTGTCATCGCGACGCGGCATGGTCCAGGCCACCGAGGTCATGGGGCCGCTGACCGCCGTCACGGCACACGTGCCGCTGGCCAGAATGTTCGGCTATGCGACGGACGTCCGCTCGATGTCCCAGGGCAAGGCGACCTTTACAATGGAGTTCGACAGCTACCGGCGCGTGCCCAAGGCCGTCCAGGAGGATATCATCAAGGCAGCCAAGGAAGCCGGCAGGGTGAGGTAACGACCGACGGAATGGCACCGCTTGGTCCCCGCAGGCAGGAATAAACTGAACGATTGTCGGAGGGTGGTACGGGCGTCCCGCCCGTAGCCGTGCGGGCAAGATGCCCGTACCACCCATATGAAATGTGCAACTTATTTATGCGCAGCTCCTAACGCCCCCGCAGGCTGCCGCCATCGAACCCAAGACTGACCGACCAGGACACATGGCAACAGATTGAAAAGGGAATACCGCCGTGCACGAACGATTCAGCGACCGATCGAGAAGGGCCATGGCCCTGGCCAATCAGGAAGCCGTACGACTCCATCATGACTACCTCGCCCCGGTACATATCCTGCTGGGCATTCTGTCGATGGGCTCCAGCATTGCGTCGCTCGTATTGAGGAACCTGGACATCGATCTGGAAACGCTTCGCGACGAGGTCGACAAGCTCGTCACACCGGGCGACAAGGAACTGCACCAGACAAAGATGGCCCAACGGGCCGACACACGTCAGGCAATACAGTTCGCCATCGACGAGGCCCGCAAGTTCGGCCACAAGTACATCGGCACGGAACACATATTGCTCGGCGTCTTGCGGGAGGGCAGCAACATCCCCGCGCGACTCCTCGCCGAGCGCGGCATTCGAATAGAGCAACTGCGCGAGGAGATCCTGACGCTTCTCGGCTCCAGCACGCACGAAGACCACGCCGCCACCGCCCAGGGCCACGACCCGCTCGAGTGGCTGCACCAGCAGGAACTGGCAAAGGCCTTCCGCTCCCCCCGGTTTTGGCGCCGGGTGGTCCTCGCCGTCGACTCCGCCAATCGCCTCGGCCACGGCGAGATCGAGGACGAACATCTCCTACTCGCCATCCTCCGCGAGCCCGACAGCTTTGTAAGCCAAATGCTCGCCGAAAAGGGCGTCACCGTCGACTGGGTCCGCGACCGAATCACCCGGGCTGCGGCGATCTAGAGCATTTCACTCAATGGTGTAGCGTCCGACGCCCCTGTCGGACGTATATTATCGAACAATCCACGGCCGACAGGGGCGTCGGCCGCTACAGATAAACGTGAAATGCTCTATACTCGCCCTATTCCGGCAGCCGCTTGATATCCGCACCCAGTGCCGTCAAGCGTTCTTCGATGTGTTCGTAGCCTCGATCGATGTGGTAAACGCGGGCGATCTTCGTCTGGCCCTTTGCGCACAAGCCGGCCATGACGAGCGCGGCCGATGCGCGGAGGTCGCTGGCCATCACCGGGGCGCCGACGAGCTGTTTCACGCCTTCCACGATGACGGTCGGGCCTTCCTTGCGGAGCCTGGCGCCCATGCGGTTCAACTCGGCGACGTGGACGAAGCGATCGGGGAAAATCTTCTCCGTGACGATACTGTTGCCGCCCGCCAGCGACAGCAGCGCCATGAACTGCGCCTGCAAGTCCGTCGGAAAGCCGGGATAGGGCTGCGTCGTGACGCTGACCGGCTCCAGATGGCGCGACGACGAAATCTGCGCGCCGTCGCCGTCGCGTTCGACGTTGACGCCGATGGCGCGCAGGCGATCGACCACGGCGAGCAGATGATCGAGCCGGCAGTTTGCCAGCTTGACGTCGCCGTTCGTGATGGCGGCCGCGACCATGAACGTGCCCGACTCGATGCGGTCCGGAATGACCGTGTATTCACAGCCGTGCAGCGACTTGACGCCTTCGATCGTGATGCGCGGCGTGCCGTGGCCGGTAATGCCGGCGCCGCAAGCATTGAGATAGTCGGCCAGGTCGACGACCTCGGGCTCGCAGGCGGCGGATTCGATGACGGTCGTGCCTTCCGCGAGACAGGCCGCCATCATGACGTTGGCCGTGCCCAAGACGGTCGATCCGAACGGCCCCCCCATGAATATCTCGGCGCCCTTGAGGCGTTTTGCCTTGACGTGGATATCACCACTGACGAGTTCGGTCTCGCCGCCGAGGGCCTCCATGCCCTGCAAGTGCAGGCCGATCGGGCGATCACCGATGTTGCAGCCGCCGGGCAGGCTGACGCGAGCATAACGGCGCTTCGCGAGCAACGGCCCCATGACGCAGACGCTAGCCCGCATCTTGCGGACGAGTTCGTACTCCGCGAGGCAGTTCATCTCGTCTTCGACTTTGAGGCGTATGTTGCGCTGCTCGTCGCGCATGACGGCAACGCCGAGCTTCTCGAGGATGAATGACAGGTGCTCGACGTCGGCGAGTTCCGGCACGCCCTTGAGGACGGTTTCGCCCTCGGTCAGGATGGAGGCGGCCATGATCGGGAGGGCTGCATTTTTTGACCCCTTGATCGTAACCTGGCCGCGAAGGCGATTTCCACCAGTGATGACGAAGCAATCCACGTCGGTCCCCTCCATAGGACAGGGCCATACTGCGGCCGGCCGCGCGGCCGACGCCGAGACAGCAGGGCGGATTATAGACCGGGCAGGCCGTGGGCGGTAGGTCGCGGGCCGTGACAGATTCGACGGGCTGCGATGCCGAAGGTAGCGTTGGCCCCCCGCACGTGTTTAGGCATACAGCCGGGGTGGCATACAGCCGGGGTGGCATGGGTTAGCGGAGCCGCGCTAAGCGGCGGAGCTTACCCGTGGGATTGGACCTC
>JAUVGW010000284.1 GCA_030593565.1 Phycisphaerae bacterium | reverse complement strand
CAAGCTTCGTCTTCTTCTGCTCATCAGTATTGTTGCACATCGACAGTCTCCGTTGTCGCCGATCTCCAGTTCCGTAGTTCCGTAGGGTCCGCTGTGAGTTTGGGAATCTTTCCCCCCAAACTCTGTGCGGACCACCAGCTTGAAGTCGACTGCGCACCTCAGTGAAGTCGAGCCCGCATCTCGGTGAGATAGGCTCCGTACCTCGGTGAGATCGAGCCCCTACCTCGGTGAGGTCGGGACCGAGTAAGCACGGGATCGGGACCGAGTAAGCTGCTTACGCGGTCCCGATCCTTGTTGAGGTCGACGCTGACTCCCAGCTTGGGTGCGGGCGCCTGCGCCAAGTAAGGCGCGGGAGTCGATCTCAGCTTGGAAACGGTTTTTCCGAGGGCCATAATGCCGCACAACTTATCCAGATTACCCAGTTTGCCATAGCCGAACGTCCGAAAACCCGTTTTCGGACCGGCGATCGCTCTGATTGTCCCACAGGCGAGACGCCTGTGCCACAAATATCTGGCCGCCAATCTGCCAGCCTGTCCTATGTCGGGCTCGGTACTGTGCGGCCTCTGATCGCCCTCCACCATTCGGCCAGCGGGCCTTCGTCGACGGCCTTGCGGAAGTACTCGATCTCTTCTTCCGGCGAGAGGCCCTTGATCCGCTCATAGATCCGGGATTGGGCTCGACGTTTGAACTCGACGCAGTCGAACTCTTTTTCCCAATCAGTCGTCTTCATCGAACCGCACCTCTTGTGGGGAGACGATCGACAAGAGGCCGAAGCCTGTTTGCAGATTCACCTGATTATACGCACGCATCTTATCGACGCGAACGATGTGTCTGAAATTCCATGAGACAATGGCGTCGGCGCGGGCTGCGGTGGCAGCGGCGACATGCGTGGCGTCGTCCACGAACCGCGGGCTGACGATCCGGGCGGCAACGTAGGCATTGCGCAGCTCGATGATGTCCGGCGTAAGGTCCACGGGGAACACCGCGTTTTCGGGCAGCGATTGGAACAGTTCACGCACCTGCGCCGGCGCCTCGCGAAGTTCATCCAGAACCACGGGGCTGACCATGACCACAACCCGACCTACTCTGACGAGATCGAAGAACCTCCTCGATTCCGCTTCGAACTCGGCATCAAAGCAGCCGCCGAAAACCGAGGTATCGACATAGACTCTTAGCGGTTTCATACTGCCTTCTCGTCAACCTTCCTCCCGCCAGTGCCGACGGCACCCACGTCGATGCGGTGGCAGGCCAGGCCATCCGATTTCGGATTTCGGATTGGGGATTTTGGATTGCATCGCTGTCACCATCTCATCCGCCGAGTACCCGCCGCCCATCAATCCGCAATCGTCAATCCACAATCCCCAATCGAATGGCCCGCCGCTGGCAGGCCAGCTTGAGGGCGGCGGTCACCGCCAGGATGTCCGGTTTGGTCGCCGTCGAGCCCTGGTCGACGATGTCCTGGACCCGATCGTCGCCGTCGGCACTGCCGCTGATCTGGACCATGGCCGCGTAGTCGTCGGGGTTGGAGGTGATGTTGTTCTCGAATAGGGCGTACTTGATGGGCATCGGCCGGTCCTCCTGGCCCATAATCAACTTTGCCACTCAGTATTATGCAGCGGCGGTGGGCGGGCGTCAAGGCTCGCACCAGTACTCGCCGCTGGATGGGTCAACTTGACTTCGACGTCGACTCCCGGCTTGGGGGCGACCGTCGGCTACCGCGTCTTTTCACCTGCCGAATCACGGCTTTCTATCTTGGAAGGTTCGACCGGGCCGCGGGGCTTCGGCTCCGCGTCGGGTGGCGGGGGCGCATCCGGATCCGGCAGATCGGGCCGCAGGACCGTGGGCTGGGACTCCTCCTCGGCGACACGGGCGATGTCGGATTCACTCAGCTCTCGGCTGAACAATCGGCGGAACGTCGCGACTTTGTTCATGTGGAAGAACGACGGCTCGCCAGCGAGCGGGATGCTCTCGGCCTCGAAGCGGCGTTTTACCATGGGAATGTAGTGGTCCTTCAACACCCAATCGCAGGTCGGCAGCACGCGGACCAGCGTTCGGATGTAGATCGTCGAACCGTCCTGCGATGTGCTCACGAACTCGGGCCGCTGCTTGACCGCTTCCACGCGTTCATTCAATAGACGCCCGACTTCATCGAGCGCGGCCTTCGTCTGTTTCATATCCGTGTCCGCCGGCACCGGCGTATCGACGTAATTGTCCACGTACCCACTTGGGAAGCGCCGGGAGGGGATGCACTTGCTGTTGGGAATGTTGAGCACCTGCCCTGACGGCGTACGCAGGACGGTGTACTTGACCTGGATGGCGAGCACGTGGCCGGAACTCCCCGACACCTCGATGAAGTCGCCGATGAAGTAGTGTCCGCCGGCGGCGATGTCGATGCCCTTAACGAAATCGACCACGAGTTGCTGAAACATCCCGGCCAGCACCAGGCCGATCACGCCCAAGGCTCCCGCACTCTGGCCCGGCGAAATGCCGAACTCCGCCAGGATCGTGACTACCGCGAAGACCCACACCAACAGTTTGGCGATGCTCCGCGCGAAATAGATGAGCGTTTGGGCTCGTTTGACGCCTGCCGTCGCGGCGTCGCGTCGCAGTCGACGTGCGACGGCGGAGAAAACGTTGGCCGCCAGCCACGCGAGCAGATTGATCCCCAGTACGATCCCGATCGTCACGGCCAGGATCCGGGCGATGTTCAGGATGTACGCGTGCTCCACCCAGAAACGGCGATTGGCGGCCCGCAACGCTTCGACCTCACGCCGATACTCGTCTGCAATCGTCTGAACGGCCCCGGCTTGGTCCCGGATCGCGTACGCGACCAGCCGCTGGTTGTCGATGATCTGCTCTGCTTGTGCGAGCCCCCGACGAAGCCGCGCCATGCGTTCGTCGCGATCCTCTGTAGGCGGCTCAGCCTCAAGCTCGCCAAGCTGCTCGGCCAGCTCGGCCTGGAGCTTCTGATACCGGCCCACCTCCGCTTCCTCGGCATCCGCTGCCGAGCCCAAGTCATCGGCCTGCTGTTGCGGACCGCCCGCGGCCGATTCGAGTTCTTCGGCTTTCTGCGTTCGCTGCTCGGGCGTGAGTTGATCGAGCGACGCAAGTGTGGACTCCGCCTCGTTTTGCCGCTTCTGGGCCGCTTCTTCTTGCTCGGCGGCATGCCGCAACTCCTGGGCGTATCACTGCCAAACCAACTTGGTATAATGGCTTCAGAAAAAGACGTTGGTTTGTAGTGTAGCATCGAGAGCCGTGATGTCCCAACGACCATCAGTACCAGAAGCGACCGCTCCTCCTTCGCGCAAGCCATCCAAAGGGCGGTTGTGGTTGTTTAGGTTGATTTTGGTCTTCCTGGGCTTGGTGCTCGCATTATTCCTCGGAGAGGTCGCGTTGCGCATCGGCGGGCATCGACCGATGCAGTTGGATGCCGGATATCGTGCCAAGTACAAACAGTTGTACCAGGTGGCCGACGATGACAAGGGGGTGCTGTACGAATTGAAGCCCTTGGCTGAAGCGGAGTTCGCCTATCGTGGACCGCCCATCAGGTATCGGATCAACGAGGATGGCTTGCGTTGCGATCGCCGCTACACGCGGCCCAAGCCGGTCGGTGCCAGGCGTATACTGATGTTGGGCGACTCGGTGCTTTTCGGCTTGGGTGTCCCTGACGAGGAGTTATTCTCGGCGCAAGTGGAAGTGACGCTTCGAGGCGTGGAAGTGATCAATGGCGGCGTAGGAGGATACAACACCTATACTGAGCACGTCTGGTTTGAGGCAGTCGGGCGGAGTTACGCGCCGGACATGGTCATACTGTGTTATTGTCCCAATGACGTGGACGACCCCTTGGACCATTATTCGGAACATACGGTGGAAACGCTCCTGCCTTTCCCGGAGGCGGCAGTCCCGAACCATGATTACCACGCGAAGCGCTTGGCGCAGCAAACGCGGAGCCACAAGAGGTCGCCGGGATTCAAGCAGATGCTCAAGGGGACCTTTGGGCGGATGGCGACCTGGGGGGTTCGGCATTCCGCGCTCGCGCACTTGTGTGCCCAACCGTTCTCCTATGGCCGGCGGAGCCGCACCTATGAGCGGTGTTTGCTGGCCACCGCGGATACCACTTCCATGGAGTATGCCTGGCTCGAGCGACACATGGAAGGCATCGCTACGACGGCAAGAAAGGCCGACCTGCCGGTCCTTTTTGTCTATCTGCCGTTGGCGTACGAACTCGATGGCGACAATCCTATCCATGTAACATCACGCCGCAACGTGAGCGATCTCGCCGAGGCGTGTGGGTTTGCCGTGGTGGACGTTTTCGACACTCTTGCTGAGTTGGACAGACCATACCTGGACGTCTCCCATTTGTCCCCTGCCGGGCACGGGGGCGTTGCGACTGAGTTGGTTGAAGCCATTCGTCGGTCCGGAAGGCTTCAAGAGCGAGACTTGCCGAAAACACGCGAGTGAACAGCGCAACTGATCTGTACCGGCAGTGTAGACACCGACGATCTCGACATCTTCGTTCGGGTGGCTTTGGGGGCGGACGACAATGTCGACCATGTCGTCGCCTCAGAAATAAACGGAGACTGCACGGTCGACGGGCGCGACATAGCGGGCTTTGTCTCTGCCTTCCTGGATTGACAGCATCTCGCCAAAGGCAAAAAACGAGGGGCCGACGCCACATCTCGCGGCACCGAAGCGTCCCGCCGAATCGGTCATGGATTCGATAGCTGATGGCCGCGACGGGGCAACTTGCATTCTCTCCCTCCGGCCGCTATGGTGTCCAGCCGCCTGCGAATCAGGCGCCGCGCCTGTAGCTCAATTGGATAGAGCATCGGACTTCGGATCCGACGGTTGGGGGTTCGACTCCCTCCGGGCGCGTTGCTCCGACCCTCACCGTCACGAGCCGACACAGCATGACTCGGGGCGTCAATACCCTTTGTTTTCAGGGGTTTCTGTGATGTCGATGCCCTGGCCTGCGGTGCCACGCTAGCGACACTCGCCGACTCCAGCCGACCTTCGCCGTAAGCCGTTCCCCCAAGTAAAACACCAAGCTGAGCACCAAGCATTTTCGCGTCCTCGGGCCGCAACTTCTCCGGCCTGGATGGATCGGACGCCGACGCCCCACAGGATGCCTCCCCAAGCGTCCCCGTGGCCCTTTGCGGCGATTGCTCGGGTGAACCGGGCCGACAGTCGGGCAAGACCTCCAGGGCCGCTACCAGCCCCTCACGTCTCGTGTGCGTGTATCGATCCATGGTCAGCGTGATCGTGGAGTGCCGAGCCAAAGCCTGAGCGTCCTTCGGATGGACACCCCCTTGAGCGAGGTTCGTGATGAAGGTGTGTCGCAGGCTATGGAAATCAAGGACCCGCCCGACATCATCCCGGTATTCGATCCCCGCCGCCGAAAGGTCCGCCCGGATCATCTTGGAGGTCTTGTCGGGTACCTTGAGGGCGATGGCCGCTGGCAACTTGTTGGCCAGGAACGCTCGCAGGTCCGCCGCCAACGTCGGTCGCAGGAACAGCACATCATCCCGTCGCCGCTTCGAGTATGCCGCTGCCACCGTGATCGTCGGCGGATCGGCTTCCAAGTCGAAAGCCCCCACGATGAGCGTCCGTGTCTCATTCGCTCTGATCCCGGTCTCCGCCGATAGTCGATAGATGAGCGCCCTCTCCGGCCCCGACACGCCCTGACGCATCGGCCCATCGTGTGTCGTCGTGATTAGGTGCCGTAGCTCTTCATCGGTGAAGGCACGTCGTTCGTGACGGCGATCGGTCTTGGCGTTGCCACACACCAAGTGTTGCAGGGGGTTGTCCGAGGCTCGACCATCCTGAACCATCCATTGGAAGAACGACTTGCACGCCTTCAAGTAGTAGTTCGTGGTCTGGATGCTCAATCCTTCTCCGGTCCGCAACCCCGCAAGGAACGCCTGCACATGGCTCGCCGAAACATTCGGCCAGAAGACGAAGGTACACCCATCTAGGACACGACGAACACGGTTTGCGGACTGGCCCGCGTGCTTCCCGGTGCAGCCCTTGGAGACGAGATTCTCCTGCCACTCCGCCACGTGCTCGGCCAGTGCCCGCTTGCGATGTTCAGCAAACCTGTTGATGAGTCCGGCCCTCTGCCATTCCGCGTCGCGTTCCAGTTCCGCCGCAAGCTGCTGGGTGGCCACCTTATCCACGCACCCCGCCCTTCGGTGGCGAATCCCATCCCCGTCTCGGTACTCGATGTACCACTTCCGCGTCTTTTTCGTGACGCCCCTCTTCGTGTAGGTGTGTTTGAACAGCGCCGCAGCCCAGGACGTGCCACCGCCGGGCGAGCCGTCTACACAAGCTACGTCACAAACCGCGACTCAACCCGCCACGCAGCCGACCAGCCAGCCGACGACGTCGCAGGCCGTCCGGGAACAGAAACGCGAAGCCGAGATCAAGGAGGAACTCGCGGACGAGACCGCCCGCGAGGCCGAGCCCAAGCTGGAGGAAATTCGGGAAGAACAGGAGGAAGTGGAGCGCGAAGCCGAGCGGGCCGTTTTCCCGCAGGCGGCCCAGGCAAAACTCGAACGACTGGAAGTCGAGGAAGCCTACGAAGAGCGGCAAAAGGAGCTCTCGGCGCTGCGACTGCGATATCCGTGTCGAGCGATGCGCTCTGGACGATTCGGGATCGTGACCATAGCGCGGTCGAGACCGGCCCACCTTCCATCATTGCCTCAGGGGGGGGGCGGAATCCCACTTTCTGCCCATCTTGGCCGTGCGACCTTCGCGTCTCCATTACAGGAACCCTGGCGCCATAAGGTCCTGCGGCAGGATTCAATGTCGGGTAATCAACCACGCCCATAGGGCGTGGCTTTAGGAAGGCCCGCCCGAGCGGGCCGAGCGCGTCGTGAAGCCCCCGTTGGG
>JAUVGW010000313.1 GCA_030593565.1 Phycisphaerae bacterium | reverse complement strand
ATGACCGCTCGCACAGTGCGCCGGCGCAGGTCTTCCTTACCAATCAAATTCAACTTGCGAGCATCTTGCTTCGTATTCATACATGTCTATACGACGCACGCATCATATGTGTTCAATCATTCTGTGTCGGAGTAGTATGTGTGCATTACCCATATTCCGCGGGTTCCGCTGCGCTCCACCCGTGGCTACGTGCCGCGACCCAAGTGACCGAAGGCCGATTAGAACCGGCTCGTGTCGCGGCGGTGTCTTCCGCCGCGATGAGGTTCTGTCTTTGGAAGGACACCGCCCTCACAGAGGGCGGCTCTGATGAGCAGTTGCGTCATCCTACTATCGTCGGTTCGGAGGGTATGCGATCGGCGTGGGGGCGGAATCGATATCATGGGGCGACATGCCCCGGCTCGGATAGCGTGTGTGTGTCGCGGCTCGGATAGAGTGTGCGTCCCGTCCTCTGCGGAGCAAATGGGGGAATCCAATGCACGGCAACTTCCCACCTTTTCTTTCAGAAAGGATGGGGCACCCAAACTGACCGTGCCAGCCGAGATCGGGGACGTGTGTGAGATGTCACCCATCAGAACCGGCTCGTGTCGCGGCGGTGTCTTCCGCCGCGATGAGGTTCTGTCTTTGGAAGGACACCGCCCTCACAGAGGGCGGCTCTGATGAGCAGTTGCGTCATCCCACTATCGTCGGTTCGGTGGGTCTGCGATCGGCGTGGGGGCGGAATCGATATCATGGGGCGACATGCCCCGGCTCGGATAGAGCGTGTGTCCCGGCTCGGATAGAGTGTGCGTCCCGTTCTCTGTAAAGCAAATGGGGGGAATCCGATGCGGGGTAGCTTCCCACCCTTTCTTTCAGAAAGGATGGGGCACCCAGTTCTGTCTTTGGAAGGACACCGCCCTCACAGAGGGCGGCTCTGATGAGCCACAGTTATGCCACGGGCGGCTATACGGAAAGCGCCTCGTCGTCCGCATCATTGGGCTTGAAGATTACTCCGCGTTGGCTGCGGCCGTCGAGCTTTACTTCTAGGGGGCGATCGAGGCGGACGTGGCGGATGTAGTCCGTTTCGGCCACGCATGTCTGCCGGGCAAGCCAATCCCAATCGACGAAACCACCGCCCGCTACGGGATTCACGGTGAGGTACGCCACGCGGAAGGAGGTGAGGTTCTGGAAGAAGTGCGTGCCCTGTGACGGGGTGATGACGAAGTCGTCCAGGCTGGTTTCCACGATGGCGCTGGCGGTGCAAATCTGGTCCCACGTCACGGGGATGCCCAGCCAGGGATCGGCCGAGCCCCACCGGCCCGGGCCGATGAGAAGGCAGGTGCGGCCCATCTTTCTGAGCTGCTCGTTCATGCGGCCGATTTCCGCCGCGATCCGTCGGGTCTGGACCGAATCAAATTGGTCGGGTTTCACGAAGACAATGTCCTTCAGGCCGCCGATGGCGCCGTTACCCATTGTCTGCGGGCTGTAGCAAAGGAGCTTCGATCGATCGTTGTCTTCCAGGGGAATCTCGTCGGTGGCTTCGTCGGAGAAGCTCGGGCGAATCTGGAGGAGGCCGAACTGCATCGGCTCGGTCTTCATGTTGACGGCAAACTCGATTTCGATCGGACAGGCCATGCCGTGCTTGCCGATTTCGAGAAGAAGCTTGACGATCTCGGCGAGGGGGAAGATGCCCGATTTCAGGACGTGCGCGAAGGTGACAAGCCTGGCGCCCGGCCGGTTGATGCCATCGTAGACCATGTCGTTTTCTGGAGAATAGACCGACCCAATGGGTTCGAGGGTGCCGTCGCGCTCGGCGACCTCCAGATCGTACGCGAGAAGATTGGCGTCGGCATTCGTCGAGGTGTAGTTCCCGCCGCGTCCCATGTATAAGGCGTAAAAGCTCCGCTGCGAATTGGCCAGCGTGCTTTCGGTGTTGCTGAACTGCGGCAGGATTTCCGGATAGGCGGGCGAGAACATCAGCATCTCGCCGCCCTCGACGACCATCTTGCCGAGTCCCAAGGCGACACAGGCGACGCCGTCTTCCGGCTTGAGCCTGCCCAACGCATAGAAATTGTAGGACCGGGCCACACCCGCGAACGTGGGGTAGAAATGGTCGCCGTACTGTGAGCCGACGACCTCCTGGAGGATGACGCCCATTTTTTCTTCTTCGGCGTGGTGTCCGGTGGCTTCCAGATAGAGCTTCGCGGCGCGCGTGAAGGTCGAGGCGTACACGAGCTTGATGGCGTCGCAGAGCTGTTCGAGCCTGACCTCCTGGCTGAGATGATTGTTGGGGATCATGTACGTCTTGTAGATCCCCGCGAAAGGCTGGCCGTGGGAGTCCTCGAGCAGGCTGCTGGATCTGACGGCTAGTGGGTACTTAACCTGCTCCAGATAGGCTGCCAAGTCGCCGCGGAAATCGTCCGGAAGCCTGGCAGGCAAGAACGCGTGGACAATATCCTCGTCGTCGCAGTCGCGCACGGCCAACCGGCGGAGCTTGTTGTCATCCAGGAAAGCGTCGAAGACATCCGTTCCGACGGCAACGCTGCTGGGGACGGCGACTCGCACGTTCGGGAATCGGTTGTGGATGTTGTCGCGTTTGAGGAGGGCGCTGATAAAGGCAAGACCGCGAGCCTTGCCGCCGATCGACCCGCCCCCGAGGCGAACGAAACCCGCTCCCCGGGCGATCTTCTGTCGGGAGAAATCAGCGATCACGCCCGTCTGGGCCTTCTCCGCGTAGTCCGTCAGCATTTGAATCAGGTACGCGCGCATGCTTTGGACGTTCTCGAAATCGGACACCTTCCGTGGTCGGATATGCGCGGCGAGTTCGAATTCCGTGCGGGCCATCAGCCAGTTGCTGAAGTGATCGAAGCCGGCGTGAAAAAGGATGGACTCGTCAGGCATTCGCGGAAGGATCTGCGTAAGCCCACGAAGATCGGAGGCACGCCCCACCTCCGTCCCATCCGGCAGGCGGAAGACGAAATCCCCGAATCCGAGATTGCAGAGGAGGAACTCCCGAAGGTCATGGATCAAGGTTCGCGACTGCTTGTGAAGAAAGCACGCCCCGAGCCGTGTCGCGACGGCCTCCTTCGACGCGTCGGAGGACTGGAGCAAGACGGGCAGGTGCGGTGATTCCTCCTTGACGCGCCGGACGATTTCCACGCCCGCCTCCCTGTCGAGTTTGCCATTTCGGGGAAAGCGAACGTCGGAGATGACGCCGAGCACGTTGCTGCGGTACTTCTCGTAGAGAGCCCAGCCCTCCTCGAACGTCTCGGCGAGCAGAATCTTCGGGCGAGCCCGCATCCGGAGCAGCTTCTGCACGGGATTGAGCCCTTCCGCCATCAGAGCCTGATTCTGCCGCATAAGCTCGGTGTAAATCACAGGCAGGTAGGCGGAGTAGAACCGAATGGAGTTCTCAATGAGGATGATGACGCGGACATTGCCGACCTTCGTGTCGTGCTCGGCATTCAAGCTGTCTTCAACGCACTTGATGATGGCGAGGAGGATTTTTGCGTCGCCATGCCAGAAGAACAACTGGTCGATCGGCGCACGGCTTTCAATGTCGGCGTATTTGGCGAGTTCGCGGACCTCGCCGGCCAGCATCATCACCGGCATGTCGGGTTTGATATCCTTGACAGCCTTGGCGAATTCGCGGATTTCCCAACCACCGAGATGCGTCATCGCGATCACGAGATCGAAATGACGGTTCTTGACTCGCTCCAGGGCTTCCTCGGGCGTTGAGACGCGGGAGACGTGCGGCGCGTGGCTAAGATTGAGTTCCTGGTATTCGCTGAAGATCAGATCAGCGACAAGCCCGTCCGCTTCGAGGATGAAGGACTCGTAAAGGCTGCACACGAGCAACACGTCGTGCACACGGTGTTCGTAGAGGTTGTGGAAGCCGCTGAACTCCGATTCCAGTTGGCCGTATTGAGAGCCGCCGTTATCGGGCATGTGTTTCCTCTCGAACCGCGTCCATGACAGATTCGGCGGGGCGCTTCCGTGTCGTGTGCTGTAGCGTCGGCCCCCCGTGGCCGACGAATGCGAGGAGGTGCCCCTCCACATTTTACGTCGGCCACGGGGGGCCGACGCTACTCGTAGATTCGCACAATGTGAAGCACAAAAGCCGGGGCGAGACAGGCTATGCCGGTCTCGCCCCGGGGATCACGCGGTTGATTTCAAGTAAGGCATGGCAACCCATCCGTGGCACCCCTGTCGGAGGCCCCACCGGCTTTGGCGCCGGTGCCACAAATCACCCGGTGCCACAGTTCGTCCAACGCGCCTGCGGCCGGTGCCGGTGTGTTGCGACCTACGCAACGCCTTGAGCCATCATGCTACACGACGCCTTGGGCCATCATGCTGTCGGCAACCTTGAGGAAGCCCGCGATGTTGGCGCCGTTGACGTAGTTGCCGGGCGTGCCGTAGGCCTCGGCGGTCTCGATACAAGCCTTGTGGATGCTCTGCATGATGCCGTGGAGCTTCTGGTCGACTTCTTCGCGGCTCCATGCCAATCGCATCGAGTTCTGCGACATCTCCAAACCGGAAACGGCGACGCCGCCGGCGTTCGCGGCCTTGCCCGGCCCGTACAGCGTCTTGCTCTCGATAAACACGTTCACGGCTTCGGGCGTGCTCGGCATGTTGGCACCCTCGGAGACGCAGACACAGCCGTTCTTGACGAGGTTGTTCGCGTCGTTCGCGTTGATCTCGTTCTGAGTGGCCGCCGGCAACGCGACGTCACACTTGACGCTCCACAGGGCGTTGTGATCCGCGCTCGCGTCCGACGTGTGATAGCCGGCGCTGGGGTACTTATTGACGTACTCCTTGATGCGGCCGCGCTTATTGTTCTTCAGGTCCATGACGAAGGCGAGCTTCTTCGCGTCGATGCCTTCTTCGTCAACGATGTAGCCCGACGAATCGGACAGCGTGATGACCTTGCCACCGAGTGCAATGACCTTCTCGGAGGCGTACTGGGCCACGTTGCCGGAGCCGGAAACGACGACCGTCTTGCCCTTGAAGCTCTCGCCACGGGTCTTGAGCATCTCGTCGGCGAAGTAGACCTGGCCGTAGCCGGTCGCCTCTGGACGAATCAAACTTCCACCCCACTGCAACCCCTTGCCGGTGAGCACGCCTTCGAACTTGCGCGTCAGCTTCTTGTACTGCCCAAACATGAAGCCGATCTCACGGCCGCCCACGCCGATGTCACCGGCGGGCACGTCCACGTCCGCGCCGATGTGGCGGAACAGCTCGCTCATGAAGCTCTGGCAGAATCGCATGACCTCCAGGTCGCTCTTGCCCTTTGGATCGAAGTCCGAGCCGCCCTTGCCGCCGCCGATAGGCAGCGTGGTCAGGCCGTTCTTGAAGACCTGCTCGAACCCGAGGAACTTGATAATGCCCAGGTTCACGGAGGGATGGAACCGGAGACCGCCTTTGTACGGCCCGATCGCGCTGTTGAACTCGACCCGCATGCCGCGGTTAACCTGGACCTCGCCGGCATCATCCACCCACGGGACGCGGAAAATGATAACCCGCTCCGGCTCGACGATCCGCTCCAGGACCTTGGCCTTGCGATACTCGGGGTGCTTGTCCAACACAGGCATCAATGACTCCACGACCTCGTGAACCGCCTGGTGGAACTCCTTCTGCTCGGGATTCTTCGCCTTGACGCCTGCCATGAAGGCGTCCACTGCTGCATTGGACATCTCATTCTCCTTAAGTGTCACTCATCCACACACCAGGACGGCCCGGAGCGAGCGAGTCCCAGTGGTCAAACACCGTCTTGTGAGAGCCTCTACTGGGCTCACGGCCCGCCCAAGCCGGCCCCCAACACCGTTCGGGCGGAGGATGGGCGGTTGGCTGTTCTGGGGGGCATTCCGCTAAGGCCGCGCGTTTTTTCGCGACGTGAAGAAGCACCCCATCCCCACGGTTGGGATGCGGCTATCGATCAGCCCTCCGGACGAACGCTAAGGCGACTATCGCATCTTCATGCCACATTCCCACCCGATTGAATGTGGTAATCAGGCCGCCGGCAGTAGGTCAGTAGTAGAAAGCAAACGGCGTGCCAGCACAAGGGCATCAGAGCCGGCTCGTGTCCAGGGCAATCGCAAGAATGGCCGGGCGGTGGTCTTTGCAGCGGTTTGCGCGCTCGTGTAGCGGCCGACCCCCGTGTCGGCCGTCGGAAACCGTTGGT
>JAUVGW010000438.1 GCA_030593565.1 Phycisphaerae bacterium | reverse complement strand
ATCGCAAGAATGGCGGATGTAGCGGCCGACCCCCGTGTCGGCCGTAGAACACCAACGGTTTCCGACGGCCGACACGGGGGTCGGCCGCTACACGAGCGCGCAAACCGCTGCAAAGACCACCGCCCGGCCATTCTTGCGATTACCCTGACGTGGAGTACTTGGGGCTTGCTCCGCGCATACGTCGGCCGCAGGGGCCGACGCTGCATCTCGCGGCGCTAAAGCGTCCCGCCGAGTTCGTCATGGCCCCGGCGGGGTTGGCGCTGCTATGGTGTCTTGTGCCGCCTCAAGAGAGTCTGCAGTAGGATTGGCGCGAACCGGAACCGCTTTCCGATCGTCTAACTGTGTGCAGCCAGAAGTCCATCCGTACGTCCTGGTCGGCGACCGCGCAGTCCGTGATTCAGCGAATCCCGGGTTTCCATCGTTCCTTGATGTCTGGATTCCATCGCGACTTCGCGGCTGGCACCTGGTTAGAGCAGTTTAAGAAATGGTGTAGCGGCCGACGCCCGTGTCGGCCGTGAAGAGTGGTTGGTATTCGGCGTCCGACACGGGGGTCGGACGCTACAGGGTTTCTTAAAACGCTATAGTGTGCTCCGCCTCGTTGTGGTGGGATTCGTCGGATTGATAGTGAGAACGGCGATTGTGGAAGGAAACGCCAGGATCTGCAAGAAACCGCGATTCCTGTGCGTTCAACATTGATACCGTGCCCGTTAGACCGTAGGAGCTTGGCGGCTAACTTGGTGGACGGGTCGGTGTCGACTGATTGGATGGGGCTTCGATGAAGCTCTGTGTTGTTTGGCATATGTTTGGGTGTCGCCTTGCGTGAATGATCGAGTCCCAACATAATGCGCTACAATGGTTTGTGTGCGATGGAGGCCATCGATAAATGGCGGATTTTGCCGCTAAGCCTTGACCCGGGGGCCGGGTATCCGTAACATGGGCGTCTTATGGCACGAGCAGGAACAACGACAACTCGAATCTCGAAACGAAAACCGGTCCGGAAGCCAGCTTCTGAGGAACGTAGGTCCGGCGCGAAGCGAGCCGGCACCCGACGGGGGTCGCCATCCGGCGGTGGGAAGAAGCCGACTGGTCAGAAGAAAACAGGCCGGAAACTCGTCCGAACTTATGCCGGGGCGCTATCGTTTCTCGGCAGCCACGTGAATTTCGAGCGTCGGCCGCCCCGGTCGAGCAGCCGACGGATGAAGACTTTGTCTCGGATCATTCATCTTCTGTCCGACATGGGGAATCCGCACGCCGCATTTCGGAGTGTGCATATCGCCGGGAGCAAGGGCAAGGGCTCGACGGCAGCGATGCTTGCCGAGATGTTACGCGGCAATGGGCTGAAAGTGGGCCTGTATACGTCGCCACACCTGCTGGACGTTCGAGAACGGATCAGGATTGATGGAGAGATGATCTCCGAGGCTGCGATGACCTCGGCGATGACCAAAATCTCCAAGGTCAGCCAGCAATACTCGGAAGAAGAGCGTCCGACCTACTTCGAGATTCTAACTGCCGTAGCGTTCGAGCACTTCAGCACGGAGGCCGTCGATATCGCGATTGTGGAGACGGGACTCGGGGGCCGCTACGACGCGACAAACGTGCTGTCGCCGGAGGTGTGCGGTCTGACAAGCATCAGCTACGACCACATGCCGCAGCTCGGCGACACGCTGGCTGAGATCGCTGAGCAGAAGGCGGGGATCTTCAAGGAGGACGTGCCGGTTGTGAGCGCGCCGCAGCCCGACGAGGCGAAGCAGGCGTTGAAGAAGAGCGCGGCATCGGCGAAGGCGCCGATTCTGTTTGCCGGTGAGGACATCACGTTCAGCTATCGGTTCGAGTCGTCCCGGACGGGGGGTCCCCAGGCCCGAATCGGGATTGCGACGCCGACAAGCCGTTTCGATCACTTGATCGTGCCGGTGGTGGGGCATCACCAGGCGATCAACTGCGGCGTGGCGCTGGGGCTGCTGGATCAATTGAAGAATCGGGGGTTTGAACTCGACGACGAGGCGTCGGTCAACGGGCTCGCGAAGGTGCGGCTCGAGGGTCGGATGGAGATTATCTGCGATAAGCCGCGCATCCTCATTGACGCTGCTCACAACGCGGCCAGCGTCGAGGCGCTCATGCGGGCGATCGGCCAGAACGTGCCGTATGACTCGATGGTGGTGATCTTCGGGTGCTGCGCGGATAAGGACGTCGCGGGGATGTTGCGGTGGATCCAACTGGGGGCGGACAAGATCATCTTCACTGGCATCGACACGCCGCGGTCGGCAGACCCGGCGGACCTGCAAACTCAGTTTGCCGAGGTGAGTGGGCGGATGGCCCAGGCGGCATCCAACCTCGATGAGGCGTTGGAGATTGCCGAGAAGGCCGTGACGCGCGAGGACCTGATCTGCATCACCGGGTCGTTCTATCTCATCAGCGAAGCGAAACGCAAGTTTGCAGATCACGTCCACCGGCCGGTACCTGTCGGCACCTGATCGAGAGCGTTAGCGGTTTGCCTATTTTTGTAGCGACCGACGCCCCTGTCGGCTGCTGAAAACCGTTGGTCTTCAACGTCCGACACGGAGGTCGGACGCTACGTTTTCTCCGAAACTTCTCCGGTGATCAGGCCCGCGGCTTCGTCTTGTCCCGTTTGCCCTTTTTGGTCGTGCGAGAGTGGGGTTTGCCGGATTTCTCGAGGCGGGCCGCTTCGGCTTTCTTCTCGATGGCCGAATAGTATCGTGCTAGCAACGACGGTTTTCCGCCGGGCTCGGCGGCTTTCTTCTTGACCGCGAACTCCCCCTTTTCATCCTTTTCTCGAATGTGCTTTTTGATGTGATACTGCTCGGCCATGCCGAGGAGGTTGCTGGTGAGGATGTAGAGATTCAGGCCGCTGGGGAAGTTGTAGAAGATGAAACCGAAGAAGATCATCATGAATCCCATCATCTTTTGCATTTGCGCCTGAGGATCGGGGATGGGGTTGCCCTCCTTGTCGAGCTTGGGCTTGGCGGGTGTGAGGGGCTTGGTGAACTTCTGCATCAGCTTCTGCTGGGCGTACATCGTGGCGGTCATGATGAGCGGCAACAGATTGAAGGCCGCGATGGGGCCCATGAGGCTGCCGAGGAGGGGGATGTTGTACTCGACGCCGAAGGGGATTAGGGCGTCGGGTGAGGAGAGGTCGTGGATCCACCAGAAGAACGGCATGTGTCGCATGTCGACGTTTGTATTCAACGTGGTCCACAGGGCGATCCAGATGGGCATTTGCAGGGCCATGGGGAGACAGCCGAGGATGGAC
>JAUVGW010000333.1 GCA_030593565.1 Phycisphaerae bacterium | reverse complement strand
GTCCTGGCGTCAGCCGGCACCATCGCGTCAATGTGGATGCCGCGTGGGTTCGCGATAACGGCCCTGAGCTATCTCCTGTTAAACCTGTTCTATTCCACATTGGGCAAACACCGGGTCTTGTTGGACGTCATCCTGATCGCGATCGGCTTCGTGCTGCGGGCGTTGGCGGGGGCGCAGGCGATCGACGTCGAGGTGTCCGCCTGGCTTGTCGTGTGTACGTTCACGCTGTGTCTGTTCCTGGGATTCGGCAAGCGGCAATGTGAACTGGCAGTGATTGAGAACAGCGAGGATGCGGTGAAGCATCGGGCGACGCTGGCGTCCTATACGCCGGAACTGCTGGGCCAGTTGTTGGCGACGACCGGCGGCATCGCGGTCATCACATTCCTGTTGTACACGCTTGATCCACATACGCCGTCGCCCAGATCGCTGGTCTTCACAACGCCGTTGGTGTTCTACGCCATCTTCCGATATGCGATGGTGATCGGTCAGGGCGAACGAACGGGGCCGACCGATGTGTTGATCAAGGATCGCCCGTTTCTGGCGACTGCGGTTGTCTGGTCGTTGTTGACGCTCGGCTTGATCTTCCGCGGCGATGTGATTGAGAAATACCTGCCGCGGCTGCGTTATCCGGGGATGCCGGTGGCCACGCAACCGGTCGATCATATTCCTTAAGTGCGTAGCAGGCGATACACAGCCCCTCGCGGGAGTGAGGGGTTCGTGATTCGATCCGACGTTGTCTTGATCCCCCGCTTCCGCTGGGGGCTAGTGCACCGCCACACATGAATCTGCGGGTTTTGCGTGGTGGGTGCCACGGGCGGCTTGCCCGCCCGTGTCCAGCACTGGCAGACAAGCTGCCAGTGGCACCCGCACATTTTCGGGTGGTGGTGCACTAGTGCATTTCACTTAATGGTGTAGCGTCCGACCCCCGTGTCGGACGTAGTATCATCGAACAATTCACGGCCGACAGGGGCGTCGGCCGCTACAGACAAACGTGAAATGCTCTAGTTATCGCTCGTTCGCCGGGGTGGCGGAAACTGCCGCGAACAAAAACAGCGCCCCGCACGATAATAGGTGACAGGACGCGAGGGGGGAGCGTCGTCGAGTATAGGTGGATACAGTAATGGCCCCGAGGTCGGACGCCGGCGACCACGAATTGATCGCAGCCGCGCAGCGCGGCGATCAAGATGCGTTGGATCTGTTTGTGCGCCGGCATAACGGCTGGGTCCGCAACGTCGTCTATGCCACCGTCGGGCATCCGTCGGCCGTGGACGACATCGTCCAGCAGGTCTGGACGAAGGTGTGGCAGCAATTGGGCTCGCTGGTCGATCGGGATCGGTGGCGCAGTTGGCTCTACAAACTGGCGAAGAACGCGGCGATCGACGCAGGCATGAAGGCCGCGAGGCAGCGTCGGCGCAGCGTCGGCATCGATGACGCGGCCAGGATCGTCTCCCGCGAGTCGGGACCCACGACGAAGCTCAGCGGTGAGGAGACGCACCGGGAGGTGTTGGCGGCGATTCGGGGCTTGCCGGAGATCTATCGAGAACCGTTTATTCTCCGGCACATCGAAGGATGGAGCTACGCACGGATCGGCGAGGCGATGACCATGCCGGTCGACACGGTGGAGACGCGATTGGTCAGGGCCAGACGGTTGTTACGCTCGACCCTGAGGCACTTGGCAGTAGATCGAGGATCGGACGCATAGTGCATACTGATGATGACAAACCAGCGGGCGTCGACGAGCGGATCGAACGTCTTATCTGCCGGCGCCTCGATGATGAGGCCAGCGCCGAGGAACGAGCCGAACTGGCCGGCATCCTGGCCCGAAACCCGGCCGCGCGGGCATTGTTCGAGGAATACGAGCGGATCGACGGTCTGGCCGTGAGTGCGCTGCGACAGGACCTTGCCTCGGCGTCACCTGCGACGGCGGGCCGTCGCAGGTGGGGGGTCGGCTTGGCCGGTGCGGTGATGACGGCGGCGGCGGTGGTCGCGGTGTCTTTCCTGCCGAGGCTGTGGTCGCCCGACGGCCGGATCGCCCAACAGGTCGAGACCGGGCCGGCCATGCCGCAGGCTGCCGTTCCGATGAATGGGATACAGGCCGGCGCGGGGGTCGGTGGCGCGCCGCGGATGATTCAACATTCGCCCATGTCGATGGACTATCGAGATATCGACTATCGGCCGGTTCGCCGCGTGCGGGATGTCCGGCGCGATCTGATCGGCATCCGCGACAACAAGAACAAGAACCTGATTTACATCTTTGAAAGGGAGGCGTATTCCACGCGGCTCGTCCCGGTTTCGGGCGATATTTGAGCGGGGCGGTGCCGGGATGGCGGCAGAACGAGGCAGTCATCGCAAGGCGGCCTTCGGCCGCAACCAAAGGGTCCAGGGACCGAGGGATCAGGGAGCCGGGGGAGTAGGGTACCGGGCCGGGGACGGCCCGGCTCGCTAGGAACCAGGGATTAGGGTTTCCAGCCGGCACCCTTGACCCTGAACCCTAAATCCCAGGGCGGCCTTCAGTCGCAAACAAAGGTGCTCGCAATTTATACAGAAGTCGCGGAGTAAGAACATAACCATGAGGCATTTCGGCCGGGCGAGGCGCCTGTCGGACCAGTCAAGGAGAACGCAACATGCTTCCGGTACAGACGTTATTGGTGGTGTTAACGGGGATGTCAATCCCGCCGATTGGGGCGATGGAGGCAACCGGTTTGATCGCGGAGCCGATCGTCATCAAGGTCGGCGAGGGCTGCACTGTCTCGAAAGACGGGAAGGTCGTCGTCAAGTGCATCCAGGTGGGCGATGGTCAGCACGGTGGTCCGGAGAAGTACGTCGTCAAGAAGATTGACGTCTGCGTGAACGGGGATGATGTGACATTCGGCGAAGGTGGCAACATCAAACACATCATCATGAAGGCTCTGAAAGGATGCGGCGTCGAGGATGTCCTGCTGAAATCGGGACCGGGGCACAGTGGATGCCGTTGCTGCAAGAAGAAGGACGGCCACAAGCGGATCATCAAGAAGATGTTCAAGGGTGACTGCGGAAGCGGGCACGGGCACGGGCACGGCAATGCTCCGCACGGCTTGGGCATCTGGTATGACGATGAAGGTGGCGATGGACACGCCATTATCAAGATGTTCAGCGACGGGGAGAGCCTCGACATCGATGTTGACGCCATCGTGGCCGAAGCACTGCACGGCAGCCATGGCGATTGCTGCAAGAAGATGGACGGCCGCAAGCGGATCATCAAGAAGATACTGAAAGGTGACTGCGGCAAGAAGAAGGCCGGCCACAAGCGTATCATCAAGAAGAAGTCGAAAGGTGGTTGCGGCAGCAAGACGGGCAAGTGCAAGACCGTTTCGTCGAGCTATGGCGTTTGTGGTGATGGCGAGGGATCGGCACGCATCATGATCGAGGCGGTGGAGGACGACGACGTCTGGCAGAATGTCACCCCCGGCGGCAACAAGGTGTGGTTCGGCAAGGGCGGCGCGCATGGCGGCCCGTTTGTGGCGACGGCCGACTCGAATGTCTTTTTCTGCCGCAGCGACGATGGCGGGGACGGCGAATATCTCGCCGTGAAGTCCTCCCCGAGCATGGCCGTCTTCTACGACGACGATGGCGAACCGGGCGGCCGTCGCGTCATGCAGAGGAAAGGGAACATCTTCGTCACCGGCGAGCCGGGCGGGCCGGGCGAAGTCAAAGTCAAGGTAATGGTTGACGAGGCGGAGATCGGTGGCGCTTGGGTTGGGATTCATTTCGGGCCGGTGCCGAAACCGTTGGCCGCACATCTCGATCTCGATTCGGCAACGGGAATGATGATCCTCGATGTGATCGACGATTCGCCGGCGGACGACGCCGGTCTGACGCAGTATGGCGTGATCGTCGCGATCGATGGAGAGGAGATACCCTCCGACATGGCGTCGTTCCTCAAGATCGTGCGCGGCATGGAGCCTGACGATGTGTGCAAGTTCACGATCGTTGACGGCTGCGAGCGCCGGGATGCCAAGGTGACCATTGGCGCCCGACCTGCCTCGGCCGCCATCGGCGCGTACAAGTTCGGCGACCTCGATGACGTCGAGGAACTCATCGGGGGCAATATCCATCGGCGCGGCGGGCTGCTCGAAAAGCTGCATGACGGCAAGTGGCACTTCAAGTCATTCGACGGCGAGGACATGCCTGACGTCTGGAAGGTTTTTCCGCACCGTGGGGAATTCAAGTTCGACTTCTACATGCCCGGCAAAGACAAGAACTTCATCTGGATGGACGAAGGCGCCCACTCACTGCGAATCGAGAAAGGCGACGATGGGAAGATCACGGTCACGAGGACCGAGAAAAAGGACGGCGAGGAAACGACGACGACGAAGATCTACGAAGACGAAGATGAGCTCAAGAAGGACGATCCCGAAACGTACGACAGGATGCACGGAGCGGGCGGCCACTCGATCTGCACGCAGATCATCGGCGGTGACGGCGAGCACGTCATGACACTACCGGGTGGCGAAGGGCTCGGCTTTCTCGATCTTCGCTCCGGTGACGAGGCGATCACCCTCAATCTTGCCGAGATACTCGGAGGCACTGAGGGAGCCAGGAAGCACGTCGAGGACATCCACAAGAAACTCCGGGAGCATCTGGGCGACACAGGACTTGGCCTCAAGGATGTTTTCAGTCACGGAAAGGCGCGGACCAGCTTCGAACTGCTCGACGGCGGGAAGATACGTGTCACCAAGCGGCGCGGCGGTGAGGAACTCGTCGAGACGTTCAAGGATGCCGAGGCCCTGAAGGCCAAGCGGCCGAAGCTTTACAGGAAATACATGAGACTTCGAGGAGACGACAGCAAGAAGGCCTCGAAGCGATAGACTCCCACTCCCACTCCACCCTGGGAGCATGACAGCGCGGAAGCTCAGCCTGTCATGCCATGAGAGCCCCCGAGTTCTACGCTCGGGGGCTCTTGTGCGTTTGTGGATGACCGGCGGCGGGCGCGTTCAGTCCGCGCCGAGGGGTTCGGCATCACCGTTGTTTTGTCGGATCGGGGTGCGGTTGTGTGCCCGCGAACACTGGCGGGCGAGCCGCCAGTGGCACCCATCATTTGATCTGTCACAGAGCACTAGTGCATCGCCACACATGAATCGGCGGGTAGCGTCGGCCCCCCGTGGCCGACGTAAAAGGTGGAGGGGTTCCTCCTCGCATACGTCGGCCACGGGGGGCCGACGCTACTACCCGCACGTTTTCGTGTGGCGATGCACTAGGCGGGTTTGTCTTCGTCCTTGGGCTTGTCGCCGTCCCTGGGCTTGTCGCCGTCCTTGGGTTTGTCGTCGGCGAGGGGCTTTTTCGTGATCTCGTTCTTGATGTCCTTGATGGACGGCGCGTCGCCCTTGACTTCGTCGCCGGTATCTTTCAGGCCCTTCTTGAATTCGACGATGCCCTTTCCGAGGGAGCGTCCGACTTCCGGCAGCCGCCTGCCGAAGATCAGCAGTGCGATGAGTCCGATGACCAGCAGTTCGGGCCAGCCAAGGCTCTGAAGAAACGCCAATATGTGGTGATGGGCGACCATCGAATTTCTCCCGGAGAACTAGATTCAATTGTCCACACTGTATCGCGGAACGGCCAATGGTCAAGGCTCGTGGGGGGGCGTTGGGGTCCATGACAGTTTAGGCGGCTTTAGAGTGTGGCGGACGGGGGTTTCAGCCCGCGAAGCGGGCGACGGAGTAAAGCCCAGGGCGAAGCGCAGCGAGCCCTGGGATAACGTACCAAGTCGATCGAGCCCCCAACGGGGGC
>JAUVGW010000425.1 GCA_030593565.1 Phycisphaerae bacterium | reverse complement strand
AAACAGCGAAGTAGCGCGTGACACCCCCTGCATCGGGTACCGGATCAGAGCCCCGAGCGTAAGCGAGTGGGTCCGAAGACCAACGGTCTCTCCAAGAAGACCCCGCGCTAACGCTTGGGGCTCTGATCGGCCCCGCCGAATCTGTCATGGACCCGTACCAAATGGCTGTCGTTTGCCAGCTCGACGCGACCGGAAGCTGGCCCCGAACGCAGCATCCAGCCGATCTTACTATGGAACCGGTCCGCCCGTGGAGGCTCGATCCATCGGTAACAACGCCAATATCGACACATTGCGATTCGCGGACACCGCCGTCTTCGATCCGGCCCGTTTGGCATCGCCCAACCTGGGACTATGCCTCGAACCATCGTTTCGCATTCAACGCACGGACCGAATCTTCGTCATCGGAAGTTGTTTCGCTCGAGAAATCCGCGCCGCCATGACGGATCAAGGCTTCGACGCCACCGACGGCGGGCTCGGAAACCAGTACAACACCTTCGGTATCCTACAGACCGTAACGTGGGCCCTCAGCGGCGGCTTCGACGATCGCCTGATCGTAAGACTCGATGACGGCACGTGGTTCAACGGATACGGTTACCCATTCACCCACCACGCCGGCCGCCGGATCGCCTTCGATACGCATCAGGCCATCCTCGCAAACGTGGCCGCCGCCATCCGAGCGGCCGATGTCATCGTCATGACACTCGGCCTCGTCGAAGTCTGGCACGACGACCAGCTCAACACCTGGCTCAACGGCACCCCGCCCAAGGACATGATCCACGACTTCGACCGCCGATTCTCCGTCCACCGAACGACACACGCGCAAAACCTCGACGCACTGTTGCGCGTCCTGGATCTGCTGCACTCCGTCAACGCCGATCTACGGATCGTCTGTACCGTTTCTCCCGTACCCCTCCACGCGACATTCTTCGGGTCGGATGTCATCATCTCCAATGCCTACAGCAAGGCCACCCTCCGGTCGGTCGCCACCGAGGCCGTCGAAACCGCCGCGCGCAACGGCGGGCCGGCCATCGACTACTTCCCAAGCTACGAATTGGCCACCGTGAACGAGCGAAACCTCGTCTGGCGCGACCGCCACCCCACCGGCGAACCCGACGGCCGCCATGTCCGCGCCGACTTCGTGCGAGACGTGATCCTCAACTTGTTCGTGAAACACTACCTGACTCACCCGGCCCCGGTCGCCTGAAGCCGGCTCGCCGAAATCGGGTGGAAACACAGACGAGACACCTGCATTACTGACGTTCCGTTTCTTCGCTTCCCGCGGAGGTCTTTCCACGCCGCGGGGGGTGGCACGGACAAGCGTGAAAGACAAGGCGGTGTTGACCTTGAAGGCAGCGCCATGGCGACAGCAAGTACCGCCATTTGCGCAACGGAGCTTGTCCGTGGATGTTCAGTGCAAATCAATGGCAGCCGAACACGGACAAGGATCGCCGTTGAAGCCTGTTCGGTCGAATCGCAGCCTCCTCACGGGCGATCCTTGTCCGTGCCACACCTGCCGGTGGCGTCACAGGCGGGACGCCTGTGCCACAGTTTGGGCGCCCGGAGGCTGCGCTGTGACACAGTAGGGTCGCGGCGAAGATCACGCCTGGCTACGTACCGAAGATGAAGCTGAAGAAGCCTGACATGACCTGGGTCATGGCCGCCAGCATCAGATCGAGGGCGATCTGGAGGGCCTGGAAGAAGAAGTCGACCAGTTGGAGCTGTATGACATTGTCCGTTGCTTGTGTACCATCGGGCATGGTGCGTCACTCCTCGTTGTGTGTTGTCCGCGAGGGAAGGCATCGGTTGTCCGGCAGGCGGTGGCGCACTGCCGGCACCCCTGAATGGTACCACCTGACCTCGGGAAAGATTGCACTACTGGTGTCGGCCACCTCGTTTTCAATACTTGCGAAAGATTTGGCCGCTGCCCCCGCTGGTTTGGCGGCCCCGGCGGTGCCTCGTATAATTCGGGACGTGGCGGGCCTGCCTACGGGCCTGCAAGGGTGGAATGACGCGATGACCCAAGCCGCAGCATCAACGAGACAAGCCGGCCGCGACGTTCGGACGCTGGGTGTCGTATCCTTCCTGAATGCGCTGCCACTGCATGCCACGCTCCAAGGCCGGGATGACGTGGTGGTTGTGCCGGGCGTGCCGTCTCGCCTGGGTGAGATGCTCGCCGAGGGGCGATGTGATGTTGCCCTGCTTCCGATCGTGGATTTCTGGCATGGCCGGGACCGGCTGGCGCTCGTCTCCGACGGGTGCATCGCCAGCAACGGCGAGACGCTGACGGTACGGGTTTTCTCCAGAATCCCGCCGGATCGCGTGACTCGGCTGCACGTCGATGGCGATTCGCACACCTCGGTCGTGCTGGCCCAACTGGTCTGGCTGGAATTGTACGCGCGTCGGCTGGAATTGGTGCCGTTCGAGAACGGATGCCTGGGTGCCGCGGCCGCTGACACGGGCGTGGGGGCGGTGGACGATGCCGAGGCGGTGCTGCTGATCGGCGACAAGGTCGTCCGGCACGTGCCGCGGGGGTTCGGGTTCGAGGTGGACCTCGGGGCGGCGTGGAAGCATCTGACGAAGCTGCCGTTCGTCTTCGCGGCGTGGTATGGGCCGAACGACCGGGACATTGCCGCGATCGCGCCGATGTTGCAGTCGGCCCGTGACGCAGGCGTGGCGGACATAAAGCGGATCGCCGACGCACACGCCGAGCAACACGGCTGGCCGCCAGATGCGGCACGGCGATACCTCGGCCAGATCATGCGGTACACGCTGACCGATCCGATGCGGCAGGCGATGGATCGGTTCTTCGATCTGGCCGTCAAGCATGGGCTATTGAAATGACGGCGTCCCACGGTCCATGTTCGACGCCACCGCCGGACCGTGTCCGTCCGGATGACACGAGTCGTCTGACGCGGCAGGACTTGCGAGATCTGTATTTCGATGCCTCCATCCATGAACTCGGGCGTCAAGCGCTGTCGATGACCGAGCGCCTGCACCCGGAGAACTATCGCACCTACGTTGTCGACCGCAACGTCAACTACGCAAATTGGTGTACGGCCCGGTGTACGTTCTGCAATTTCAAGGCGGACCCGCCCGAGATGCGATCCGGTCGGACGGACCTTCCGGCAGGATACACGCTGACATACGAACAGATCGGCGAGAAGATCGAGGAACTTGTCGCCATCGGCGGGACGCAGCTCCTGATGCAGGGCGGCCTGGCCCCGGCCGAAGGCGCGGCGGGCCTATCGTTCGACTGGTACCTCGGCTTGATGCGGTTCATCAGGAAAAACTACCCGACGATCCACGTTCATGCGTTCAGTCCGCCGGAGATCTTCGCGTTTCATCAGTTGTATGGTTTATCCGTGGCTGACGTGTTGGCGCAGTTGCGAGATGCCGGCCTCGAAAGCGTGCCGGGCGGCGGGGCGGAAATCCTGTCCGACCGCGTGCGCGCGAAGATCAGCGCGGGAAAGACGAACACCGCCGAATGGCTCGATGTCATGCGCCGGTGCCACATCCTCGGCATGAAGACCAGCGCCACGATGATGTTCGGCCACATCGAGACGCTGGACGAGCGACTGGAACAAAAAATTAAGTGAAACTCCAATGAACAAAATCGCTTTGCTTATTGACGGCGATAATGCCCAGCCTGCCCTGATAGACAAAATCCTTGCAGAATCAGGCAAATATGGGACTGTGACAATCCGCCGGATCTATGGGGATTGGACTAAAGCCAGCATGACAGGTTGGAAGGAGGCACTCAACATCAACGCCATCCAGCCTATTCAGCAGTTCAGGTATACAATAGGAAAAAATGCTACAGACAGCGCGATGATCATCGATACAATG
>JAUVGW010000236.1 GCA_030593565.1 Phycisphaerae bacterium | reverse complement strand
CGTTGATTGGTGCGTTACGAGATGCGGTCGGATATCGAACGACGGGTGGCGGGCGTCAGTTCGTGTTTTCGCCAATAGTGCGGCTTTGCAACAAGGCGAGGATTTGGCGTTCGAGGTCTCGATCTCGCGGCATGGGCGTCCAGACTTGGTTTTGTTCGGGGCTTACGCTCGCTTCACGGTCGATCGGCGTTTCGTTCGGCACGTCGCCGAATTGTTGCTGCCGCCTGAATACACGGTGGTCGGCCGTGTCGAGCCGCTCGACTTGTACCCGACAATGAGCGATGCATCCGCCGTCCTTTTCGCGAATCGTCAAGGTTGCGATGCGTCTCATGCGGTTCTTGTAGCCGACGGCGCCGTCGCGAATTCGGCCCGTGCCGCCTTGCTGGTCGAATTCTTCGGCCGTGCTGCGAATGATTCCCTCCGTGGGCGAGGTTTCGGCTAATCGAAACCATTGCGTCATGGCGTAGACGCCGGCGTCGAAGGCTTCGGTGCGCGAGACCTTGGGCAGACGGCTTGGGGTCCAGCCCGACGCCCGGCCGCTGCCGGTTCTGGTTCGAGATGCATCCGAACAGCCGACGCCACAAACGATGAATGACAAACCGACCAGAAGCGTGACCGCTCCGGTGAGTCGTCGAACCATCCATGGCAACAACGGTGCGCGTGTCATTGTTCGTACTCCCTTCGCGAGCAATTCGACAGCCCGGTGCAGCCTAATAGGAGGTCAGGGAACACGTCAAGGATGAAGCCTCGAGAGGGAGCGGTTTTCGCCTATATCAAAGGGGCCATCTCGACGAGCGCTGACCGCGTAGTCTGAGCCGGGGCGTGTCGCCCCGGACCGGCTCGGCACGAGCCGGCTCTGATTTGCGACTTGTCAAACGCGCTCTTAGACTTCCGGCCTGAGATGACCTTCATCAGCGAAAGATACTTGGACTTGGTGTCGGGCCGTTCCCGCGGCGTCGTGGCCGAGGGGATCCGTGGTCTGCTGAGGTTGCTGACACTTCCGTATCTTGGCGTGATCGTCGCGCGGAATGCCTACTTCGACGTGTTCCCGCGCGCGGCTAGGTCAGCCGGTTGTCCCGTGGTCTCCGTGGGTAACATCACCGTGGGCGGGACCGGTAAGACGCCCGTCGCAGTGAGGGTGGCGAACCTGCTGTCGGAGCGGGGGCGCAGGGTGGCGCTTCTGCTGCGGGGCTATAAGGGGCGTGCGATTCAGTTCGATGCCGATCAGCGAGACCGGGCCGCCGGACAGTGGCGGCAGGAAAGCGACGAAGCGATGGTGCTGAAGCGGCGTTGCCCTTCGGCGACGGTCATGGTCAATCCGAACCGGTTGGCGTCGGCTCGGCAGGCGGTGTCGCGCGGGGCGGATATGCTTGTCCTTGACGACGGATTTCAACACCGCAAGCTCGGGCGAGACCTGGATATCGTCTTGGTGGACGCGACGGTGCCGTACGGCCACGGGCATTTGCTGCCGCGGGGACTGCTGCGGGAGCCGACGCGGTCACTTCGGCGGGCGGATCTGATCGTGATGACACGGAGCGATCAGATCGACGAGACGAACAGGACGCTGTTGCGGCGGCGGCTCCGCCAGTTGTCGGGCGACAAGCCGGTGATTCAGGCGGTGCATCGCATCGTCGGCTTCACGGACATAAAAGGCAGCGACATGGCCTCCTTCGAGGGTCCGTCTGTGATGCAGGCGGTCATCTTCGCTGGGATCGCCAATTTCGCGAGCTTTCGCAGGTCCGTCGAGGAACTTGGCGTCAAGGTGCTGGCGGCATACGAGTATCCCGATCATCATGACTACAGCAATGACGAGATGGCGGCATTGGCGGATGTGGCGTCGAATCTCGAGGCGAATGTGATTCTGACGACCGAGAAAGATGCCGTGAAGCTCGTGGGACGTTGGAACGACGAAGCATGCCGGCTGATGGTCGTGAAGCTGGAGATCGGATTCGATGCCGAGGGCGATAGGATATTCGCTGAGGCGATCGACGCTGTCCTGAAACCTGTGCAAAACGCTCCTGTGGCACGGGCCTCCGGCCCGTGATGAAACACCGGCGGGACGCCGGTGCCACAGTTTTGGGATAGGCTCCTGGGCGGTTCTCAATCGTGAGGTGGCCGATGTCGAAGGAATATGCTCCTGCGGATTTATCAAAACTGAATACGTACTCGGTGGGCGGTCGGGCTCACAGGTTTGACGTGCGGGGGCTCGCGGGCCTGCCGGCAAAAGGCGCGAGCTTTCTGGAATGGTGGGAAGCCCTGCCGCCGCTGTTGGGGGCGTCGGCGATCAGGCAGCTTGCGACGGCCATCGTGGAGGCTCGGCGAGCGGATCGGCCTGTCGTGATGGCGATGGGGGCGCATGTCGTCAAGGTCGGTTGTTCACCGGTGATCTGCGATCTGATTCGGCGGGGCGTCGTCACGGCGGTGGCGATGAACGGAGCGACGGCGATTCACGATATCGAGGTCGCGGTTTTCGGCGAGACCAGCGAGGACGTGGCCGACACGATTCGGGACGGGCGTTTCGGCATGGTCGAGGAAACGCCCAAGTTCTTCGCGGATGCGCTGGCGGCTGCGTCATCGGCGGATATCGGCCTTGGGGAGGTGCTCGGGAACCATTTGCTGACTGCCAAGTCGCCGCAGGCGGAGCACAGCATTCTCGCGGTCGCACGACAGGCCGGCATCCCCGCGACCGTGCATGTTGCCATCGGTACGGACACGATCCACATGCACCCCTCGATGGCGGACAGCGATCTGGCGGGGCGAAGCATGAACGATTTCCGCTTGGTGTGCAGTGTGGTCGGCGACATGGCGGCGGCGTCGCCCGGTGCGTCCGCGGGGGTGTGGTGCAACGTCGGTTCGGCGGTCTTGCTGCCGGAGGTATTTCTCAAGGCGGTGGCCGTGGCTCGCAATTTAGGGAGCGATCTCGACGAAATCACCACGGCGAATCTGGACATGATCCGGCACTATCGGCCGAGCGAGAACGTGATCGGCCGTCCCGTGAAGAAGGGCAAAGGACACCAGATCATCGGGCACCACGAGATCATGCTGCCGATGCTGCGGCAAGCAATTGTCGAGATGACCTGAACAAGCTACAGGTCGCTCGCGTACGTGTTTCGCGTTCAGCCGGGGTGGCATGGGTTAGCGGAGCCGCACCGGGGTGGCATGGGTTAGCGGAGCCGCGCTAAGCGGCGGAGCTTACCCGTGGGCAAGGAACATCGAGGTGTTCCCACGGGTAACGAGTGGGCCACCCTGAGAGGTGCCCCACTCGTTACCCATGCCACCCCGGCTAAACACGTACTCGCAACGTGTGACAACATGTTTACCCAGATCGTCATCGTCGGCTACAATCGCCTCGGCGAAGCGCACGTGTTCATCGCTCGAGAAATGTTCCCCCGGCAGGTGCACGCCTGTCAGATGACCTGCGGCGAAGCGGTCGTGTCGTCCTACGGAAGCCTCCATGATGAGTAGCAGCCAAGCCAGACCAGCAGTTTTTGTTGATCGCGACGACACGCTCATTGAGGACTCGGGTTACATCAGCGATCCCGATCAAGTCGAGCTGCTGGAAGGCACGGCATCCGCCATCGCCCGGTTGCGTGAGGCGGGCCTGCCGGTCGTCGTCGTGAGCAACCAGTCCGGCATCGCCCGTGGCTTGTTTTCGGAGGAACAACTGGCCAAGGTCCATCAGCGGATGCAAGACTTGCTTCAGGAGCAAGGCACCGGGGTGGATGCGATTTACTACTGCCCGTACCTCGACGGGCCGGAGGCGGTTCAGTCCGATTACCGGCGGGACAGCGACCTGCGGAAGCCGAAGCCGGGGATGTTGCTGCTGGCAGCCGAGGAGATGAGCATCGACCTGGGGGGATCGTGGATGGTGGGCGACTCCGAACGCGACGTCGAGGCGGGCCGTGCAGCGGGATGCCAGGCGGTGTTGCTGACGCGGTCCGGGACGACTGCTTCGGCATCGGCGGATTTTGTGGTTGCCGACCTGCCTGCCGCGGCGGATCTGATTCTTTCGTCGATGACGTCCGAGGGAGTTGAAAACATGAATGCCGATCGCGCGCCGGTCACGGATTGTGCGGCCTTGGAAGACGAACAAGGGGACGGACAGGGAATCGGTGCCGATTCACCCGGCGACGGCAAGCCTGTTGCGGCAGGTGATGGCGATTCGACGGGGTCCGGGGTGGAGGCCACCGCGTCTGAGGGCTCGTCGCACGGTGATTCGCCGTCACGTCGTGCGGACGACGTGGGCCTTATCCTTGAGGAACTGCGGATGCTACGCCGCGAGCAGCAGCACGTGGATTTCTCCATCGGCAAGCTGGCGGGCGCCGTAGCGCAGGCGTTCGCACTGTGTGGGATCGGTTGGGGGCTCTACGCCTGGACGAATGTGGCTTCGGATAGCAGCGCCGCCAACACGGCGACGCTGGCGCTTCTGGCCGGGATCGCCTTTCAGCTCATGGCGCTGACGTTTTTCTCCGTCGGCGGAAAAAAATGATCCTCCCGGCAGCGGCCTGCCTCCGGGCGGGTCGTCGTTTTGAAGTCATCCCAATACCTATCGCGCCGTCGTTTCTGTGGCGCCGCCATCGCTTGTGGCACCGGCGTCTCGCCGGTGGGGTTATAGACTGGGTGGCCCGCCTCTTCAGAGGTGGGGGACGCGAATGGTCTGCCGATTCGTGTCCCCCACGGCTAAAGCCATGGGCCACCCATCCATCAGTTCACGAGCGTCACGAGCGACCGTGCACTAGTCGCCCGGAGGCGCTTGGACGATCGGCGGATCGACGGGGTCAACGACCTCGCCGGCCTCGGTCAGGAGATCCCTGGCTCGCATAATGATGCCTTCCTGCTTACGGACCTCCGGATCGGAGCCGGGCTTGCCGCCCTTGAGCAGCGTGGCCCGCTTTTCGATCGCCTCCTGCATTCGGATGCGAATCTGGGCGTAGATGACGTCGGTCGTTTGGGCTCGCAAGTCGCCGCTATCATTGGCCGCGGCCGCCGGCTGGGCGGCTGGAGCGCCTTCGGCGAGGATATTCTTGGCATTGGCGATGATTTTGTCGAGGTTCTGAACCTCGGGATCGTCGACCGTCTTCCCGTTCTTAATGAGCGCGGCGCGCTTGTCCATCGCCTCCTTCAACCGCAGACGGATCTGTGCGTGGATGGCAGCGGTGGCGTCGGCGGATTTGGTTGGGGTGGTGGCGCTGGCACGAGTCCCCTCTTGAGCGGAGCTTTTGGTGCGGACGACTGGCGCCTGCGTGACCTCAGTCGATGTGGCGGGCTTCTTTTGCACTTGGACCTTGGCTGTCTTTGGGCTAGTCGATTTCCAGTCGCCCGCGTGGGGACGCTCGACCTCGACCTTGGTGGCGACGAGTTTCTTGTTGCTACCTTCGCCTTTGCGGTATCCAAACACCACAACTCTGTCGCCAGCCTTGATATCCTTGAGCGACTGACTGCGCCCGTTGATCCAGACTTCCGTTTCGGGACCGACGGTTCCCTGTAGCTCGTGTTCCTCGCCCTTGTCGTTCTTGACCATCATGGAGACTTGGTTGTTCTCCAAATCGATGTGCTTCGCGACTCCTTCGACCTTGCGAACCTTCTGTTTTTTGCCGTTCTGTTCGGAGCAACCCACCAAGCCGACGGCCAGGCAGATCACCAGGATGGACGCTCCTCTGCTTCGATACAATCTTGCCATCACCCATGATCTCCAAGTAGTTTTGGTTTTTCGACGGGCCTTCTGCGCCCAGACGGTCAGTTATTCCATCAACGGTCGGACGCGGGGGAACTCGCCGAGGCGCCGACCGCGGCCATGATACCAGCATATTGAGTCGGTAATCTAGCGTTGGCGCTCCAATAAATCAACGCTTTCCTCACCAACAAAGCAGCTTTCCCAGGGCAATCGCAAGAATGGCCGGGCGGTGGTCTTTGCAGCGGTTTGTACGCTCGTGTAGCGGCCGACCGCCGTGTCAGCCGTCGGAAACCGTTGGTGTTCTACGGCCGACACGGGGGTCGGCCGCTACATCCGCCATTCTTGCGATTGCCCTGGCAGCTTTTCCCCGCTACATGCCTGAAAAGACACTCCAGTCGATGGAGCCCATGACTGGCTCGGCGTGGTGCTTCAGGGCCGGGAGTTGTGGCGTCGGCCCGCGCGGGCGATGTATGTGCGGAGGAATCCCACGACATTAAACGTCTGCTGCACGGGCAACGCTACATTCTATGTCGCATCTCACCGGAAGTGACACGCCTCCGAATCGGTAAAGCTTCGAACGAGCGGCTTGATTCGTAGAACGGGCAATTCTATGGTGGTACCCGCGATGACAGATACCGCCCCATCCAGCAGCGCCGACGCCGGCCGATCCGACATTGAGGCTGCGCCTCGGCCTTCCGAGGCGGCCCGGCGGTGGCGGATGGCCCTCGTTCTGGCCTTTGGGATTCTCCTCGTGTTGGATTGGCTGCTGGCACGCCTGATTTGGCTGCCGTTCTATTTTGGCCTTTTCTTCTTTCTGGTGGCAGGGATGCTGGCCGGGGCGTGCTCGTTTCGGCTTGCCTGCCCAGCGAGACCAGTATCAAGAGGGCGTATCCTCCTCGCCGCAGTCTTGATATCAGGCCTCAGCGGCGTCGCCACCACCATTTGGGAATACCGCGACGTCGTCGGCCATCGGATCGGTGAGAGGCGGTTCACGAAGGCGCGGAACACGGCCATCTCGGAAAGACGTCCGATGGTCGAGGTGGATGCCTCCATCGAGGAGGCATTCACGGCCGCCTTGCGAGCGGATTATCCGCCCGGCGGTCCCATTGGCTACGTCCGTTGGGCGGTTTCCAGCGGTGAGATGACCCTCACGGTTCTCGGATGCGAAGATACGGTCTCCATCGACCACCGCGGATTAGCTTGGATGCTGCGAACGCTGGCGGCTGTCCTGCTGGTCGCGGTGGGCCTGTGGTTGAGCTTCGAGTCATTGCGGTCTCCCGTGCGGACGTCGAACATCCTCGTGCCCGGGGAGGAAGCGGAGGATTGACGATTAAGGATTGACGGTTGACGATTGTTTGCAGCGATGAACATGGCCGATAAAGTCCAATCGTCAATCTGCAATCGTCAATCACTATCACCCCACTCGACGACATATCGGTCCTGCCAGCCATACAGTGCCGACAACCGTGCCAATTCAGGTGGTATTACTCAGGTTTGGACTAGGCGAGCCGATCAAGAAGACGGGGCCAGACCGGGCGAAACCAGATTCTGGTGGCGTCCTGGCGGTTCCACGCGATCGAAGATGATCGTCATTTGCCCCCGAGCGTAACGGCTCGGATTGGCGCAAACGGCCCGATGCGAGTTGGTCGGACAGGTTTCGATGGGCCGCGATGGGGGCCGTGTCGGCCCCGGGGGACAAAGGCAATGCCTCACCCAAAAGATGTTCTGACGACCGGTGAAGTTGCGAAAATCTGCAATGTCGCACCTCGAACGGTGTCGAAGTGGTTCGACACCGGCAAGCTTCGCGGCTATCGCATACCCGGCAGCAAGGATCGTCGGATCCCGGTGGAGCAACTCGTTCGATTCATGCGGACGCATGAGATCCCGCTGCACGGTCTGGACGCCGGCGTCAAACGGGTTCTCGTGATCGAGAGCAATTCAGACGTTGCGGAGCTGCTGTCAGACGCGTTGTCGCGTGAGGCGGGCTACGAGGTTGAGGTTGCACGGAGTGCATTCGAGGCCGGGACGATCGCGGAAAGGCTCAAACCACACGTCATGCTCCTTGATGTGTCCCTCCATGGTCTGGCGGGTCGAGAAGCGGTTCGCGCCGTCCGGAGCGTGCCGGACTTGCAGCAGACGAGGTTGATCGCGATGACCGGCCCGCTTCGAGAAGGCGAGTCGGCGGCGTTGCGTGAACAGGGCTTTGATGCGACGCTGCCTCGACCATTCGAAGTGGCGGAAGTCGTGCGAACGATCGAGGGCGCCTTGGCCGCCGTTTGTTGAGGCGTCGGGGGGGAGGTCGGCTTGACGACCCAATCGAGACACCTCGCCTGAAGACGGGGCCAGTTAACTGGGGGGCTGAGCATGGCCGGCTGTTTGGATCAGCAATCCGGGGGCGTCGAGAGTCCAGCATCTATCGATTTCGTCTTGGCTTCAGCAGCGTTTCCGAGTCCACCCAAAGTGGCCTTGCGTTTGCTGGAACTGTGCGGCGGATCATCGGCGAGTGCCGTGGAGATTGCTGCCGTCATCGAAACGGATTCGGCCCTCGCGGCGCGGCTGATCCGCCTGGCGAATACGGTTCAATATGGTGCGGGAATCCCGGTCACGAATATCCAGGCGGCCACGGTTCGCCTCGGGACGGACAAGATCA
>JAUVGW010000390.1 GCA_030593565.1 Phycisphaerae bacterium | reverse complement strand
TGGTGATCACAGATGACGACGGCGGAGAAGGTACTGCCTCTCTGGATATAATGGTAAATAACGTTCCACCAGTTGTGGAGGCTGATCCGGGCGAATTGGTGACGGCATTTCAGCGCGGGAGGGGTCGCTTGGTTGTTCTAGTGGACGGCGCGGCGACGAGATATTCGCTGAGTCACCAAGCCGGGGATGGAATTATTCGAAAGCTGAACAGTCGGCTGGGGCACGATCTCGTGAGGAATATAGACTACCGTATTGACGGTCGCCCGGGGGCGATAGCGGCCGCGCAATCGGTGGATTCAGCCGGGGAACGAGAACGAAGATGAGTAGCTTGCCACCAGAAATGACAGATGCAAGGCCAGATGAGGGCATAACGAACATGGTTGCATCCGCCGGGAATGCAGATGACTACGATGCCGACAGCATTCGCATATTGGAGGGCGTGGAGGCGGTGCGCAAGCGGCCGTCGATGTACATCGGCGACACGATGATGCACGGGCTGCACCATCTGGTGTGGGAGGTCGTTGATAATGCGGTCGATGAGGCGCTGGCGGGATTTGCCCACGACATCCGTGTCAAGATCAACACGGACGGCAGTTGCACGGTTCGGGATGACGGGCGCGGCATCCCTGTCGAGTCGAAGTCGATACCCGAGAACCCGCAGCTAGACGGGAAAAGTACACTCGAGATCGTGATGACGGTGCTGCACGCCGGGGGCAAGTTCGACCGCGAGTCATACGCGGTGAGCGGGGGCCTACACGGCGTGGGCGTAAGCGTGGTGAATTTTCTATCGGAGTGGTTGGTAGTTGAGGTGCAGCGTGGTGGGAAGGAACACACGATGCGCTTCGAGCGTGGAAAGATGATGCGGGATTTGGAACTTGTGGGGGAAACCACGCAGACCGGCACGCGCGTGGAGTTCAAGCCTGATCCGGAGATCTTCGCGGACACGAACTTCCGGACGGAGACGCTCCTTACGCGGTTGCGCGAGCTGGCCTACCTGAATGAGGGCCTTCGGATTCGGTTCACGGACGACCGAATTGGTAAGAGCGAGGAATTCTGGTTTGAGGACGGGCTCCGGGCGTTCGTTGAATACATGAACGAGGGGAAGGAGGGGCTACATAAAGTTCAGGTACTTAGCGGTCGTGACGAGGCGCTGGGGTTGGGCTGCAAGGTCGCGTTCCAATTCAACGATAGCTACAACGAAATCCTGCTGGCGTTTGCAAACAACATCAAGAATCGCGACGGGGGCACACACCTATCTGGTTTTCAGACCGCCTTGACGCGGACGCTGAACGTGTATGCCAAGCGTTCGAATCTGTTGAAGGGGAATCTTCAGATCCGGGGCGAGGACTGGCGCGAGGGACTGACGGCGATCGTGTCCGTGCAGGTCGCTGAACCTGATTTTCAGGGCCAGACAAAAGACCGGCTGATGAACAGTGAGGTGGAATCCTATGTTCAGCAGGTGGTCAACAAGCAGTTGACGAACTGGTTGGAGGAGAACCCGGCCGACGCGAAACGGGTGGTGTCGAAGGGCGTTCAGGCGGCGGTGGCCCGCGAAGCGGCGCGCAAGGCCCGTGAAGCGACTCGGAAGAGCGCGCTATCTAGCGGAAACCTACCGGGGAAATTGTGGGATTGTCGCAGCCGCGATCCGGACGAGTGCGAGCTGTTCCTTGTCGAGGGGGATTCTGCGGGGGGGTCCGCGAAGCTGGGGCGTGATTCGAAGGTTCAGGCGATTCTGCCGCTCAAGGGTAAAATCCTGAATGTCGAGAAGGCGCGGATGGACAAGATTCTTTCCCATGAGGAGATCAAGACGATCATCGCAGCGCTCGGCTGCGGCATACCGGGATCGGAAGATTTCACTATAGACAAATGTCGATATAAGAGGATCATCATCATGACGGACGCGGATGTGGACGGCAGTCATATTCGCACGTTATTGCTGACGTTTTTCTTTCGGCACATGCCTTCGTTGATCGAGGCCGGATACATATACGTCGCGCAGCCGCCGTTGTACCTGCTTAAGCGCGGCAAGAAGGCGGAGTTTCTGTTGGACGATGGAGTGTTGGACGGCAAGCTGACCGAGTGGGGGCTCGGGCGTACGCGGCTGGCGGTGCGCAAGTATAACGGCAGCAGTCACACGCCGTCGGGCGAGCGGTATCTGGCGGGGCCGGAACTCAGGGCGTTAGTTCAGAAGCTGGATGACATCGCGCAAGCGGAGCGGGTGATGCGTCGGCGCGGGATAGATTTCGAGCGGTTTCTGCGCGAACAACATGCCGGTGGGAGCAAGGCGCTACCGTCGGTTCGGGCGATCCTGGAAGGCGAGGAATACTATTTCAAGGATGACGACGCGTTTAACCAGTTTCGGCGTGAAGCGCGGGCGCGATTAGGCGAGTTGGAAGTGGTGGACGGTGGTGTCAGCCTGCCGGCAGCGGAAGCAAACGGTTCGGAAACGGTGAAGTTGATCAGGTACGAATTGCCAGAGTGTTTGTTATTGGCGGAGGCGTTGGCCTGGCTGGACGCCCAGGAATTGGAGTTGGCCGACTACTTCCTGAAGCGCGAGGAACTCGTGACCGGTGAGTTGACGCCGGCGACGTATGTCTTGTTGCCGGACGACGGAGAACCAGTGGAGCTGGACAGGCTGGCCAGCGTGCCCGAGGGTGTGCGCGGGATCGGCCAACGCGGCGTGACGTTGAAGCGGTTCAAGGGCCTTGGCGAGATGAATCCGGACGAGCTTTGGGATACGACGTTGGACCCGACCAGGCGGCAGTTGCTCGCGGTGGTGATCTCCGAAGAAAAGGACAACGAGGAGCAACTTGAGGTGGACCGTCGGGCGGCGGACAGAATCTTCTCAATCCTAATGGGCAGTGATGTAGAAGTTCGTCGTGACTTCATCGAGACAAACGCGATTCACGTAAAGGGCCTCGACGTTTGAGTGAGCGAATGTGACCGCGAATTGTTCGTGGATCATCTCGTCGAGATCACAGCATGGCTTTCGCCGCGCTGGGCCACAGTCCTGAAACAGCTTTCCGGAACATGGCAGACAGACGCCGGTGATGCCGTAGCCGACGTGCTTCAGCCGACCATCGCCTGATCGAGGACGGCTGCGAAATCACGTGTGTTGGAGCATCAGACTGGAGGATCGCGATGAAGTCTTGTCGCAAGGAATTGTGGTTCGAGATCAAGACGCGCCGGGCGTACCTCAACATCACGCCACAGGTCGAGCAGGTGCTGGCCGAGAGCGGCATCGCCGAGGGGCTTTGCCTGGTCAACGCCATGCACATCACAGCCGCCGTATTCATCAATGACGACGAGCGAGGCCTGCACCATGACTTCGAGCAGTGGCTCGAAGGCTTGGCGCCGCACGAGCCGTTGGACCATTATCGCCACAACGACACAGGCGAGGACAACGCCGACGGGCACCTAAAGCGCACGATCATGGGGCGCGAGGTCGTCGTCGCCGTTACCGACGGCCGGCTCGATTTCGGCCCGTGGGAACAGATCTTCTACGGTGAATTCGACGGCCGTCGCAAGAAGCGCGTGTTGGTCAAGATCATCGGTGAGTAGCCGGTGCCACATCGTTCGGTCTCGAGGCCTCCAGCCGAGTATCTCGCCGCGAAGAGCCGCGGCGTGGAAACCTGTCTGCATCCGCGCCCCACATCGCTACACGTTGGCATAGGTGCGCCGTTGTTGAATCCTTGACGTCGCCATGTTAAAATCGATTCCGATCGAGTTCGGGCGAGGTGGCCTGATAGATGGCGAAATAGGTGGGGAGAGGCTTGATGCGCTGTCGTGTCCTGATAGTCTGTGTCGTGACAACGGCTTGCGCGACTGTATCTTTGCCGGCCGTCGCGTACGAACGGTTCGACTTTCAGTTTGCCTTTGGCCCCGGCTGTGACTGAAGCTCCGGTCGAATCGGCGCTTGGTCAAGCGCGACAGACGATTGGGATGACGGCATCGACTTCCTCATCGGGACCTTCGGCGAGGGCTTCGCAGGCGTCTATCACAAGAAGGGCGTCGATAACTGGCAGGGACCAACCGGCTTCTATCACACCGACCATCGCAAGGTCCTCGTACCCAGCCAGACCAAGACCTGGACGCCGATTCATGTGTGGGCCGCCCCGGAATATGGCTCGGAAACCATGTTCTTTTCGATGCAGCCGGACATCATTTACCCGCCGCCGGCGGACAGAGATTATCTACTGACACTCGACTTCGTGCCGCCAAGCGTTGTCGGCGCGCCGGCTGTCGGATACGTCTGGGACGTCCCGGCGACGGGTTTTCTCACCATCGAGCTTCCCACATTCAGGACAAAGGATGGGCTGGAAGGATATCGCTTCAGTTTTGAGGTGACCGAGGTCGCGCCGGAACCGGCAACGCTTGGGATGCTTATCCTTTCCATGCTGCCGTTATGGCGGCGGCATCGCAGGCGACGGTGACCCGAATCCGCCCGCCCACCCAGCACCCAGATTCTCGGATCGGGTCCATGACAGTTTAGGCGGCGTAGCGATGGGCGATCGAATAAACCCTCGAAAGAATCGAATAAACCTCCGACGGACACGCATGAACCCCCGAAGGGGGTGGCGGAGTAAAGCCCAGGGCGAAGCACAGCGAGCCCTGG
>JAUVGW010000095.1 GCA_030593565.1 Phycisphaerae bacterium | reverse complement strand
CTGCATCTTCATCATGCTGATCTGGCCGCGCTTGGTGACGGGATGGAGGACCAGGCGGACGATGATGACGAGGATGATGATGGCGATGCCGTAGTTGCCGACGACGCGTTGTATGTGGGTCAGGAGCCAGAGCATGGCCTCGGTGAGCCACTGGAAGGTACACCACCTGGCGTCGGCGGCGCGGATGACCGGATAGTGGCGTGCCTTAATAACGGGGTCCTGCTCCGCGAGCCGTTCAAAGAGCGACTCGCTTTTGGGGCCGCAGTAAACGTCGACCTTCATCGTGAAGCCGCGGCCGGCCTGGATCGGCGAATTCGGCTGCAGCACGAGGTCGAAGGTCATGTCATCTTCGGTCGACTTGATGTCGGACAAGGTGACGCCGGAGACGGTGGCGAGATAGTCGGGGTAGTTCTTTGGGGGTTGGCTGTCGATGGGATTGGGCGCGACGATGCAGGCGAAGTACTTGTTGGCGGACGCGACCCAAAGCGTGTTCAGCTCGCCGGGCCTGAAGACCCTGCCCGTCTCATCGTCCTCGAAGATTTCCTTTCGAGTCACGGATCTTCCGAGTTCCACGGCTCCTTCGTCATTGACCAACGCCGTAGATACGCGGCGATAGTCCATTTTGTAATCCGCTTGACCGATGCCGACCGGGCCGCGCTCGGTGATTTTGATGTCGTAGGGTACGTCGGAAAGATTCCGGACCGTCAGCGTGAGGCGTATGTGGTGGGAGTCTTCCGGCAGGCTGTAGGTCTTCTCCAGGGCCAGGATGTCGGTTTCGTCCTGTTTTATGACCGTCCGGAAGGTGGCGGAATCGGCGTTGCTGGATGACGGTAGGAGGGACCACATCACATTCGCCAAGTCGACGGTGTGGGCGGTTGACTCCGCAGCCTTCTTGCGGAACCAGACTCGCTGGGTGGCGAAGGAGGAGAAAACGGTTTCGGTGTCGGGATCTTCGAGCGGCTCGATGAGGATGTAGGGGTCGTGGTCGGGCGCCTTTCTGTCTTTGGCGACCTCGTTCCGATAGTCGGCAAGACGGATGGATTCGACGGCGGCGCCTTGCTGGTTCAGCGTGGCAGCGAGGCGATAAGGGTTTGCCTCGCCCTGGTGATCGCTACCGAGTGTGACGTTGTCTGCGAGTTCGGCATCCGGGGCGTGGAATTGGAGGCCGCCGGCTTGGGCCGGCTGCTGTTGGGCAGCGTCCGTGGGGGGGGCGAGCGACGTGGCGATTGTGGTCGTGCCGGTGGGCATCTGGGCGGCGGGTGTATCTGTCGGCTGAGCGGGGGCGGACGCGGTCCGATCGGCCGGCTTGGGTGGATTCATGGTCTTCATGACCTGCATCCAGCCGACCATGATGAGCAGGCAGAGGCACGTTGCGAGTATCAGGCGTTTGGTCTGGGGTTCCATTTATGAAACGTCGAAAGTCAAAAAGTCGAAAGTCGAAAGCCGAAAGTCGAAATTAAAAAAGCCGAAAGTCGGGGCGCTGTGGCCGGAACATCAGGACGTCAAAGTCGCAACATGGGAACGTCGTGTGGGCGATTCGTCAAGGGGGGAAGTATGAGGCTCGCGATAGGTGTCATTTGCCTTCGTAGAGCCTGGCGGCCAGGAAATCGTCCAGTTGTTCCTGTTCGCGGATCTTCCTGGCGGTGGCTTCGATGTCGTATTCGAGCCTGACGAACTCGACCTCGTCTTCATGCACGACGACATAGGCCGAACGGGGGTCGCGATCCCTCGGCTGGCCGACGGAACCGACATTGATGATGACCTTCTCATCACCGATGGCGTACCTGTTGGATTCACCGAGCTCGTCGGGCGGCTCGAAATAGGGATCATCCACGAAGACACCCGGAACGTGCGTGTGTCCGCAGAAGCAGGTCAACTGCTCCATGCGTTCGAAATTGCTGAGCACCTTGTGGGGATTGGTGTAAATATCGTCTGGGAAAAGGTACTCGTTGATCGGTTTGCGGGGGGAGCCGTGGACGAACAGGAAGCCATTGATCTCGTGTCGCGGGGTCAGCGAGCCGAGGAATCGCCATCGATCGTTGCGTTTGGTCTCGTCTTCCTCGTTTTCGAGAACGGAGCGCGTCCAGAAAGCGGCCCGCTCGGCGCTGACATTGAAATTCGCGGGTTCATAAAAGACCGCGTGGTCGTGGTTGCCGCACATGGTGACCTTCGTGCGCTGGGCGACGAGATCGAGGCACGCGGCGGGCTCGGGCCCGTATCCGATGATGTCGCCGAGGCAGTAGACCGTTTCGATGCGGCGTTTCTCAATGTCGTCGAGGACGACCTTGAGGGCTTCGAGATTCGAGTGAACGTCTGAGATAATCGCGAACATAGGTTCCATCTTGTATTGGGCGTGATTCGCGGATTATTGTTCGTTGGCCCCGCCGCTGGGGGGCGCCGCCTCGTCGATCAGCATGATCGGGATGTCGTCCCGGACCGGGTATCGGAGGCCGCAGCCGGTGTAGACGAATCTGGCTTGAGCATCGTCGTGGGGGTCGGAGTCCTTGAGCTCGACTGGTTTCTTACAACTCGGACAGGCGAGGATATCCAGAAGTTCCTTGTCAAGCATGTTCGGGCTGCCTCACGATGTACGTGTCGGACCGCCATAATCCGGGTCGTATGTTCGCCGGAGCCGCGGAATGAGGTATCGTAGGGGCGGATCTGGAACGCGTCAACGTGGGCCGCTCTGCGTGCGCGGCGTCGGGTGTACGTCACGACAGTAGGGGCGTCTTCGGCGCTGGCGGAGGAGCCTCCGAGCAAGCAATCATCCTATCGAACAATGTCCGCGATTCGAGCGCATGTGCGGAGGAGGGCTTCAAGTTGGCCAATCGGGTAAACCGTGGCCGGATCGGATTTGGCTTCGTCGGGGCGGTCGTGGATTTCGAGAAAGAGGGCGTCCGCCCCGGCGGCGACGGCCGCCTTGGCGAGCAGGGGAACGTGCTGTCTGGTGCCTCCGGACTGGTGCCCCCGGCCGCCGGGGATCTGGCAACTGTGGGTCGCGTCGAAGACGACCGGGGCATGGACCTGCATCGTCGGGATACAAGTGAAATCGTTCACGAGGCTGCCATAGCCGAAGAAGGTGCCGCGGTCAGTGAGAAGCACCTGCCGATTGCCGGCGTCTCGCACCTTGGCGACGGCTTGGGCCATTTGGTCCGGCGCCATGAACTGGCCCTTCTTGATGTTGACGGGCTTGCCGGTCTCGGCTGCGGCCACGAGGAGGTCGGTTTGTCGGCACAGGAAGGCGGGCACCTGAACGATGTCGCAGACCTCGCCGACGGGGGCGGCCTGATCCGGCAGGTGGACGTCGGTGAGCACGGGCAAGCCTGTTTCCTTCCTGACCTTCGCGAGTGTTTCGAGGCCGTCTTCCAGACCGGGGCCGCGGAAGCTGTCGAAGCTTGTTCGGTTGGCCTTGTCGAAACTGGCCTTGAAGATGTAGTTCAGGTCGAGCTTTCGGCAGATGTCGGCGGCGACGGCGGCGATATCAAGGCAGTGTTCGGTGGATTCGATGACGCAGGGCCCGGCAATGATCGCAAGGGGTTGGCCCGGACCAATCTTGAAAGGGCCGATGTCGACAGACGCGGCACACATGGGCGTTCTCCTGCAAGGGGCATCCTGCGACGTCCGTGCGGCATGATACCTTGACGCGACCTTCGGCCGCAACCGAAGGCCCCAGGGCGCGGGCGTCCGAACATCCAGGGTGTGGCCCTGATTCCTGACACCTTTCGTTTTGCCACCAGTTATTATGCGTCATTTCTCAACTTTCATCCTCCATTTTTCCCAAACGCGTTCCCCTTTGGGTCGCGGCTAGAGCATTTCACTCAATGGTGTAGCGTCCGACCCCCGTGTCGGACGTTGAATACCAACGGTTTTCGACGGCTGACAGGGGCGTCGGCCGCTACAGACAAACGTGAAACGCCCTAGGTACTCGATCCTGAAGAAGCCAGTTGACAGCCGGCGACCAGGGCGTCAGATTTCCAGTTATCTGATATTGAACCTCGGGTTCCATGGCGGCTCGTTTTCTTTGATAGCAGGCCTGGAACTTAGTTTTTATTCGCCCAGGCCGGCGATTTTAGGGCTGAGAGCCTTGATCCGGCGGGCGAGATCGGGTAGAAAGATACGTAGGGTACGCTTGGATTCGGGTCCAGGCGAGAAGTGAGGGTCACGTCAATGAATGCCGGTGTCTCGTCAGCCGGCGATGAAGAGCGGGAGGATAGTCGGGTAGTCTATGAGGGGAGCCACGCGAAGAGCGAGCCGCACTTATCCGGGGCGCCTTGATTCTTAGAGACATGCAACGCGTTGCTTACCCAGGGGAATAGCGTGCGTTTTGCTAACGACAGAACGACTGCGGAGGAAGGCAGTGTATCGCCGGCGGAGATGGCCGGATGGTTTTCACGTCGACACATGGCCTGGAATCCCACAGGAAAAGGAGGAGGCACATCATGAGAATACTCGCGTCGGCTTGACGGGCCGACGCCGCAAGAACCCAAAGCGATTCGCCGGATGATCTGGTGGTCCGGACATCCGGTGAGAAGACTCTACAAGAACCTAAGAGGAGGCTGCTTCGTGTGAAGCAGCCTCTTTCTTGTTTCTCAACCTGAGCTGTCTGGTCGCTCGGTGACCGATAACCGCAATGGGTCGCAGGCTTCAGCCCGGGTGTTTTACCACCGAGCACGCAGAGACCACAGAGAGGTGTCAGAGAAGAGCGGCTGTGTGCCCCATCCTTCCTGAAAGACAGGGTGGGAGGCTGCTGTGTGACGGATTCCCACCCTTTGCTTTGCAAAGGAGGGGGCACATAACTAGACGTGAAATGCTATACTGCGGCCGACGAGGTGATGATGACACGGCGAAATGCGGCAGGGCGGTCGGACGGAAATCGGGCGGGACGGTCCCCTCGCCCCCTGCGCCGGCGAGTGTGGCTCCGGGTTTTGGCGTTTTTGGTCCTTTTCTATGTCGCGTGGTGCGCGACGTTGTACTTCTATCAGGACAGGCTGCTCTTTCCGAGGGATCTCGCACCCGACCCGTTGCCGCTACTCTACGACAGGACGACTGTGGAACTCGAGCGTGAGGTGCCGGGCGTCGGGCGTGTCGTGGCGTGGTTCATGCCGGTCCATGGCAGCGGGCCCAAGCGGCCGGCGCCGCTCGTCATCTTCTTCCACGGCAACGCGGAGTTGATCGACTATCAATCCCGGATCGTCGAAGGCTACCGAGGCCTGGGGGTCTCAGTACTTCTGCCGGAGTATCGCGGCTACGGCCGAAGCGCGGGCGAGCCGAGCGAGCGGGCCATCGTCGCGGATGCCGTGTATTTCTATGATGAAATCATCAAGCGGCCCGATGTGGCCGCGTCACGAATCATCTTCCATGGCCGATCGCTGGGCGGCGGCCCCGCAGCGGCACTGGCCAAGGAGCGACGCCCCGACGCCCTGGTCCTCGAGTCAACGTTCAGCAGCGTCTCGGCTATGGCGTCGAAATATTACGCGCCGTCGTTTCTGGTCAAAAACTCGTTCCACAGCGATCGCGTGGTCGCGTCGTTGGATGTGCCGACGCTCATCTTCCACGGCGCACGTGACAACATCATCCCCGTTGACCATGGCCGTCGACTCCGCGACGCCGCGCTGCGGGGGACCTACGTCGAATACGACTGCATGCACAACGATTTTCCCGGCAGCGATAACGAAGAAATGTACTGGAATGAGATTATCCAGCTCCTGGAGACGGCAGGCATCCTCGAGGGCCCATCGTCGTGACGAATCCAACCCACCCAATACTGCGGATCGCCGTGCTGATTTCCGGTGGCGGTACGACGCTGCAAAACCTGATCGACCGCATCGCCGACGGGCGTTTGCCGCTCGTCGAGATCGTCGGCGTGATCTCGTCGCGGTCGCAGGTGGCCGGCGTCGAGCGAGCGAGGAACGCGGGTCTGCCGATCGAGATCGTCCGCGTCAAGGATAATCCAGACACAGGCGCGTTCAGCATCAAGGTCGCGGGGGCACTGGACCAATGGTCGGCGGACCTGGCGGTTCAGGCGGGATGGCTTTGCTTCTGGCGGTTGCCCGAGCGGTGGCTGGGCAGGGTCATCAACGTTCACCCGGCGCTGCTACCCAAATACGGCGGCAAGGGCTACTACGGTCTGCGCGTTCACGAGGCGGTGCTGGCCGCCGGCGAAACGGAGACCGGGGCGACCGTTCATTGGGTGGACAATGAATACGACCGCGGCGAGATCATCCGCCAACGCACCTGCCCCGTCGATCCCGCCGACACGCCTGAATCACTCGCGGCGCGCGTTCAGGCCGTGGAACGAGAACTGCTCCCCGAAGTGATCGGGGAGATAAGGGACGGCCGCGTCCCGTTCCCTTGCGGGCCGCGGCCGAGCTGATGTCCTCGATCTCCCGTGACAACGACCCCGCGTCACAGACTACTTCCTACGCGTGTAGGTAATTTCCATCGTCTTGAATTCACCCACTTGAGGCCGCTTCTCGAACATTGAGAAGACGACTTTGTCGTCGCTGATCTCCTTGGCAACGTACTTCACCTCCTTGTCCTTCTCGCCCGTCATCGGATCATCCATCTTGCCGAAGTACGTCGTGACCTTGCCCGACTTGTCAGTCGTGCCCATCGACATGGAGATGCCGGTGCTCATGTTGTCCATCCAAATAGTGACGTACTTTTTCTTCATGTTGTCGTAGCCCTCGAGGGAAATGCCCTCAAATGGCTTGCCTTCATATTCGCTGAAGTACTTCTGTTGGATGTAGCGGCCGTCCAGAATCAGGCTGAACTCCGCATGCCCCTTCGAAGGCGTTGGCTCGCATCCGGGAGCCATCCAGCACTTGGACTCGTGATCCCAAACGCCGACCATCTTCTCGAACTTCTTGTGTTCGGCGCCCTTTGCGTTCAACTTCATCCACTTGGCCATCATCTCTCCCATGGCCTGCTCGCCCTCTGATGGCGCTTTTTCCGGCGGCGCTTTCTCCTGCGACACCACTTGCGCCGACACCAGCAGTGCGACCGCGATCAATCCAATGCCCGCTATGAGGCAGGTTCTTCTTCTTGTCATAATACGTCTCCTTGATGTTTCACATTCAGGCGGACCACATCGGGCCGCTAGTTCGTTTCGCGATAGGGTTTGCCGGCTTCGTAGAGTGCCAGGCGATTCTTGTAGGCCTCGATGCCGTCGGTCTGTCCCACGTTCGTCGCGACGATGATGGCCTCGCGTTGCGTTTTGACTGCGTCGTCGAAGCGGCCAGCCTCCGCATACGCCGCGGCCAATGTGTCGAGGAACTCGAAGTTGCGACGGCCGGTCACAGCGCAAGCCGTCTCGGCCCGGCGAACGGCCTCCTCGCCGCCGCGAATGGCGTCGTCCGGACAGGTCGCCAGGATCCACGCAATGGCATTCGCCAGAAGCGGCGACGACGGTGTGTGCTCGAGACCGGTCCGCAACTGATCAATCGCCGCCTTGTAGTCCTTCTGACGCATGAGATCATACACAAGGGCAAGATGCGCCCGCGCGAACTTCGGGTCGGCCTTGATTGCCTGCTCCCAGTGTCGTTTGGCGTCGTCGTCATGGCCGCGTTGCTTCAGCAGCGTGCCGAGCATGAAGTGGGCTCCTGCATGATCGGGAGCGAGCTTCAGGGCTTGCCTCAAGTGCTCGATCGCATCGTCGGCCTTGCCGGCCCGTGCGAGCACTTCGCCCAATTGATATCGGAGATGAGCGTCGGACGGCCTCGCCTCGACGGCACGCTCGAACAGTGACGCCGATTCGTCAAAATGAAGTTGCCGCAACTTCAGCACTCCGAGCGACCGCAAGGTGTCCAAATCCGTCGGATTCTGTTCGAGAACCTGCTGAAGTAGTTTCTCACCCTCCTCGTATTGTCCCATCTCTCCCAGGCAATATCCCAAACCGGACTTCGCCGGGAGGAGGTCGGGATCGACCGCGAGCGCAAGGCGGAAATGTTTGATCGCCTCGTCGAAGTTCCCACTGATCGCATACACACCGCCCAAGGCGCTGCGAAGTACCCCCCCCATGTCGACGGGCATCATCTCATCGAGCAACTCGATCGCTCGATCGAACTTGCGCTCGCGGGCGAGGGCGGTAACCTCAGCGGTGATGAATGCCGTGTAGTTTCGGAACGCGTCGGCTTCGGTCGTCATGCCTGCCTCGGCGAAACGATCGGCGAGGAGGACCATCTCTCGAGGTTGCATACGACCGGATTCGCCGGACCCGGTCGCCGCGTCCTTCTCCTGCAACGCCATCACCATGATGAGCGTCTTGACGAACGAAATCAGTGCCTCATCGCCGACGTCGGGCAAGTCGCGGCCGCGCTTGTACTCGGCGACGGCATCGTCAAACCGCTTCCCCATGACATACGCAGTCGCCAGATCGAAATGCGATGCCGGCACTTGGGGATGAGCCGAAACCAACTCCCGAAAGGTGGAGACGGCTTCGTCCGCCCGTCCCATGCGGAGAAGCAGCACGCCCTGAGTCTCGATGGTGATGACATCATCCGGACGCAATTCGAGCACCTTTCGGCAGGCGGCCAAGGCTGCGGGCAATTCACCCAGGTTGGACAGCGCGGTCACCAGCCTCTTGTTCGCCTTGATGTCGTCCGGGTTCATTGCGAGGACTTCTCGGAACTGCTTCGCCGCCTCAGCGAACCGTCCTTGCATCGCATGGACCACGCCGAGTGTGTGCCGAGCCTCGAGCCAAGACGGCGTTTCGCGAATCGCTTCTTGCAGCAAAGAAACCGCCTCATCAAAATGGCCTGCCGTGGCCAGGTTCTGCGCTTTGGTGATGGGCGAGTCGGGCTTGGAGCCAAGGTTCATCAGCCTGATGAACAGCGGGTCTTCGAGGGGAGACGGACCTGCTCCCTCCTCGCTCCGCTTCCGATACGCCATGGCATCCGACTCCTGCCCGGTGGCGGTGAGAAGTTGCGCGATGGCGCCCAGGGCCGCCGCGAACTTAGGCGAAAGCTCGATCGCCCGTTGATAGTGCGCCATTGCCGCGGCACTCTCGCCAAGGGCCTCCGCACATTTGCCTAATCCGAAGTAGGCGCGGGGATCATTGGGGATCAACTCGGTCGCGCGCATGTACATCGTCTTCGCGCGTTCGGGCTCGGACCGCAGGATGGCGTCGCCAAGCCGGACGAAAGCCGAGCCGTACGAGTCATCCAGGGCAACCACCCGCTCGAACGCTTTGGCGGCACCAGCCGCGTCATAACCGCGCTCCCGTGCCACGCCCAGGAAATACCACCAGCGAATCGACTTACCGTCCAACTCGGTTGCGCGAGTCAGGCAGGTCACGGCCTCCAACGGGCAGTCACTTAACAAGTAGTAGGATCCCAGCAGACCGACTGCCAGCGGATCGTTCGGCGCTGTTTTTGCATGATCCAAGGCAGGACGGATAGCCTCTCTCAAAGGTTTTTTAATATGAACCAGGCTGGGCTCCGGAATCCAGGCCGCCTCGGGTGACACACCCGGTACCGCTGGAGATAGCGACTCAACGGTTTCGTCCCGGCTGGGGGTTGGCAGGCGAGGCGTTGGCTCGGGTTTGTGTGCCGACACTTCCGCAGTCGGTTGCCCCCGGGGAGCTGTCACCGGCGTCTGACCTTCAGAAAGCGGCCGTGCGCGAGGGGATTCCGCGGCGTGCTTCCCGCTGTCGGACGGCTGGGAGGATGGCGTCTGATCCTTCTGATCGCACGCGATAAGTATACAAATGGCAACGGCGCCTATGACGACCAATGTTGAAACAGCGTGTCGATTCATGATATAGGTCCCAGGTTGCCTGATCCACCTCGCATGAAACACCATCGATTTTCCCGGCGCTGAGCGGTGTGAGACACTGCAACAGTGTATCGAGTCTCCCGGCGACAGACCACCGGGGCAGAAGAAAAGTGAACGTCCGGGGCCGGTGAACTCGGCCACGGCGGGCGGGCGTGTGCTTAAGAGCAGGAAGGCAACCCTCACCTGGATTGCTCAGGGGAGTGAACGCGGCGTTTTCCTATTCCCGTCGGCCGCGCGTTGGCGGCGCGGCGATCCCCTTTTGCGTCGGTTGCGGTGGTCAACTCGCCTTTGGCCTCACCGGCGGGGCATGATCGTCGAATCATGCTCCGTCCCGTCGGCTTCGTGGGCCTCACTTGTGTGGACTGCTTCGAGGGCGTGTTCATCAACGGGCGAGCGACCGTTCTGAGTCCATCGCGCGAGTGTCCCGGCAACCCAGGCGAGCGGCAGAGCGCGGATGCCGCCCCCACCGTATTGGCGACATAAGCGACAAAACTCCGCCGCCCGGCGAAACTTGCCTTCGCGAAAGGCCGCGCGGCCGGCGACATAACAGACCCGGGCCAGCCTCGCGACCGCGGCGTCATCGCCCAATTGTCCGTTGGCCGCACCGGATTCGTAAAAGCTGCGAAGGACGCGCGCCTTGACCGCGAGATTCCGGGACATGCACCGCTTGCTGAGGCGATCAGCGTGCAAGCGGCGAAAGGCGAGCGGTTCTTCAACAAGTCCGAACTGTTCCTTCACGCTTATCCGCAGCCATAGTTCGTAGTCTTCGCAGACCGGCAAGCTTTGGTCGAAACCGCCTTCCCTCGTGATGATGTGCTTGTAACAGACAATGGTGGGCACGTGGACGAAACTGCTGCAAAACAGCTTCTCCGTGATCCAACCAGCGTGGCAGGGCTTGGTCCTGCCGGGAACGGTAACGCCGTCGGCATTGATGGGACGCATCGGCCCGTAGAAGATTCGCGTTCCCGGATTGCTGTCGAGCGCATGGATGAAACGCTCGAGTTTCGTGGGATGCCACAAGTCGTCGCTGTCGAGGAAGGCAATGATATCCGCCCGGGCTTCCTGGATACCCCGGTCCCTGGCGGCGGCGGGACCCTGCCGGGATTGGCGGATGATGCGAGGCTGCGTGGGATGCTCGGTAATGCCCTGAGCCGTGCCGTCGGTCGACCCGTCGTCGACGACGATGACCTCGAAATCCCGCACCGTTTGCTCGGCGACGGAGTCAAGCGCTTCGCGCACGAGTGCCAGACGGTTATGGGTTGGGATGATGACGGTTACGAGGGGCTTGCTCATGTCGAGTGCGTCCTTGCACGTTCTACGCGCGCGGTGTCCAGCCAACACTGTGCTTCGCCTGCCGAGTCGAGCGTTTTCTGCGCATTACTCTCCGCCGTGTTTGAAACAGCCCTGCCGGCCCCCCTTGCGGGGAGGATCCACACAACCGCGGAGCCGACCGGTCTGTCACCGATCCGGGCGCGAGCCCCACACATGAGCCCAGCGAGAACGGCACCCGCATCGAACCGATCCTCCACGAGGGCATAGTCATATTCGCAGACAGTCCGAGGGTCAAGCACAAAGCGGGCATTCCGGGTGGAAGAATCGAGCCGGCGGGCGGCGGCCGGTTCGGCTTCAGGCTGTTACCTGACAGTCCGGGCTGGGGTCGCTTCGGACACATGACTCCGTGTATCAGGATGCGGGCTGTGGATTGGATCGCCACATTATTTAGGATTCGCCGACAGGCTGCGGCACTGGAGCGTGAGCAGAGCAGGTTTTTGGCGAGCATTGGGCAGGAAAACGGGGCATCGATGGCCAAGGAAGCATGTCGGGGGGGTATCTTGTCCGGATGGCGAACGGTGGAAACAGTGACGATTTCGGCTTTTGGGGACCGCCAAGCGGCAAGCCGCACGGCAGCGTCGCGCAGGTTGTGGTGCCTGTCACAGGGATCTCGGGATGCACCGAAGGCGTGGTCGCCACCTACGTTGTGTTGTATTGTTATGACCGTTGGCAGACACGATGCCCTCGTGATCGGAGCCGTTCGGGCGAGGGCCGGGAGCAAACCCTGTTGAACACGAGCCGAATCCTTCGATCGGCGGGGCTGGTGGTCATTTTGGCCACGGCTGGCTATTGGCTGTTCGCTGATACCGTCAGACGCCATGTTGGCGCGGCGCCGTCCAACGATTTGATACGTTTCTGCTATTGGGGAGGCTTTGACGACCATGGCATGTGGGGCGAAGTGGTTGCCGCCTTCGAGTCGCGGCACCCCGGCGCCCGGGTGAAACGCGAATGGCTGCCCTTGTCCGGGTACAGCACGAAAATGGACCAGCAATTCGTCGCGGAAACCGCTCCGGACGTCATCATGTTCCAGGATGAACCATTTCCACGTTACGCCGACGAGCAATTCATGGATTTGACGCCGTTGCTGGCTGAGGCCCCAGCGACACGGGCGCGTCTGGACGATTGCTGGCCCAGCGCGGTCTCGTCGTTTCAGCACGAAGGATCGCTCCGGGGTCTGCCCATCATGGGCGGGAACGTTTTGATCTACTGCAACCTAGATGCCTTCGAGCGGGCCGGCCGGTTCCACGACGAACCGATCGAGCCGCCGCGGGATGGTTGGACGCTGGATGAATTCGTCGCGTTGTGCCGGCGGCTGACCTTCGATGACAACGGCGATGGTCGGACGGATCAGTTTGGGCTGTTGCAGCCGCATTGGGTGTACTACTTACCGTTCATTTGGTCACAGGGCGCCGCCCTGCTGAATGAACAGCGGACGCGGTGGACATTGCGGGGTCCCGAGGCGGTCGCGTCATTCGAGATGTACGCTAATCTACGGCATCGGTGGGGCGTAACGCCGATGCCGATCGAGTATGCGGGGCAAAACTCCGACACGGCCTTTCTGTCGGGCCGCGTGGCGATGTGCGTAAACGGGCCGTGGTTTCAGGCGTTTCTGCGCGAAACGCGTCTGCGCGACCGTTACTGTGTCGTGGACATTCCCCGTGGTCCGGGAGGCTCGCAGACGCGTGTGACGTGGGATGCCTTGTGCATCTATGCAAAGGCACCGGCGGCGCGGCGGACGGGCGCGTGGCGATTCGCCCGCTTCGTGCTGACGACGGAGGCGCAGTCGATCTTCGCGGCACACCAGCGTGCGATTCCGGCCCGACGCGCATGCGCAGACGTGTACATCCGTGAGAGCGGAGGCGTCGACTCGGCGGCATCGGCCTTCGTTACGGCGATGCGTGAGGCGAGGCGACAGCCGATCACGTCTGATTGGCATGTGATGAGCCGTGCGATGCGCCGCCACTTGACGTCGGTCATCCTCGACGGCGACGGGCGATGCACGCCTACCGACGCCATCGACGCGTTGGCGTCAGATCGCGGGATCAAGGCGACCTTCGGAGGTCGATAGGGTATTTCACGTTTGCCTGTGGTGCCGGAGGGGCGACACGGACAAACCGGTGAGACGAAGCGACGTTGATTCGGAGCCGGGGCGTGTCGCCCCGGCCCGGCTCGAGACGAGCCGGCTCCGATGCCCATCGGCGATCGAACACGGACAAGGATCGCCCGTCAGGCCTGATCGGTTGAATCGTAGCCTGCTGGACGGGCGATCCTTGTCCGTGCCACACCGGGAGGACGCTATACGCGTACTTGACCCGGGGGAGGTAGTCGAATGATTGCCGGAACGAACCCCCCGACAGGAAGACCGGCTCGAGACGAGCCGGCTCGCTGGGTCGGGGGCTCTTGTGCGTCGGGTCTGTGATCAGGCCGGCGCGTCTTGGGCGGCTGCCTGGGAGGCTTCGTCGATGGCCTGGCTGACACGATTCATCATCTCGACGTAGTTGGCCTGATGCTTCATCATCTCCTTGAGCTTCTCGTGGGAGGCAACCTTGGCCTGGCATTCGGCGAGCTTGTGTTTGTCGTCCACCTCGATCGGCTTGCCTGAAGAGCCGAGTTCCTGCATCTTCCCGGCTTGATCCTGGTATGCCTTGAGGATTTCTTGGGCTTCCTTGTCGGCGGCGACGGCCCTGGCCGCCACCATGAAGTCGGCGCAACGAGGGTGGGCGGCGATTTTCTTGCCCAATTCGCGGGCGTGAGCGATGATGTCGTCCATGTTCGTGTCCTTCAGGTTGATTACTTGACTTCCGTGTGTGCCATGGTCGTCGCTCGCGGCTCCGGCCGCAACAGGTGAACGCTTATGCCAAGACGTTTTTCTGAACGCATCCTCGATTATCTGAAACGCCCTGAATACCGTCCCATGAAGGCGCAGCGCCTTGCCCACGCAATGGGCATCGCGGACGCCGAAAATGGAGATTTCCACGACGCGGTCGACGCGCTCCGGCGAGTCGGCCGCGTGCTCCTGGGGACGGGCAATGCCGTGATGCTGCCATCTCCGCGCGGTCAGGTCGTCGGGACCTATCGGGCGAATCCACGCGGCTTCGGGTTTGTGGTTCCCGACGAGCCGACGGTGCATGGAGATTTGTATATTCCGGCGGGGGCCGCGTTGGATGCCGTGACGGGCGACAAGGTCCTGTGCCGGGTGATCCCGCGCGGGAAGCGCGGCGGCAAGGCGGCGTTCGGCGGGCGGATCGTCAAGGTCATCGAGCGTGGCAACAGTCGGTTCGTGGGGCAGCTTCGCCGGGAGGGGGGGATCTGGTTCGTGCAGCCGGACGGTAACACGCTGCACGTGCCGATCCTGGTGGGCGACGTCGGCGCGAAGTCGGCCCGGGCGGGCGATCAAGTCGTCGTCGAGGTCGTGCGCTATCCGAGCGAAGGCCGACCGGCCAAGGGCGTCATTGTCGAACGGCTCGGCAAGTCGGGGCAGCCGGGCGTCGATCTGCTGAGCATCATCAGGCAGTATCACCTTCCCGAGGCGTTCCCGGACGATGTTCTGGCGGACGCGCGCGCATCGGTGGCCGGATTCGATGCGGACGCGGCGCTGACGGAGCGAGAAGATCTGTCGGGGTTGACGACGATCACGATCGACCCTGACGACGCGAAGGATTTCGACGACGCGATCACGCTCGTTAGATTGGATGGCGCTACGGGCGCGGCCGGAATCGGCAAGAAGAAAAAACGAGGCCGCGGTAAGACCGCCGGCCCGGCGGTCTGGGAGCTCGGCGTTCACATTGCCGACGTCTCGTCGTTCATTCTGGAGGACGGGGCGTTGGACGAGGAGGCCCGAACGCGGGGTACAAGCGTCTATTTTCCGGGCCACGTCATACCGATGCTGCCCGAGGTGCTGTCGAACGGCGTGTGCAGTCTTCAGGAAGGTGAACCGCGACTGTGCAAGAGCGCGTTCATCCGCTACGACGAGCAGGGCCGCGTCGCCGGTGCGCGTTTTGCGAACACGGTGATCCGGTCGGCGAAGCGACTGACCTACAAACAGGCGACGGCGATCCTGGAAGGCAAGAAGGGCCGACATCGGAAGGTCGTGCTCGAGCTGGTCCGGCGCATGGACAAACTCGCTCGTGCGATCCGGCAGCGCCGCCTGGATGACGGTATGGTCGTGCTGGACCTGCCGGAGGTCGAGATCATCCTCGACGAGGCGGGGCGGGTGATCGATGCCGTACCGGCCGACACGAGTTTCAGCCATACGATCATCGAGATGTTCATGGTCGAGGCGAATGAGGCCGTTGCCCGGCTGCTGCGCGGCCTGGACGTGCCGTTCCTCCGTCGCATTCATCCGGAGCCGGACGACGCCGCGCTCGAGGCAATGGCGCGTTTTCTGAAGGCGTCGGGCTTGGCTGTGCCGCGTGAGTTGACGTCGAAGGGGTTGCAGGTGTTGCTCGGATCATTGCGAGGCCGTCCCGAATCATACGCCGTGAATCTGGCGGTGCTCAAGTCGATGCAGGCCGCGGAGTATTCGCCGGAGGACACAGGACATTTCGCGCTCGCCAGCAAGTGCTACGGCCATTTCACCAGCCCGATTCGCCGGTATCCGGACTTGATGGTCCATCGCCTTCTGGAAATGCACCTTCAAGGTGCGCTGAAGTCGCGGAGGCGAGCCCGTCAGTCGGGCGTGCCGAGCGAGGAGGAGCTGATCGAGGCGGGCCGCCGCCTGTCCTATGCGTCTCGACGGGCCGAAAGCGCGGAGCGGGAACTAAAGACGCTGAAGGTGCTGCAACTGCTGTCGGAGCATGTCGGCGACGTGTTCGAGGGCGTGATTACGGGGGTGACGAACTTCGGCATGTTCGTGCAACACCCACGCTACCTGATCGACGGGCTGCTGCGATACGAGGGCCTTGGCGACGACTGGTGGGACGTGGACGTGAAATCGGGCCGCGTCGTCGGCGAGCGCAGCCGCCGGACATTTGCGATGGGCAGCCGTGTGGAGGTGCAGATCGCCGAGGTGGATTTGGCGTCACGCCAGTTGAATCTGATGCTCGCTCCCGGGTCCGAGGCCCGCGAGAAAACAAAGCTTGGCAAGAAAGCAAGACTCGGCAAAAAGGCAAAGGCCGCCGGTAAGAAAACAAGAGCCGGCAAGAAAGTGAAGGTGGCGGGCAAGGCGAAGGCGACCGGCAAGGCGAAGGTGGCTGGCAAGGTGACGCCAGCCAAGAAGCGGGCGCGTCCCACAAAAACAAGTCGCAAGCGCCGCGCCAAACGGCGATGACAATCGGCGGTTGGGTGGTCATGTCGAGCGAGTGCGTGTTGAGCGTTCAAACGGGGTGGCATGGGTTAGCGGAGCCGCGTTGAGCGGTGGAGCTTACCCGTGGGAAAGGAACCTCAACGTGTTCCCACGGGTAATGAGTGGGCCACCCAGAAGGGTGGCCCACTCGTTACCCATACCACCCCGGCCAAGCACATATCCGTGTTTTGCTTGACAGTGCCACCCACCTACCTGACGGCGTTGATCACAGGAGGGTCCATGACACAATCGGCGGCGGGGTGCCACTGGCAGCTTGCCTGCCAGTGTCCGTGTAGGGCGCTATCTGTTGAGGCACTGGCGGACAAGCCGCCAGTGGCACCCGTTGGACCCTTCGGAGCAATGCCGCCTAAAC
>JAUVGW010000358.1 GCA_030593565.1 Phycisphaerae bacterium | reverse complement strand
CGGTGATCGGCCGCATCAATGGGCCGGCCATTGGGGGCGGCACGGGCGTCGTGGCGGTTTGTGACATCGCGATCGCGTCCGAAGAAGCAGTGTTCGCGTTTTCCGAGACGAAGCTGGGCCTGACACCGGCGGCGATTTCGCCCTATCTGCTCAAGCGGATGGGCGAGAAGAACCTCCGCGAATATTTCCTGACGGGCGAGCGGTTTTCGGCTGTTCGTGCGGCGGAGATGGGCCTGGTGAATGCGGCTGTTCCGGCGGATCGGCTCGATGCCGCCGTGGACGAGAAGATCAAGATGATCCTGACCGGCGGCCCGGAAGCGTTGGCCGTCTCGAAGACGTTGATTCGCGAGGTTGCGGAGCGGTCGATTCAGGATAACGGTCCGTACACGGCTGAGGTGATTTCGAAGCTGCGGATGAGCGACGAAGGCCAGGAGGGGATGAACGCGTTTCTTGATAAGCGGAAACCGCGGTGGGCAGGCGAAGAAAGGATGAAGGATGAAGGATGAAAAACCAGCGCGTGTCGTTTAGCTGAAACCTCGAAGAAGTGCGCTTCAGAACGTCGAACCCTTGAACCCTTAACCCCTTGAATCCTTAAACCTATGTTCAAACGTATCCTGATTGCCAACCGTGGTGAGATTGCCTTGCGGGTGATTCGTGCGTGCAGGCCGCTTGGCGTTGAGACGGTTGCCGTTTATTCGGAGGCCGACGCGCAATCGCCGCATCTGGGCGAGGCCGATGTGAAGGTCTGCATCGGCCCGGCCAAGAGCGCGGAGAGCTACCTGAACATGCAAGCGCTGATCCAGGCGGCCGATCAGACCGGCTGCTGTGCGGTCCATCCTGGCTATGGCTTTCTCGCGGAGAACGCGCTGTTTGCCGAGCTTTGCGAGCAGGCCAAGATGACGTTCATCGGTCCGCGGGCCGGTGCGATTCGGTCGATGGGTGATAAGGCGACGGCCCGGGAGACAATGCGGACGGGGGGGTTGCCGGTGATTCCGGGCTCGCGCGGCACGTTGTCGTCCATCGAGGAGGGCCTAGCGCGGGCCGCGGGCCTCGGTTTGCCGGGGGGGCTCACGGCGCCGGCGGGGGGGGGCGGTCGCGGGATGCGGCGCGTGGACGCGGCGGGAGACTTCGCGCAGAAGTACGGCGAGGCGTCGCTCGAGTCGGAGAAGGCATTTGGCAATGCCGGGCTGTACTTGGAAAAATACATCATCGACGGTCGACACATCGAGTTTCAGGTGATGGCGGACGCCTTCGGCAACGTCGTGCACCTGGGCGAGCGTGAGTGTTCGGCGCAGCGGCGACATCAGAAGCTGGTTGAGGAATCGCCGTCGCCTGTCATGACGCCGGAGTTGCGGCAGGAGCTGGGTGAGAAGCTGCGTCATGTGCTGCGCGAGATCGGGTACCGCAATGCCGGTACCGTCGAGTTCTTCCGCGATTCGGACGGGCAGATATTCTTCATGGAGGTCAACGCGCGGCTCCAGGTGGAGCATCCGGTGACGGAGCAGGTCGTCGGGCGTGACCTCGTGACGGAGCAGATTCGCGTGGCGGCGAACGAGACGCTGTCATTTTCGCAGGAGGACATCAAGATGCGGGGGCATTCGATCGAATGCCGGATCAATGCCGAGGATCCGTTCGATGATTTCAAGCCTTCGCCCGGCGAGGTGACGGGTTTCGTTCCGCCTGACGAGATACCGGGCGTGAAGGTGCGGGTCGATTCGCACGTGCGGCCCGGCTACCGCATTCCGGTCTATTACGATTCGATGATCGCGAAACTGATCGTGTGGGGGGAAGACCGCGATGCCGCGCGAGAAGGCATGATTAAGGCGCTTGAGGCCTTCCACGTTGAGGGAGTGAAGACGACGATTCCGGTACATTTGAAGATTATGCAAAACGCGGAGTTTGCTGCAGGAATCTACGACACGGGATTTATTGAAAGTCTGTTGCTTGAAGGATGAAGGATGAAGGATGAATCAGAATGGGCAATGCGCCACATGGTGCACCTGTTGATCTGACGGTGAGACCCAAGGCGTTCGCGCTGCGGATCATCAGGCTGTATTCTTGGCTTCCGAAGACGACGGTTGCACGGGTGATTGGTGAGCAGCTTCTGCGCAGTGGTACGTCGGTCGGCGCCCATTTCCGCGAGGGCATGCGAAGTTGGTCGAACGCCGAGTTCATCAGCAAACTAGAAGGTGGTCTTCAAGAGTTGGAAGAGGCCGTGTACTGGATGGAACTCGTCGTGGAGTCTGGGATATTCGCCGGCGACCGGATGAAGGAACTGATGAAGGAAGCGGACGAATTGACTGCGATACTGACGACATGTGTGAAAATCACCAAGCGCAAAGGCAAGGCAAAAGGGAAGCGATAAGGCACGAAACCGTGAAGGTGTGCGTTTTTTCATCCTTCATCCTTCTGAGTAAGGGGTTTTGTTCATGGCAAAGGTCATTCTCCATCCCATTGGCACTGCCGTTGAAGATGTGATGGATGAAAAGGCGTATGCCGACAATGTCGAGCGCATGCGCGAGTTGAATGATCGCGTTTTGCAGCGCCGGGAGGAAGTGCGCGCGGGATGGGGTCCGAAGTATGTTGATCGCGTCCATGCCAAGGGCAAGCTGACTAGCTGGGAACGTATCGAGATTCTGAAGGACCCGGGGACGACGGTCTTCCCGATTAATACGTTTGTCAATTACGGACTCGAATTTGGTGATCCGCCGCGGACCTCGCCTTCGGCCGGGGTGATTACGGCCTTTGTCCGTATCCACGGGCGGTTGACGGTCGTTATTGCGAATGACAACACGGTCGCCTCGGGATCGTGGTGGCCGATGACGCCGGAGAAGATCGAGCGGGCGCAGGAGGTGGGTCTGCGGCTGAAGGTTCCGGTGATTTACCTTGTTGACTGTTCCGGCCTGAACCTGCCAGAACAATCACACACATTCCCAGGCAGGACGGGGGCGGGATATATCTTCAAGGTGAATTCGCTGCTATCGGCCAGCGGGGTGCCGCAGATTGCCGGGGTGCTGGGCGATTGCATCGCGGGCGGCGGCTATATGCCGATCATTTCGGACCGGTTGATCATGAGCGAGCAGGCCTACATGGTCATTGCCGGCGCCGCGCTCGTGAAGGGCGCCAAGGCGCAGAAGATCACGTCATTGACCATCGGCGGGCCGGATGTCCACGTGCATCTGTCGAACTGTGCCGACGAGCGCGTGCCCGATGACGAGGCGATGATTCGGCGGATTCGCCAGATTGTCGAGGAACTGCCCAACAGCGCGGCGGCGTACTACCGCCACGGTTTCACGCCGTCGGAGCCGAGGTTTTCGCCGACGGAGTTGAACGGCCTGCTGCCGGTGGACCATCGCGTGGTGTATGACGTCCGCGAGGTCATCGCGCGGCTGGTGGATAGCTCGTTGTTTTGGGAGCTGCTGCCCCATACGGGCGAGGAGATGGTCACCGGCATCGCGCGCATCAACGGTCTGTATGTCGGCATCATCGCGAACAACCAGCAGTTGACGCGGCATCCGGAGTTGAAGGACCGTACGCGTGCGGGCGGTCTGCTGTATCGTGAGGGCATCGCGAAGATTTCCCAGTTTTCCAGGTCGTGCGATTCGGACGGCATTCCGATCATCTGGTTGCAGGATATTTCCGGCTTTGATATCGGCGTCGAGGCGGAGAAGCATGGTTTGCTAGGCTATGGGTCAAACCTGTTGTACACCAACTCGACGAATACGGTGCCGATGATGACGGTGCTGTTGCGGAAGGCGTCCGGTGCGGGCTACTACGCCATGACCGGACTGCCGTACGAACCGTTCGTGCAGCTTTCCACGCCGTTGACGCGCCTGGCGGTGATGGAGGGGCGGACGTTGGCGATCGGCGCGTTCCGCACGAAACTGGACGACAACTTCCAGATCACGACGAAAGACCCGGAGGAGATAGCGAAGATCGAGGCGGGCATGAAGGGCGTCGAAGGTCGCATCGAGGCCGACATGGACCCGTACAAGGCCGCGCGACAGATGGACACGGACGAGATTGTGCCTGTGCCGGAGTTGCGTGACTATCTGATGACGCTTGTTGAGATGTGCTACCAGACGCATGGGTATCGACGGGTCAAGAATCCCCGGATCTGGTCGATGCATGATTTGAGCGTGTTGGTGGACCATTGATATTGATGATTGACGATTGACGATTGTTGATTGTTGATTGGGGATTGTGAGCGTGCGTGCAATCCTCGATTCGTGCTGCTTGAGCCACGCGAAAGAACACTGCTGTGGCACCGGCGTCATACGTGTTTAGATGGGGTGGCATGGGTTAGCGGAGCCTCGCTAAGCGGCGGAGCTTACCCGTGGGGAAGGAAACTTGAGGTGTTCCCACGGGTAACGAGTGGGGCACCCTGCGGGGTGCTCCACTCGTTACCCATGCCACCCCGGCGGTGGCACAGGTGTATTTGGGCGTTCTTGATCTCGCGGAGGTGACATGGCTGAGAAGACGCTGATAGCGAAGGTGCGAGATGACGAGGACCATCCCGAGATGTTGCTCGTGACATCGCCTGTGGTGGGGATGGCGGATGGGGCGCCGCAAGTCGGGATCTTCCTGAATCCGTTTGATCGCGTGATCACGATGAAGATCCTGAACGAGCGCTACGTGTTGCGGCTGCCTCGCAACGTACATGGCCGTGTGGCCGAGGTCTTCATTCCCAACAGTTACACGCCCGTCGCTTATGGTGAGTCCCTCGCGAGGCTGGATCCGAGGGCGTTGGAAGGTGGGACCGGCGACGCTAGCGGACGAGCCGTAGCCGGGCAGTCCGACGGCAGCGCCGCTGCCGCGGATCTGATGACGGTTCCGGCACCGTCTGACGGCATTTTCTATCGGCGCGCGTCACCGGACTCGCCGGCGTATGTCGAGGTCGGCGCCGAAGTGACACCGGGTAGTGTTCTGGGTTTGGTCGAGATTATGAAGTGCTTCTACCAGATCACCTATCAGGGGCCGGGCTTCGCGGAGAAGGGGCAGGTCGCAAAGATCCTGGCTGAGGATGCCGCGGAGGTGAGCTTCGGGCAGGCGTTGTTCCACATCAAGCCGGTTGGCTAACCCGGATGATTCACCACAGAGCACGCAGAGATCACAGAGACGTGTCAGAAAAGAGCTTTGGAGTCGCGCAGGAATAACGTGAACGATTGATCCGCCAAACGGCAAGCCAGCAGACCAGCCAAGCGGCACAATCGGTCATGTTATTGTTTCCCTAAAACCCCGGCCTCTGGCCGTGGACCAGAAGAGGTTCGACCGATCCGTGGTGTATTCATAGGCTCCTCCCTCTGGGAAGGCCCGCGTGGGGCAGGAAGGAGAAGCCATGCACGATTGGAGAAGCTTGT
>JAUVGW010000201.1 GCA_030593565.1 Phycisphaerae bacterium | reverse complement strand
CCGCGCTGGGCGCAAGTGCGGTGTGCGTCGGGATTGTCGGCGAGGACACCACGGCGGACATCATGCGGACGTTGCTTACGGGGGTCGGCGCGGACGCGGGCGGCCTTGTTTCCATCCCGGGACGGCCGACGACCGTCAAGACACGGCTCGTCGGTCTGGCACAACACCGCCACCGGCAACAGCTCATCCGGATCGATGACGAGTCCGCGACCCCTGTGGACGATGCCACGGCAGATGCGATGCTTGCCGAAATCGACCGCCATCTCGACGAGTGCCATGCCGTCTGCATCGAGGACTACAACAAAGGCGTCGTCACGCCGCGATTGGCGCAGGCCGTGATCAAGGCGGCCGGCCGGCGCAAGCTGCCCGTCCTCGTGGATCCCGCCAGCACGACAGACTACCGCCGCTATGCCGGCGCGACCGTGGTGACGCCAAACCGAACCGAAACGGAGAAACTCACGGGCCTGCGACTCCGTAGCCTCGATGCCGTCCGCGAATCGGCCCAGGCGATTCTCGCGGCGTGCCACGCCGAGAATGTATGCGTGACGCTCGATGCCGACGGCGCGGCCCTGATCGGGCCGGACGCCGGCTTCGAGCACATCCCGACGAAGTCGCGCGACGTGTACGACGTCACCGGCGCCGGAGACGAAGTCCTCGCCGCCCTCGCGGTGGCTGTGGCAAGCGGCGGCGACCTACGCGAGGCGTGCGCCCTGGCGAACGTCGCCGGCGGACTGGAAGTTGAGAAGTTCGGCTGCGTGCCGATCACGCGGGACGAGGTCATCGGCGAGATCCTGCTCGAAAACCACAGAACGCTCGGCAAGGTCCGCACGCTCGATCAACTGCTGCCGGAGCTCGCCCGGCGTCGAAAGCAACGCCAGACTGTCGCATTCACCAACGGCTGCTTCGACTTACTGCACGCGGGGCACGTGGCAAACTTCGCGTTGTGCAGGCAACACACCGACATTCTCGTCGTCGGCCTGAACTCCGACGCCTCGGTCAGACGGCTCTCCAAGGGCGACGATCGCCCGATCATCGGGCAGGATGACCGCGCCACCGTGATGGCGGCCTTGGCAAATGTCGATTACGTAGTGATCTTCGACGACGACACGCCGCAGGCGCTCATCGAGGCAATCCGGCCGGATGTGCTCGTCAAGGGCCGCGATTGGGAAGGTAAGACCGTCGTCGGTCAGGACATCGTCGAGGCCGGCGGCGGCAAGGTGCTCCTGACGCCGCTCGTCGAAGGCCTCAGCACATCCGCCATCATCGACCGTATTCGCGGTGAGGTTTCGCACTGAACGATGTTGCGGTGGGTGCCCCGTCCTTTGCGAAGCAAAGGGTGGGTATCCGCTACACGGCAGCCGCCCACCCTTTCTTTCGTACATGTTTTGCGTTCAGACGGGGTGGCATGGGTAACGAGTGGGAATACCTTGAAGTTCCTTTTCCACGGGTAAACACGTACTTTCTTTCAGAAAGAATGTGACGCCCCACTCGAGGTCGGGGGCTTTTTCATGATGCGAGATGGGCGAGAAACGCCTTATTGGTCGGCTGTTTCTTGAGTTCTTCGAGCATCGTTTCGATTTGGCGTTGGGGCGACATCGATAGCAGCCGACGTCGCAGTCGGGCCATTTTTTTGCACGTGTCTTCGCCCAGGAGCAGTTCCTCCTTGCGCGTGCCGGATTCCGTCAGGTTCATGGCGGGCCAGATGCGGAGATTCGCCAGGTCGCGCGACAATACGAGTTCCATGTTGCCGGTGCCCTTGAACTCCTGGAAGATGAAGTCGTCCATACGGCTGCCCGTTTCCACGAGGACCGAGGCGATGATGGTCAGGCTGCCGCCGTTCTCGATTTTTCGGGCGGCGCCGAACATCTGCTTGGGCTGCTCCAGCGCGCGAATGTCGAGACCGCCGGTCATCGTCCGACCGCTCGAACCGACGAGGTTGTTGAACGCACGGCCCATCCGCGTCAACGAATCCAGCAGGATCAACACGTCCTTTCCGGCTTCGACCTGGCGCTTTGCCCGGGCGATCATCAGCTTCGCGATGCGAGCGTGATTTTTGGCTTCCTGGTCGTTGTTCGAGTACACGACCTCGGGCATGCCCTCCGCCCAACCCTGACGGTCCGGGTCCAGCAGACGCCGCATCTCCGTGACTTCCTCCGGCCGCTCGTCGACCAGGAGCATCATCAAAAACGTTTTAGGATGGTTGACACGCACGCCCTCCGCGAGTTGCCGCAACAGGACCGTCTTGCCCGTGCGAGGTGGGGAGACGATCAATCCGCGTTGGCCCTTGCCGATCGGCGTGAGCAGATCGACGATGCGCGTGACGGGCGGTCCGTCGGGCGTCTCGAAACGCACGGCCTCCTCCGGGTGAACGACGGGCAGGTCCTCAAACGGCGTCAATCCAGCATAGGCGTCGCAGGAAAGACCCCCGATTGACTCGATGCGTGTAACGACGAGCTGTCCCTTCTTGCCGCGGCGACACGCCGCTTGGATGGTCTCTCCACCTCGAAGGCGCAGCTTCCCGACCAGTTCCCGAGGCACCTGCGGCCCCGGCGGCGTCAGTCCGAAGTTTCGCTTCGGGTCACGCAGAATGCCCGGCCCGTTCTCGTTGAGTTCCAGCGTGCCGGTCACAACGGTTTCGGCATTACTCATGAATATTATTCCCCAAGGCGGCCTTCAGCCGCGTCCATTTAGCCATCGGTGATGAACGGCTGACCGACCAATCGTCAATCCCCAATCATCAATTGTCACACGTCTTGCCCGGTCTCCAGCATCGCCCGAAGATGCGCGCAAGACGCGGAGTAGTTCCGGAGTCAGGCTCTAATCACTCCGTGTTTGGAACACCGGCCGGCGGCGTCGGAGGTACAGGCGACCTCACACAAAGACAAACGCCGCTGCGCCGGCGGAAGATGACTTTCGTCCCTCGGCCCCGTCGAACTTCAATCGGGTATGGGTCGGTCCGAACATAGACAGTGTGCGGCACCGTCCGCCTTGCCAACATTCCCCCTCCGGGGTCAACGTGCCTCCCGACAACTTCAGCATACCACGTCACGGATTCCAATGCCAGAGCGCTTCCGCCCCCGTGCAGGCCAAGGCAATCGCAAGAATGGCGGATGTAGCGGCCGACCCCCGTGTGGGCCGTAGAACACCAACGTGTTACGACGGCCGACACGGGGGTAGGCCGGTACACGAGCGCGCAAACCGCTGCAAGGACCACCGCCCGGCCATTCTTGCGATTGCCCTGCCGTGCAGGCTATGGCATTTCACGTTTGCCTGTGGCACACGTTCAGGCTCCTAGGAAACCCGTCGAAACAACTGCGGCAGAGCACTAAAAGCGTACGTCAAAATCGGCGAATTCGCCGGTTGCATCGGCTTCGCACGTCTGGATGTCGCGAACATAGCCTGCCATGTCATCACCGACGGCCCGGACGAATCGCTCGATTTCCGCCTCATCGCCTTCGGCGACGGCCTCCACACGCCCATCGGCCAGATTGCGGACATAACCCGTCACAGCGAAGCGGGCCGCGATGCGGCAAGTTGTATAACGAAAGCCGACCCCTTGCACGCGGCCGGAAAACAGCACGGTTCGGCGTATCATGATTCTCGCAAATCGACCCGTGGCATCACGCTCCGTTGCCAGTGGGCTCATGTTACGAATCCACGCCCAACTCCGCAACGCACAAAGATCGAGATGGCTTGCATCGGCAGCACAATCGGTCTATGCTGGCGTTCTTGCGGCGCCGGAAGCGGAACAACAACTATCCGAGGACATCTCACATGTTTAAGAAAGCCAAGCTCGCGAAGATCAAACACAAGAAACGGAGAGCCCGGCTCAAGGCCAAGCAACTCGCCTTGAAGACCAGACAAGCCTCGAAGTAGCCCGCACGGCCTACCGCTGTCTCCAGTTTCCGGCACAAGCGCCCCGTCGCTGAGCCTGCCAGTTCTTACGCCGATGTCGCCGTTCTTTTCGCGCGCCATCGGCCCCCGCAAAGCACATCTGAGCAGTCAAACGCCGGGATCAGTCGCCGCTCTGGACCTTCACCTTGCGCCCGGCAACCTCCGGCGTCTTGGGGATCGTGATTTCCAACACGCCGTTCCTGAATGACGCCGCCACATCCTCTTCACGAACGGCCCCCGGCAACTCATAGGTTCGGGAGAAACCGCCGTAGCGGCATTCCGATCGAAGCAGCGTGCAGTCCTCACCGGCCTTGGGGGGCGGCGCCTTGGTGCCCTTGATGTTCAGCTTATTGTCCAGAATCGACACCTCGACATCATCCGCGCCGATGCCGGGAATCTCGACTCGAACCCGATACCGGTTCGGTTCATTATGAACGTCCAGGCACGGTGCCCAGTCCTGCCCGTCAAGCGGCGCCGTGTTGAGTCCGACGTGCCAAACACGGTCCAGCAGCCGGTCGAACTCGCTACGGATGTCCTGGACGGAAAACGGAAAGTCTCTCGGAGATGGTATGCTCGGCATCGTTGGACCTCCCCAAAATGTCGTCGTCGATTGACGGCCGCCGTCGGACGGTCTCCCATTCTATTATACGCTCTATATCGACCAATGTGCGCGCAATCTTACGTACCACCAAACGGGGGTCCATGACAGATTCGGCGGGCTGCGACGCCGAATGTAGCATCGGCCCCCTGCGGCCGACGAATACGAGGAGGAACCACTCCACATTTTACGTCGGCCACGGGGGGCCGACGCTACCCACAGATTCATGTGTGGCAGTGCGCTGGTGACCGATCACAGTTTTTTCTGTGGGTCATCCTGTCCTGAATGTCTGTGGCGCAGGCGTCCCGCCTGTGATCCCACCGGCGAGACGCCGGTGCCACAGAGACAATGGAGCCCCGTCAATTGATGGACCCGGTTGGGTGCCACGGGCAGCTTGTCTGCCCGTGAACACTGGCGGGCAAGCCGCCAGTGGCACCCATCATTTTAGCTACGACAGTGCGCTAGCCCGCCATGGCCGCCTGCAAGTCTGCAGCGGGGTCTTTGCCCGTGAGCTTCAGGTCGTACTTGTCCTGCAAGATCTTGAAGACCGCCGGCGAGATGAACGCCGGGGCGGCCGGACCGATGCGGATTCCCTTGACGTCCAGGGCCAGTAGGGTCAGCAGCACCGCGACCGCCTTCTGCTCGAACCACGACAGGACGATCGTCAGCGGAAGGTCGTTGACGCCGCAGTCAAAGGCCTTCGCCAAGGCGACCGCGACTTGAATCGCACCGAAGGAATCGTTGCACTGCCCCATGTCGAGCAACCTCGGGATCGGACCGACGCCGTCAAGCTCGATCGTACCGAAGTCGTTGTCGCGGATGCGGTACTTGCCGCAGCCGAGCGTCAGGACGATCGTGTCCTTCGGCGTGCCGGCCGCGAAATCCGAGAAGTAGTTGCGTCCCGGCTCGGCCCCGTCGCAGCCGCCGATCAGGAAGAAGTGCTTGATCTTGCCCGCCTTGACCGCCGCGATGATCTTGTCGGCCAAGCCCAGGATCACCGAGTGATGGAATCCGACCGTCGATTCCTTGACGGGCGCGTCCGGTAGCGGCCGGCACTTCTTCGCGCACTCGATCACGGCCGAGAAGTCGTTGTTCGTCAGCCTGGTCGCGCCGGGCACCGCGGTGACGCGGGTTGTGAACAGGCGGTCCTTGTAGTCTTCGCGCGGGATCAGCACGCAGTTTGTCGTGGCCAGCACGGGGCCGGTGAATTTCGTGAATTCGGTCTTCTGTTTCTGCCAGGCTCCGCCGAAATGGCCGACCAGATGCTTGTACTTGCGGAGTTCCGGGTACATGTGGGCCGGCATCATCTCGCCATGCGTGTACACGTTGATGCCCGTGCCCTCGGTTTGCTTCAGCAGGTCGTCGAGGTCGACCATGTCGTGCCCCGTAACCAGGATGCCCGGTCCGGCCTTGGTGCCTTCGAACATGGTCGTGGGGGAGGGGGCGCCGAATCGCTTCACGTGTCCGGCGTCGAGCATCTCCATGACGCGCAGGTTCTTCCGCCCACACTCGAGCACCAACTCGAACAGGCTTCCCATGTCGAAGTTGACGTTCGTGACGGTGGCGAAGAGCGCCTCCTCCATAAACGCGTTGACCTCCTCGTCAACCATCCCGAGCCGCCGCGCGTGGTGAGCATACGACGCCATGCCCTTGAGGCCATAGAGCAGGATCTCCTGCAAGGATTGCATGTCGGGGTCCTTGCCGCACACGCCCGTGTCCACGCAAGCCGTGCCGTGGGCCGTCTGTTCACATTGATTGCAGAACATTGAGATATCTCCGTTTCGCGTTTACCAGATCGTCGAAAGGCTTACCGTTGTTATTCGTTTACGGGCGCCACGGGCATCGGTCGCTTTGTGACGAGCCGGCCCTGCACGCCGATCACCACGTCTTCCACCGGTACGTCACTGTCGGCCAGCCGCCGGGCTTCCAGTACGGCATTGAGTATACCCGCACAACAGGGAACTTCCATCCTTGCCACCGTGATGTCCTTCAGGTCATTCTCGCGGATCATCGCGGCGAGCTTCTCCACATAACCGCTCGTGTCGTCCAGTTTGGGGCAGGCGATCACAATCGCGCGGCCGTGCAACAGCTTCGATTGAAAATCCGCGTAGGCGACCGGTACACAGTCCGCCGCCACGAGCAACTGCGCGCCGCGCAGCACCGGTGCCGTCGGCGGCAGGAGGTGCAATTGCACGGGCCAATGGGTCAACGCCGACGCCTCATTGACCTGATCATTGGCCACGCCCGCAGCGCCGGGGCAGCCGGTCCGATCCGGCATGGGGAGCATCGGCGTCTCGCCGGTAGCTTTCTTCGAGAATGCCGCGAATTTGCTGCCCGGGCAACCGGCAAACTGGGAACCACCGGCAGGTGCCGAGGGCTTGGCTGTGTCGGTGGGGCACGCCGCGGCAGTCGGTTGATCTGCCGCCCCGCCACCTGCCTGAAGGTGCACCTGGACGGCATCCTTGTCGAATGCTTCCGCTGGGCGGCGCTCCACCTTGATGGCACCTTGCGGACATTCTCCGAGGCAGTCGCCCAGGCCGTCGCAAAGCCGATCGGCGATCAGGCGTGCCTTGCCGTCGATGATCTTCAGGGCGCCTTCGTGACAGGCGGGCACGCACAGGCCGCAGCCGTCGCATAGTTCCTCGTCGATGATTACAATCTCGCGTTGCATCGATTGGACTCCCGAGCTTCATGGGCTGCCGGGTGGAGCGGGCACGGCGCTCCGCGTGTTCCATGGACTATAGGATCGGGCAGATCCATCCGCAGGGCCTTGATCTGGGTCAAGCGTCCGAGTTTTTATTGAAAGAAGACCATCAATGGAACTTTCCGTAACGGGGATACTGCGGCAGTGTTCGCTTTTCAAGACGTTGACGGATGAATCGCTCGCCCTGCTGTGTGCCGGGGCGAGGGTCGCGCGCTTCAAGAAAGGGACGCTGATCTTCCGCCAAGGCGACGCGTGCCCCGGCCTGTACTGTGTGGGCAGCGGGGTCGTGCGGGTATACAAGATCGCCCCGAGCGGAAAGGAGCACGTCCTGCACTTCGCCGAGCCGGGCATGACCTTCGCCGAGGTGGCTGTGATCAGCCGATTCGATTGCCCCGCCTTCGCCGAGGCGATGGACGATGTGACCTGCGCGGTCATTGAGGCCGACCATTTCCGACGCGCGCTGAGGAGCAACCACGAGTTGTGTCTCCAGTTCGTGGAGGGAATGGGCCAGTGGGTTCGACAACTCGTCGGGTTGCTCGAGGACATCGTGCTTCGCGACGCAACCGGGCGGGTTGCGGGCTATCTGCTTCGCTCCGACAAGACCGAAGGCGCGGATCGCTTCGCGCTGCCTGTCATGAAGAAGGACTTGGCGAGTCACCTCAACCTGACCAGCGAAACGCTGTCGCGGACACTGCGGCGGCTGGCAGATACCGGCCTGATCGAGATGCCCGACCCGCACCATCTTCGGCTGGTCGATACGGAGGCCCTGCGAGACGTCGCCGAGGGCCTGCCGCCGGGTGAATTCGCATAGACGCCCATCGCGGCTTGCCTGCTTGCGTAGCGGCCGACGCCCCTGTCGGCCGTGGATTGTATGATGATGCTACGTCCGACACGGCGGTCGGGCGCTACGGTTGTCCTGAATCTGCTCTGCAAAACGCACCGTGGCACCAGCGCAATCCGCAACGTCAAAACGTCATCCGCTGTTACGTTGCGCGCGTGTTTCGACGGCCATCAAGCAGGGGTGCGAGCAGATCATACGAAACACGAACGCGCGCGAACCCGATCTTGCCGATCGGCTCGCCCCTGGCGTGGTGGAAGTCGGACCCGCCCGTCATCGCCAGGTCTAAGCGCAACGCCATCTCGACATACGCGCGCGTTTGGCCGTCTCTGTGGTCGGGATGGTAAACCTCGATGGCCGTCAGTCCGGCGTCGCGCAGCCGGCGCAGCAGCGTCTCGAGTTCCAGGCTGGACTCGTACCTGAGCTTCGACGGATGCGCCAGGCTGGCGACGCCGCCCGCGCCGCGGATCACGTCGATCGCCTCGTCGGCGGAAAGCGTCTCGCGCTGCACCCACGCCGCCGCCCCCTCGGCAAGGTACCGGGCAAAGGCCTGCGATGCGTCGGCCACCGCGCCGCACCGCACCAATGCCGAAGCAAGATGCGGCCGGCCCACGACGCCGCCAGGCGTCGCGGCGACGATCTTGTCATAGTCGATGGCGACGCCCAACCCGGCCAGCCGGTCGACGATCTTACGGTTTCGCTCGTGCCGCCGCTCAACGAGCCCGGCCAACGCCCGTTGGAGAACGGCCGACGCCGGGTCAATCCCATAGCCCAGCACGTGCAGCGTCCCCCGCCGGTGTTTTGTCTCCACCTCGACGCCGGTCACAAACTCGATACCAACCTCCTCAGCGGCCCGCGCCGCTTCGGCCAGCCCGGCGGTCGTGTCATGGTCGGTCAACGCCACAGCCGACAGCCCACGCTCACGGGCCATCCGCACGAGCTCCCGCGGCGCATATTCTCCGTCCGACGCGGTTGAATGAAGGTGAAGGTCGATCCATCGCCGGGTGTCTGTTGACATCTCGTTCAGCGTATCGGGCTTGGGGGGAAGATAACAGCTCGCCACCATTTTTGGCTGTCAGCAGATGGGCAGGATTGCCCATCCTACAGGCTGCCCGGCGTCCTCGGCGGCGGAGGTCGGGATCGGTCTTGTCGAAGACGGAGGAATTAATTTTTTCTTTTTCGGCGCGCATCAGGTCTTGGTTGCTTCGCCCGGCGTCGATTTCCCCCCCGTTTGCAGCAGAAAAGTGCGAACTGCCGCAAACTGCCGCAAACTTTTGGCCTCGCTTGGTGCGAGACGACGGCCGAGGCCATTCCTTGTTCATCTTGTAGGTTTGAAACTATGAAGCGGAGGTCGTGCCGGGTGGTGCGGGTTTCCTTAAGCTCGTGGTAAACGTTTTTTGAGTCAACAGTTTCCACATAAGGAGAGAACCATGCATTTCATCGGCTGCGAC
>JAUVGW010000296.1 GCA_030593565.1 Phycisphaerae bacterium | reverse complement strand
GGCATCGTCGTGACAGTCGCCGTGGCATGCGTCGTGGCTGGCAATCGCAATGTTGCCGGACAGCACCATCGCCGCCAGGAGCAACGCCACGCGCAAACCATGCGTGCCGAAACGCGGAGCGAGCTGTCGCTGCCGGAACATGGCTGATCATGCTACCTCTAGAAGGCGGCCGGGTCAATGATCCCTTCTACACTGCTCGGCAGCGGTGGAGCGCCAGGGTCCGTGACAGATTCGGCGGGCCGCGACACCGGATGCAGCGTTGGCTATTCACCGATGATCTTGGCCACCACGCGCTATCTGCGACGGCCGTCGAATTCGCCGTAGAAGATCCGCTCCCACGGGGCCGAAGTCGGATCGCCCGTCGCTAACGGCGACGACGACCCCGCGTCCCATGATCGCCTGTTTCAGGTTCCCGTTGGCGTTGTCCTCGCCGGCGTCGTTGTGGCGATAATCGTCCAACGGCTCTTGCGACGCCAGGTCTTTTGAGCCACTGTTCGAAATCGTGGTGCAGGCGACATCGGGCTCGTCCGCCGCCAGCGACTCCTGACCGGTCTCCTTCCGCATTACTATCGCGATGCTGCCTGACCGTTGCTGATCGCTGCCCGACGATGTGTGGCTTCTCCGTCGCGATTGCCGTGCGGATCAGAAGCGGCATAATGTCCTGCCCCAGTCACACCGGGACCGTGTGATGGAGTTTCCTCACTCCGTCGCATCCACCCTTGGCCGGCTACACCCATCATCCACCAAGCGAATTGGGGGATGCTCGACATTCTGGCCCGGTCCTTGGACGGCGCGCCCAGACGTATCGGTTTTCGGGCTGGTGGAATTGCGTCGCGTCAAGGACGTAGCTCGTCCGGCTTCCTCAGGATATCAGCAAGCTCCGACGGACGGATGCTGGCCTTCTCGGCACACTCACGCAGGGTCACTTCCGCGTCAGCCTCCCAGCCGGCGGCTCGGAGTTTCTCGAGCGAGGCGGTCAGATCCAAACCCTCGTTAGCGCAGAACTGCTTGAGCGTTTTTCGTCCCATGCCGCTGCCGCGCCCTGTCCGGGCCCTCGTACCGCCGACTCCCACCGACCGGCCCTTTCCCTGACCGCTCCTTCCGATCGCAATGTTGTAGAACTGCATCGGCGTTAGGCGATGATCGCTTGCCAGATCGCGAACGATGGACTCTGGGGATTCGACCACGATCGCATCGGCATTCAGACGGGCCACCATCGTGTCCAAGTCCACACCTGCCTCACTGGCAAGCTCGTGCAGCGACAGCAACTCCGCGTGTGGAATGGGCGCCTGCTCGTCGCTTCTTTCCCAACTGCCTTTGATCGCCTCATTCAGTGCCATCAAGGACGTAAACGGCGGGAACTCCACCAGCGTCCCCACCGCAACGACGCCGCATATAGTCAGCGCCAGCGTCCACTCCCGGCGCAGGGCGAAACGCCGGGTCACCCTACTCTTGAAGTAACTGAGCAAGGGCCGCCAGTTCAGCCAGATGTGAAATCCCGAGGCAATCACGGACAAAAGGGCAAACCAGATGTGTAGCGCACCCCACTGGTCCTTGGTCAACCCACACAGACGCCAACCAGTCCAGTGAGCGACCCGTCCAGGCGGCGTGATGAATAGCACCACTCCTGTAACGGCCAAGGCGACAAAGCACAGCGCCGTCGCCACCGACGCAAAACCCCTGCCATTGAATGTTCCGCTCTTCTCTTTACTCATTCCGTCCTCTTTCCGCAGAGCTAATCCGCACGCTGTACATTGCGGTACCTGGGAACCCTTTGCGGAGACCTTTTCCGCGGCCGCAGTCGCGACAGCGATCGCGCCGACGCACGCGACCTTGCCTCGACAGAATGTCCTCTGTCGCTTCGCTTGCCGACGAATCAACCCGGCAACTTCCCCGGCCTCGTCCTGTTTGGCACGCCATCCCTTCTGATCCAGTTCCGTCTCTGCACGGCATGGTTAACCTCCTGGCACCGTTGGTGCCGCTACAACTCGTGACATGCCGACCAGCGGCCGACGTTCGGCACCCTGGTTCCGGCTTGTCTACTCACTGCCATTATGACGACGCGATTCTCACCGAGTCTTCGTATCTCCGTGGCAACGCCTGTTCGGTAGCCGTCACTCACAGTTCTCCTTCCAGTAGTCATGATCACGTTCGATGGCTCCTGAACAGACCACTCTGATCACCTCTTCGATGGGGCCGGCCACACCAGAGATCAAACGGATACCCGACGCATCAAATCCTGCCTCGTCGAATCCGCACAGCCCGCCGCAGATCACAACATCAACCCCCAACTGGGCCAAGCGCCCAGCGCGTCCTCGTGCCGGCCAATCCGTGACATCAAGGACCTTGCGGGACTGTTCCGCCGAGCGGCGGACATCCAGAACGATCAGGCACTGAGCACAGTCAAGCCGAGGGCAAATCGCGTCGTTCTGTACAGCCACTGCCACCTTCATCATTTGACCGTTGCGTACGCCTTTGTCTCCGAGACCATGCGGTTGCAGGTTTACCGTCTGATGTTCAGTGGAACGTCTCTGCAACATTGTCTAACGTCACCTCGGTCGCCGCGGCGCGGTCAGCCCCCTCGATCCGGATGGTCAGAAAAACGCTTAACCCGGATTATCCAAACCACTTTGGCCGCGGAGAACACAGAGTGTTGTTAAGAAGGAAGTTATGGCGAAATCCGAGCGCGCTTCGTATTGACGGTGTGTATCGCCCGTCATCCTACGCCGGCTTCGCTAAGCTCTTTTCTGACTCCTCTCTGTGATCTCTGTGTGCTCTGTGGTGAATCATCCGGGTTAAAGGAGCCGTCATCGTATCATCCTCACAAGAACTACGTGCTTTCCTCCGTTATGCGAAGGAACTCGACCTTCCGCTCATGTTCGCGTACGGCTTTTTTGGCACACGTTTCCAGGGCTTGCATGTCCGTGACGGAACCGGAGCCGGCGATTCGTCCTTCGGAACCGACAACGAAAAACCGACCAACAGCGTTTGGGCCGTATAGGTCGCGTACCCGTCCCTGGTGATCACAGAGTGCGATGAGTTGAACCACGCCCACGACGTTACACTGGTGCAATGCGGCCGCCGAGCATCGCTTGGGTTTGTCGGGACAACGAATGCTCATGACAACCACGGGCGTATCCGGGCGCTGGACCTTCGACGCAAGAGCGACGATCTCCTTGCATCGTTCACAATCGGGCCATTTGGGACCGCCGGGAAAGACGACCAAGGTCACAATGCCACGGACGCGGGAGAAAGTGTCGGCTTTGCCGGTCTGGTCAATAAAGGTGAACTCCATACAAGGATGGCCCGGCTTTGGGTCGCCGGTGTACACGGCCCCGGTCCGGACTTTTGGGGCGCCGATGCAGCCTGACATCAGCGGCACCAGCGCCAACAGGGTCATGCTGAGCGTTATTGTGGGTTTGTAGGTGTTCATGGCTGGCTTTCCTTTCATGAAACCGATTCAGTTCATCGAACCACGAGAGGGTTATTGCAGCCGACGTGCCACGCGATGGGAGATTCTCCGAGATGGCCCTCGGATGCCCGCTCTTTCGCCCCTCGGCCATTCACGGCGTGTTCAGGCGGTGGCGGTCGCCTCGCGAGGCATTGCATTTTGAAATGCTTGAAATAGAATCATTGCAGAATGGAGCGCTTAGGCGGACCGGCCTATCCGAACTGCTGGTTTGGTGGGAGGCCAGGCAGATGGCGAGAAAAGACACGAAGCATCGACGTGAGCCCACCGGAACACCGGATCCGTGCATGCTCTGTTGCTCGATCATGCAGAGCGTGGCGGATGGCGTTCTGGCCGTCGATTCAGAACAAACCATCACCGCATTCAACCCCGCGGCGGCTGCAATCACAGGGGTGCCGCGTGATGAGGCGATCGGCCGCAAGTGTTTCGACGTACTCCGCCCGGATGTCTGCAACGATGCCTGCCCGGTTCGCCAGGCCGTGGCGACCGGGGCCACAGTCAATCCTCGGCGTGTGACGATCATCAACGCCGAAGGCGACGAGGTTATCGTCAGCATCAGTGCAGCCCCTCTGCGCGACCGTGCCGGCAACATCGTGGGGGGCGTGGAAACGTTCCGAGACCTGTCTGCCATCGAGATGCTCCGGAAGGAGCTGGCCCAGTCCTACACGTACCGGGACATCGTCGGGAAGAACGCCCGTATGCGGCAGCTCTTCAAGATCCTGCCGGCCATTGCCGAGAGCGAGAGCACGGTGCTGATCGAGGGTGAAAGCGGGACGGGCAAGGAACTCTTCGCCCGCGCCGTGCATGATCTGAGCCCGCGCCGCGAGGGGCCATACGTCGTCGTGAACTGCGGCGCCCTACCGGAAACGCTGCTGGAGTCGGAACTCTTCGGCTACAAGAAGGGGGCGTTCACAGACGCAAAGAAGGATAAATCCGGGAAATTCGAGCGCGCCAAGGCCGGTTCGATCTTTCTCGACGAGGTGGAGACATTAACGCTCGGCGTTCAGGTCAAGTTGCTACGAGTCATTCAAGAACGGGAGTTCGAACCCCTGGGAGGTACCCAGCCCGTCAAGGCCGACGTGCGTTTGATTGCCGCGAGCAACCGACCCCTTCGTAACCTGGTGGCGCAGGACAAGTTCCGCGATGACCTGTTCTACAGACTGAACGTGGTTGCGTTGGACCTGCCGCCGCTACGAGAGCGCCGGGACGACATCCCTCTCCTAGTCGATCATTTCGTGCACGGTTTTAATACTGCGAAGAACAAGCAGATCGAGGGCGTTTCGCCGCGCGCGATGGGCGTACTGATGGAATACGATTTCCCCGGCAACGTCCGTGAATTGCAGAACATCATCGAACACGCCTTCGTCCTCTGCGGTGCGGGGCTGCTCGATATCCACCACCTGCCGCGGGCCGTCACTACAAAACTGGAGAAGGCTCACTCGGACACGCCGCAACCGGACGACAGCGAGGTACCGCCCCACACGTCGCTCGCCGCCACCGAAGTGGCCGCCATCCGCACCGCGTTGACCCACAACAGGGGGCATCGGGCCAGAACCGCCTCTGACCTAGGCATCTCCCCCAGCACGCTTTGGCGCAAGATGAAGCAGTACGGAATAGACGGATAACCCGGTCAGAATCCTCTGCGTAGAGTTTCTGAGATCGCCGCGCCGCCCATGCCGACACCCCCCGTTGCCTTCATCACCGCTCCTGGCACGCCTATTGCATCAAGGCCACGCCGGACAGCCATGGCGTCGTGCCGTGGCGGCAAATCGCGGGTGAGATGTGTGGGGTGGACAAGAGCGTGGTCGAGCGGCAATTCAAATCAGAGGTCGTCCGACCACGCTGGGAGTTTTGATGATGGCCTGTCTGACACCGACACCTCCATTGGCTGCGGTAAATGACACGGAGATTGCCATCGCCCGCGAAATCCAGGCGGCATTCCTCCCGAAAACGTGCAAAGGGTGCGAAGGAGCTAGGATCGCCGCCAGACGGCTGACCAGCGGTAATATCGGCGGCGACTTCCATGATTTCATCGTTGGTGCCGACGGGCGATACTCGCTGGTCATCGGGGACGTGGTTGGCCATGGGGTTCATTCGGCACTCGCCATGGCCCTGGTGCTGGGAGCCGTTCGTGCCCTGGGACCCCATGCCCAGTCTCCCCTCCCTGTCCTCCAGGAGATTAACCGCCTCCTACATCGTGTCAATGAGGGCTTGAGAACTGATCTGCTGACGTGCTCCTTGTTCTACGGAATTGTCGATCACCAATCGCAAGTGTTGGATTTCTGCAACGCCGGACATCCCTATCCGCTAGTGCGCACAACGAGTGGCACGGTGCTAAAGCTCTGGAGCAACTGCACTCTACTTGGCGTGCTTCCGCAATTGGATTGCGACAACATCATGTCGATCGGCCTTCCACACCTTGAACGGGCGTTGTTCTACACGGACGGCATCACTGAGGCGCGGTCTTCTGAAGGAAAATTCCTCGGATTGGACCGGACTCAACAAGTCTTTGAAGAGACCTCGAATCTCACGGTGGAGGAGCAGGTCGAAGCGATTCTCAAGGCGGTTCGTGACCACATAGGCTCCGGTCGCTCCCTTGACGACGATGTCACTGCGTTCGTCGTTGAGTTTGACAGGTTAAAGAGACAAGAAGGTGAGGTTGGACCAGCCTCAGCATCGGCGTAGGCATCCGGTGAAGTACATCTTCAAACAGCCTCCCTTGCGTGTCATTATGCCTTCCCTTGAAAGGAGGCATGGTGCATGGCCCACAAGCAACGAGATCCGAAGAAGGAAGCATCCTGGCGACGACAGATTCGCAGGCAGGCTCGTAGCGGTTTGACGGCCCGGGCTTGGTGTTTGGATCAGCAGGGGAGCGAGGCAACGTTCCACTGGTGGCGTCGGGAACTGACTCGACGCGATGCGGAGCAGACGCCGTCGGCACGACGCGGCAGGCAACAGGCCCGGCGGAACCGCCAGGCTTTCCGAAAGACGACGTCGAAGTCACAACGAGCTCGGCGCGGCACATCGTTGCCTGCTTTCATTCCGGTTCGCATGGCTGAAGATGAACACGATGCCGACGAAAGCCGGCCTTGGCTGAAATCCGGCCGTGTTCGGCGATATAGCTGGCTCTTTGAAATGCCCGACGTCCCACGCGTTTGCCAACCACCCCA
>JAUVGW010000312.1 GCA_030593565.1 Phycisphaerae bacterium | reverse complement strand
TTCGACTTTCGCACTTTTCGAGGCCCGGATGAGCCCGGTGTAAACAAAAAGGAGCCTCCTGCCCGATGCGTTGGGTGTATGGATACCAGCGCTTTGAGCAAGGAGGCTCGTCGTGAATCTTGTATCGTCTTTCCAGGTTCTTTTGCAGCAGGTTTGTTGTGTGATGACCGCCCCCACCTTCGCCAGCTTCGTGATCATCCTGACCGGCTGGGTCTTTGCCCGGCGGCGGACGGTCACCGGCATGATTCTGGCTGCGGACGCGGTGGGTACCAAGCACCATTCCGCCTTCCACCGTGTGTTCGCCGCAGCGCGGTGGTCGCTGGATGTGTTGGGCTTGGCCGTGTTCGATCTGATCGCACCGTGGCTGCCTGACGGGCCGGTCTTTCTGGCCGTCGACGATACGCTGGCCCGCAAGCGCGGCCTGAAGGTCTTTGGGGTCGGCATGCACCACGATCCCCTGTTGAGCACGCGTAAGACGGCGCTGGTGAACTGGGGTCACAGTTGGGTGGTGCTCGGCGTGATCGTGAAGTTCCCGTTCTGTCAAGACAAGTTCTTCTGTCTGCCGGTCCTCTTCCGTCTGTACGTGAACAAAAAGACCGCGACCAAGAAGCGGTTGCGCTATCGCACGCGGCCGGAGTTGGCGGTCGAGATGCTCCAGGTGCTCTGCAAAGCCCATGAAAACAGGCATTTTCACGTGGTCGCCGACTCGGCCTACGGGGGCAAGAGCGTGTACCTGCGCCGGCCCACCAACTGCGAACTCACCAGCCGGCTCACCTTGGACGCGCGATTGTATGATGCGCCCCCGCTGCGCCGGCCCGGAACGAATGGGCGTCCACGCAAACGCGGCGAAGCGCTGCCGAGTCCCCGCGAGATGTTGCACCAGCGCGGCCGGCGTCTGACGCTGAACATCTACGGCCGGCGCGACCGTGTCCGCGTGATCGATCGCGTGGCGCACTTGCACGCCATGCCGGATCGTCCGGTACGGGTGGTAGCGGTCGAGCCGCTCACCGGCGGGCGCAAAGTGCAGGCGTTCTTCTCGACACGCCACGACGCCGCCGCAGCCGAGGTGCTTACTTGGTACGCCAGACGCTGGTCGATCGAAGAAGCATTCCAGCATGCAAAGATGCACCTGGGCTTTGAAGAGCCGCAGGGCTGGACGCGACGCGCGGTCGAGCGCACGGCGCCGACAGCCATGCTGTTGTACAGTTTGATTACGTTGTGGTTCGCCTCGGTCGGTCATCGTCACTACTGTCCGCCCATCCGTCCGTGGTACCGCAGCAAGGCTCGACCGTCATTCGCCGACATGCTGGCCACCCTGCGGCAGGACAGCGTTCGCGAACAGGTTTCGACGCTCCCGCTTGCCGGCCGGGGTAGCCGAAAGGTCCTGCAGCTCCTAATCCATGCGGTCAAACAAGCCGCATAAGTGCGAAAGTCGAACTAAGCCATTATCGGGCGTTGCTCCCGTTCAACTCCTGGAGAGTCGGACTGGAAGCCCGTGAACAGCTACAGCGCCACCGCGCCATTGGTTCCGCCTCGGCGCTTGACTCGCGGAATGCAAATGATAGAATGGAGCTCGCTTTAGCGACCTGCATGAACAGGTGGGCGGTACGGTCGGCGTTTGGCGGGGAGCCTTGCGTCGAACCGTGCCCAGAAGCGCGGAGGATCGGGGCCGGCGAGGGGGCGTTGGGTCACTGCGATCGAACCATCGTAGGAGGAGACGTACCTGATGAAGACGCTCGTTACCGCCGTCATAGTCTTGATGGTTACCGGAACGGCCAATGCCGGTTTCGTGGGCCTGTTCGCTCCGGGGAACTGGACCTTGAACAACCCCGCGCAAGGCGATGCCTCACTCGATGCCCTGCTGATGCACTTAAAAAGCGGTAACGTCGGCATTCCCGGCGTCACTGAGTACCGCATCACGATTACCGCTGACGACACACTGAGCTTCGACTGGGATTTTCATGCTCATGACTCAGCCGGCGAAGACTGGTGCTACTACAGCGTGAACGGCGTTCAGACCGAGCTGGCCGACGATAGTGGCGACCCGGGCAGTGCGGACGTCCCGGTGTCGATGGGTGATGTGTTTGCCCTTGGCGTCGAGACGGAAGATGGCTATTACAATTACGGCGAGTTCTGGGTGACCGAGTTCTATTCCACGATCCCGGAACCGTCGACGCTGGGGATGCTGCTGCTCGGGACGCTGGCCCTGTGGGCGCCAAGGGCTCGACGGCGATAGATTTTCTTGTCGCCCCTTTCAGAGGCACAGGCCAAATCGCAGGATGACATTGTCGACTGAAGGGCCGCGGGTTTCAACTTTGACCCTTATATATAAGTCCTCGGCTCAGGGCAATCGCAAGAATGGCCGGGCGGTGATCTTTGCAGCGGTTTGCGCGCTCGTGTAGCGGCCGACCCCCGTGTCGGCCGTCGGAAACCATTGGTGTTCTACGGCCGACACGGGGGTCGGCCGCTACATCCGCCATTCTTGCGATTGCCCTGGTCCTCGGCTCGGGGGCGACCCCTTTTCCGATCGATCACGGACAAGGACAGATCACGTCCAACGTGATCGGCCCGCGCTCGAAGTCGCTGAACGACGCCGCCTGGATGTAGTACGTCGTGCCGGGCGTCAACCCGGCGACGCAAACCTCGGACAACCGCCCGCAGACCATCCAGGCGTCTTCGCTGCACGCAAGCTCGGTCAACGCACCGCACGTCCCGGAATAGACGGCGAGTTCGGTGTCGATGGCTGGGCCGACCGTCGCGCACGTGCTAACGCGGGCGCTCGAGTGCGTCGCGACGAAGGTGAACCACAGCGTGCCGACGCCCTGTGCGGGGCCGCCGAAGTAACAACTGAACTCGGGATCGTCCACGGCCGTCGTGGCGGTGGTGTTGTCGACCGTTACTTGCGTGTTGCACGCGATCGGCCAGGCAGTGGCGCACTCGTCGTTGCTCGGCGGCGGGCAAGGATTCGGATCACACACCGCGTCGTCGCCCTGATAGACGCCGGCCGACGCCGCACACGTGATCGCCGTGGTGATCTCGCACGTGCCGTCCCCAAAGCAGCAGGCCCCGGTCGCGCAGGGGTTCGGATCGCAGGTCGTGTCGTCGCCCTGGTAGACGCCGCCCGCCGTCGCGCATTCGCTTGCCAGTTGAATCTCGCACGAACCATCGCCCAGACAGCACGCCCCCGCCGGGCAGGGGCAGATCACCTCGAGCGTAATCGGGCCGCGCGACGCGTCGTCGAACGACGCGACCTGGACGTAATAGACATTGCCAAGCAGCAGGCCTGAAACACAGACCTCGGCGAGGCGTCCGCACGTCCCGCCGGCATCCTCGCTACACGCGATCTCCTCGCTCATGAGCGACGGACATCCGCCCGTCGTCGCGTACACAGCCACCTCCGTGTCGGTCACGGGCGAGGCGGAACCACACGTCGTGATCAGCGCTTCATTACCCGTGGCCATGAAGATGAACCAGATCGTGCCGACGCCCTGCGCCTCGCCACCCGCGCGACAACTGAACGGCGGATCCGCCGGATCGGTCGTCGCGCCTGAGTTGTCCACCGTGACCGGACTGTTGCACGCGATCACCATCGCATCGGCGCACGCGTCGTTGGTCGGTCCACATGTTTCCTCGTCGAGCACCTTCTGAATGAACGGCTGAACGTCCAGGCCGTCCACGGCGTCGTCTGCGTTCACGTCCGCCCGGCAGAACTCGACCGTGCCGGCGTCCGGCGGGTTCAACACTGCGGCGGCAAACAGCGGAACATCCAGAACGTCGATCACGCCGTCCGCGCTGATGTCGCCGAGGCAACAGACCGGCGGCGGCGTGGTACACGGATTCGGCGTACAACTCGTGCCCGCGCCCTGATAGACGCCGCCGGCGGTGATGCACGCTGCACTATCGAGTTCTTGGCACGTCTCGTCGTCGAAGCAGCAGGCCGCCGTCGGCTGAACACAAGGATTCGGATCACACATCGTGCCGGCGCCTTGATATATGCCGCCGGCGGTCCCACATGCCGCACCGTCTAGTTCCTGGCACGTGCCGTCGTCGAAGCAGCAAGCCGCCACCGGTTCCACGCACGGGTTCGGGTCGCAAACGGCGCCGTCGCCTTGATAGTCGCCGCCCGCGAACGCGCACCCGGCCGCCGTGGCGATCTGGCACGAATCGTCGACCATGCAACACGCCCCCACCTCGGCGTCCGGACACGTTTCACTGTTGAGCAGTTTCTGCACGAATGCCGAAACGTCGGTCATGTCGATCACGAGATCCGTGTCGTTCACGTTCGCCCAGCAGAACTGCATCGTTCCGAAGGTCGGCGGGTCAAGCAGCAATTCCACAAACGGCCCGATGTCGGCGCCGTTGAGCAGGTCGTCGCCGTTAGCGTCGCCCGTGCAGCATTCCAACTGCTCCGGTGTTGGACACGTGTCTTGCGAGCAGGGCTCGCCGAGCGTGAACACGTCGCCATCGGCAATGCACTCCGTCTCGAGTGTCAACTCGCACGTGTAGTCCGTATGACAACAGGCGCCCTCGCCAACCATCACACAACCGACGCGCAGCGTGCCGGTGCCCGACGCATCCTCGACGCCGCCCACGCGGATCAGATAGCACTCCCCGGAGTTCACCGCCAATTCGACCTCGCTCCCTCCTTGCGGCTCACACGCGTCGTCGTCGCAGCCGACGAGCAGCGTCGGCGGGCACGCGCAGCCCTGGTATATCGCCATGGCCGCGTCGTAGTCGACACCGTCACCCGCACAGAGACTCGCCAGCAAGATGCCGTCGCATGTCGTCGTGTACTCGAACCAGATGTCCTGATTGACGGCCGGGCAGTCCACGTCCAACGGACCGTCCGTCGTCGCGCCGCGCGTGTCGAAGTCGTAGTCGCCATCGGTGACCATGAGCGCATCATCACAATTGTCGTTTACCGGCGCACAGGTGAATGCAAAGCAAGGTTCGCCAATCGTGAAGGTACCGCCCAGCGCCGTGCATTCTCCCTCCAGCAAGACCTGGCAGATTCCATCAGGCGGGCAACACGCGCCTTCGCTCGGCGGCACACAGCCGATACCCAGATAGCCGGCCCCACTGGCCGTCCCCGCGCCGCCGACCCGGATGGTGAAGCACTCGCCCTCGGTCGCGGGAAAGGTCACGACGCTCGTGCCATCGGGGCCGCACGAATCCTCGTCGCATGCAATTTCCGTCGTCGGCAGACATGTGCCGCAATCGCCGTACACAAACAAGACCGTGTCGAAATACGGGACGAAACACGTGCTGACCGTCACATCGCCCGTGCACGTGGCCGTGTAGTTGAACCAGACATCCTGTGCGGCATCCTGACATGGTTGTGTCGTCGGTGGGACGCCATCGGTGGTCGCGGCGCGCGTATCGAACGGATAGGTGCCGTCACCTACGGTGGTGGCGTTCTCGCAGTCGTCGTTGGGCGGCGGACACAGGAACGGTGAACATATGGCACCCACCGAGAACACACCAACCTCCGCCAAGCAGTCGGCCTCGGACATGATCTCGCATGCACCGTCCGGCAGGCAGCACGCCCCCGCGCCGGCCGGAATGCAACCGATGTTGATCGTGCCCGTCCCGGTCGCGCCAACCGTGCCGCCGATCCTGATTAGGTAACACTGCCCGTCTATCACCGGTACGGTCAGCAGGCTTGCACCGGGTGCGCCACAGCCTTCGTCGGAGCAGCCGACGCGCGTGTCAGGACCGGCGTCGCAACCGCATCCCTCATAGATGACCATCGTCGAGTCGTAGTCCGTCGCAAAGCACAAGTCTACAGTCAAGCTTCCCGTGCATGTGGCGACATACTTGAACCACACGTCGTTCTCGGCGTCCGTGCATCCCAGCGGCGGGCTGCCAACCGGGCCATCGGTCGTGGCACCGAGCGTGCTGAACGGGTACAAGCCGTCACCCGGTAACGGGAGCGCGTCTGCACATTCATCGTTGACGGGCGGACAGAAAAACGGCGCACCGCACAAGTCCACGTACCATGTGCCCTTGTTCGCCGCGCACTCCGTTGGTGTTTGGTCAATGCACGGCTCGCCCGGCACGCAGCATGCGCCCGGAACCGTCGTGCCGCATTCCGGATCGAGATCCGCGCACAACGTATCCGGCACGAAGCGCTCGATCCCTGCCTGGCAGTCCGAGATGTTCGCGTCGTCAACACAACTGATCGGATCATCGATGCAGCACGCGCCGTTCAGCGGTTCGCAG
>JAUVGW010000460.1 GCA_030593565.1 Phycisphaerae bacterium | reverse complement strand
GCAGCACGATGACCAGCCGAAATTAGCCACGGGGCGGCGACGGAATAAAGCCCAGGGCGAAGCGTAACGAGCCCTGGGTCACCGGATCACGGAATCCCCAGCCCCAACGGGGGCGACGGAAGGACTTTGCGCCGTAGTATTAGGATACGCACCGCGCCGATCAATTCGCAGGCGTTTCCTTGGCAGTTTGCGTCGTAGGCATCGTGCGGAGTGGTACCCAATCAGGCAGGCCGTGAATGGCCTTGTCCGTGCCCAGCAGGTCTTCGGGCCGGGGTGGATACGAATCCGAGCCAATCAGCTTTGCGGCATCCGCTTCCGCTTGTTTTGCCCTATCGGCCATTGCCGTCTTGCGCAGTTTCGCCGCCCACGCGCGGTGTAGCTCGACGCGGGCAAACCGTACCGATTCCGCCGCCAGCTGCCGCGTCGCCTCGTCATCAAACCACGACTCAAGGCGATGTTCGATGCGAAGACACAGTGCCAATGCCGCGGCGTACTCGCCCTGATCACCCAGCGCCCGGTACCGTTCCAGGCGGCTCAGCAGGTCGATGCGCGCGTTCGCGGGCGTCGCCAAATTCAACCGAATCACCTGCAAGGTCCGCTCGGGCCGGCCTGCCATCCGGTAGCCCGCGGCCATCCACAACTTGGCGGACGCCACCACGCCGGGGTTCTCGTCGTCGAGATACACCGACAAACCGCCACAAGCCGACAGGATGGTCTTCTTCGACGCGCCAGTTGTCGCGTCGCGGCCCATGGCGGCGAACAACCGGCCGAACGCCCGCAGCAGGCCGATACGGTCTTTCATCTCCGAGGTGACCGTCTCGTCTGCATCATCGCCGGTTCGGCCGAGTGCTTCCGCTGCACGATCCAACAGTGCCAAGCCTTCGCCGGTGACTTCGACCAGTGCGCCGTCGTCCTCGCGCGCCGCAAGGCATCGCCGGGAAAGCAGCGGCCCGCACCGTGTCACGAGGACACAACGCGCCGCCGCGACACATGCTTCACATTCTTCTACCGCCGTCGTCGCGCTCGTGATGGCATCGTCAAGCGCTCCGCACGGTCGCGCCGGTGCAGTCACAGGCGCCGAGGCGGTCGCGCCGACGTCGGCTGCGGGCCTGGATGTCTGGGCACGGGCCGTCGAGGTTCCCTGCACGAACGGCAAGACAGCCAGGATCAACGAGGCCGTGCCGACGAGCCGAGATGAGCCCGACCGCGTCGCATCACGTGCCGGAAGGCGTCCGTTTGTCCATTCCTGTGCCAACCTATCGCCCCTGAAAACGACCATTCCGCCCTCAATTCGGACATGCCGTTGATTCGATTGCACGATTATAGGCACCGCCGGATGACGGTCAATTCGCCATCCGGACGCGATCAAGTTGGCCCAGGTCCCTAAAGGCGCCTTGGGGAACAGGCCGATTCAACTATGCGGACCGTCTCGCCCGGTCTACGGCAGATAACGAGAGGCGCCTTCATGTTCCAGTTTCGCACGTTTCACTTGCACCTGTTTTGCGCGCTTGCGTTGTTTATCGCCATGGCCGCCGCCGGTTGTGGACTCGACCGCCTCCAAGGGCCATTGCCCGACGCTATCGCGGGTTTCACGTTGTCGGACCTCGGGGAGATACAGGACGATAGTCGCCTCACCGACGACGAAAAACGCGAACAAATCCGCGAGGCCGTCGGAGCGCCGGACGATGAAGACGGTGATAGGTTAGTTGAGTTCCTGTTGACGCTGAACGTGCCGTGATCCGAGCGGACGCCGCACGCTATCCAGCGCCGACAGGATTGGGGAAATGAACCATCACCGAGAAACCACAGGGGGGCTTCCTATGAAAGTTGCGAGAATCTCGATTTGCACACTGATGACGGTCGGCATTGCGTTCGGCGCCACGGGTTGTGGTGTGTTCGATGAAATGCTGACGCTCGCGAGCGGCGCGACAAAACTGGCGAGCGGTCAGACGGGCGATCTCACGGCAAACGAATGGGAGGTCATGAGCGGTATGGCCGCATCCCTGGGTGGGGATTCCGCGCTGGCACTTTCGACGACCGAGGCTCAGGCCCTCGTTGATTTCTTCGCCGTCAATGATGTCGACGACTTCAGCGACTTCGATAATGCAAGCGAAGACCTTCAGGGCCTGAACGACCTGGCTACCGCATTCGCGTCCAGGGCCGACGGCCAAGACGTCGATTTCGAAGACCCCGAAGCCGTCCAGGAGTTCTTCCAGTCCTACTTGCGGGACATCGGCGAGAGCCTGCAAAGCGCCTTGTCTGACCTCGGCATTGGCGCCGGCGCCTTCGGCGGCAGCGGTGGTGAACCCGACGGTGGCGGTGATGAACCCGGCGGTGGTGGTGGCTCCGGTGAACCCGGTCAGGTCTAGTTGCCCGACCACCGTCGATCGTTTTCGCTGGCTGCTGCACGCAGGCTGCGGCGGGAAGGCCGACCTGTGGGTCGGCGACACAATCTGTGGGGCTGATCAGAGCCCCGAGCGTCGGCGCGAGGTCTTCGTGGACAGACCGTTGGTCTTTTGACCCGCTCGCTTACGCTCGGGGCTCTGATC
>JAUVGW010000452.1 GCA_030593565.1 Phycisphaerae bacterium | reverse complement strand
GGCGGGGATGCTGCTGTTCGACACCGAGGGCAAACCGGTATACTACCGGCAACCGCTTGTTCTAATGCGCGACGGGCGGCGCATCGCCGAGGCCCGAGTGAATCGCCGGTTCACGGCGCAGCGGGCGGCTGCGGCTGTGGTCGTTGACCCGACGGGCGACGTCGAGGTGGGTGACATCGTCGTGGCACAGTAGGAGGAAAGATGACACAGAACGAACAGGTTGACATTGCCAATGCCCTGCGCTGTCGATTCGAGTCGGATGCGTTTTTCGGTGCGGGAGCGTTGCCGGTTCGCGTTCCGCGTCAGCCTACCGCCGGACGGCGGCAGAATGCCGCGGCGGCTGCGATGCAGCCGGTCGCGCGAGCGCCCGCTCGACCGGACGTAAGTGCCGAGGAGGCCGAGCAACGGCGGGCCGACCTCGAACAGATGGATGTCGAAGAAGTCAAGGCCTGCACGAAGTGCGGGCTGTCGGCGACGCGAACGAAGACGGTTTTTGGCGTGGGCAGCGCGGCGGCGCGCATCGTTTTTGTGGGCGAGGCGCCGGGGCATGACGAGGATGTGTCGGGTGAGCCGTTCGTCGGCCGTGCGGGGCGATTGCTCACGGACATGATCCAGAAGGGCATGGGCCTCCGCCGGGAGGATGTCTATATCTGCAACGTCCTGAAGTGCCGTCCGCCGAACAACCGAACGCCGGCGGCGGATGAAATCGCCGCGTGTCGCGGCATCCTGGACCGGCAATTGGAGATCATCCGGCCGGAGGTGATCATCGCGTTGGGCGCGCCGGCGGCGCAGACGTTGTTGAATACGCGTGCGGGGATTGGCCAGCTTCGTGGGCGATTTCACGATTTCTACACGAGCGGCACGTCGTTGATCGGCGCCCCGATCCCGTTGATGCCGACGTATCACCCAGCATACCTGTTGCGCGACGAGAGCCAAAAAGGCAAGGCGTGGTCGGATCTGAAGATGGTCATGGCGAAGCTGGGGATTCCGATTCCGCGGCGGCAATAAGGTCGCCGGATCGATTGTGGCGCGGTTCCCGTCGCACGCACGTGCTTGGCGTTCAGCCGGGGTGGCATGGGTAACGAGCCGCGCAGGAATAACGAAAACGGTTGATCCGCCAAACGGCAAGCCAATAGGCCAGCCAAGCGGCACAATCGATCATCTTATTCCTGCGCGATGCCTAACGAGTGGGGCGCCCCTCAGGATGGCCCACTCGTTACCCGTGGGAACATCTCGATGTTCGTTCCCCACGGGTAAGCTCCGCCGCTTAGCGCGGCTGCGCTAACCCATGCCACCCCGGCTGAACACGTACCGTCGCGCGCGACGGGGCGGAACGAGAGCGCCTGAGATAGCGGCCGTTGCATTCTGCTGTGGCACCGCCGTCTCGGCGGTGGGATCACAGGCGAGACGCCTGTGCCACAGTCAATCGTGGAATCCCATAGACGGAGAAGCCGATGCATGCATGTAGACGAAAGGACGATGCACCTATGTCTGGACAGCAATCCGTCATCTATCGAACCACCGTCACATTTGCCCGCTTGGCCGTGATCCTGGTGCTTGCTTCGTCTTCGTGTTCGCGGCCGGGGGCGTTTGATCCTGGCGCCTATCCCCCGGCGGAGCGGGGCGACACGATCGACGTGCTGCACGGCGTCGAGGTGGCCGATCCGTATCGGTGGCTGGAAGATGAACAGAGCGCCGAGACGCAGGCGTGGGTGGCGGCGCAGAACGAGTTGACGCGTTCGTCGCTCGCGCGGTTCGAGGCCGTGCGCAAGGAGATCGCAGGCGAACTGGAGGCCGTCTACGGCGTGGACTCGACGTCGAACGTATATCCGTACAAGGACCGCTATTTCGTGATGAAGCGCGCGGGGCTAGAAAACCACGCCAAACTGTATGTCCGACAGGGCGACTATCGCGGAAAATCGGGTCTGGTGCTCGATCCCAATACGTTCAGTTCCGATGGGACGGTGGCGCTGGACTGGTGGTTTCCGTCGCCCGATGGATCGTTGATTGCCTATGGCAAGTCGTCGAGCGGCTCCGAGAAAAGCACGCTGTACATCCGTGACGTGGCGACCGGCAAGGACCTGGCGGACGCCATTCCATTCACCCAGTATTGTAGAGTCGCGTGGAACAAGGCGGGGACGGGATTCTACTACAACCGCTGCCCCGACCCGGCGACGGTCCCCGCGGGCGAGGAAAACTTCCACATGCACGTCTATTTTCACCGTGTGGGCGACGGCTACGAGAAGGACCGCTATGTGTGGGGCAAGGGGCGACCGATCGACGAGGAGCCACGGGCCTATTCGTCCAGTGACCACGAGTACGCGCTGCTCAACTTTTTCCGCGACCCGTCGGAAAATGATTTGTACTTCACGCGGTTGGACGGGACCGATCCGTTTCAGCCTGTTGCCAGGGGGCTCGGCGCGATCACGACGGGCGACGTTGTGGACGGTCGGATGTTCCTGCGGACGAACCACAAGGCGCCGCGCTATCGCATCTGCACGACGACCGTTGACAAGCCCGGCCCTGATCATTGGCAGGACCTGATCCCGCAACAGAAAGGTGTGATTGACGATTTCGCGGTCGTGGATCGGAAGCTTGTTGTTCACCTGACGGAAGATGTTCGCTCGCGGTTGATGGTGTATGGATTGGACGGGGCGTTCATCGAGGAGGTCAAGCTGCCCGGTGCGGGCACGGTTTCGAGCTATATGCCGGGCGTGGGGACGGTGCGGAGCTTCACGGGCAGCCTCGACAAGCCGGGGCTGTATTTCACGTTTTCATCGTGGGTCGTGCCGACGGCGGCCTATCGCTATGACCTGCGGACGCACGTGATGGAGAAGCTGCACGAGCGGGTCTGCCCCGTTGACTTGAGCCCCTACGAGACGAAGCAGGTGTGGTGCGTGTCGAAGGACGGCACGCGCGTGCCGATGTTCATCACACACAAACAGGGGATCGAACTCGACGGGAACAATCCGACGCTGCTCTATGGGTACGGTGGATTCAACGCCAGTATGACGCCCTATTTCTCGATCTCCCGGCTCGTTTGGCTGGAGAGCGGAGGT
>JAUVGW010000430.1 GCA_030593565.1 Phycisphaerae bacterium | reverse complement strand
GAGGTATTCTTGCAGGTAGGCAGCTCCAGCGTTGGCCGCGTATTGAGGCTCAACCTGCCCGCCAAAGAAAGTGTCTGGTTCATTCAACGCGTGCTTCATTAGGGAATGCGCGCACTCGTTTAGGACGGCGTCTGGGTTCTTCATCCGCGGTGCGCAGACTCCGTGGACTGTGCTCAGGCTGAAGAAGAGACACCTGAAATGGGAGTCCCGACACTTGAATCGGAGCACCGCATGATCCGTATCTACGAGTGAATCGTAGAGTCCAGTGGTAATCTGCAGCATCGATTTCACGCTTTGCTCGTGCCGCGGTCTTCCGCTGAACCATCCCATGTCAGCCTCCTTTGGTTGGGTTGCGTGCCTTCACGCGACGAGATCGTGAATAGGCATGGTGACACAGTTTCGTAGGGTCCGCTGTGCGGGCCAGATAATGGAGAGAATACCAGCAATCGGATTGGTCCGCACAGCGGACCCTACGCGCTAGTCGGGTGGGGAAGTGATCCGCCACCCTCCCGAGGAACGGAAGGATCGGGCACCCTGTGCCTCACATAATCAAGGCGGCAGGAACTGCTTCTTCCACTCCTTGGTCAATTGGGTTCTGTATGCGTCCTGATCTTCGGACTTCGAGAGTTCGCTCTCATAGAGTTGGGTGGTTTGCGTTTTCAGCCTGCTCAAGAGATCGTCGTACATTTTACGTGGTCGGTTCTTGAGAATATCATGAGCCACCGTGTTCCTCGCCATGGCATCGGACTTCTGGTTCCCTCCCAAGACCATCAGTAATTGGTACCAAACCAGGATTCCTGCCGAGAAGTACCCGGCCTTCGCGGAGACCAGCGCCTCTTCGGCTGCATCGTGAAGAAACGGGTATTGTGTCAGTTCGTTCAGGAGCCTTCTTGATAGGGAGACAAACAGGCAGGTCTTCTCGTTTCCTACGTTGATGTAGAGGTCCGTCATGTGGTCGCAATCCAATCTGCCACGTCGGGTGCCATGGCACCCGGCTGATCTCTCGGTTGCTGCGGGTTGTCCATCTGACAAGACACCGCGTCCTCTTGCCAGTTCGCCGCTTGCTACTTGCTGAAGGACTCGATCGCCCCTGGCTCGCCCTTTTTTCGCATCCCCTTCTGCTCGCCGTCGATGTTCCATCCGTGATCTCTATACCGGGAGACAAGGGCCTCTGCCGCGTCCGATTCGTCCGCTTCAAGCTGGACAGACAGATACGGCTTTTCATCTGGTATATTCTCGATGAGGACGCTGGTGATCTTGCGTCCCTGAGTATCCTTCCATGTTCCATCGTGATATTGCATCCCAGGGGTTGGCGCAAAGTGCAAATCGAGCTCCTTCTTGGCGAAATGGCAACCGCTTTGTCCAAGCGTGATTCCTATTAACACTCGCATCATTCGGTCTCCTTGTGCTGGGTGGTCCACCCACCCTGCCGGTTCCTCATTCAAAGCAAACCCTGGCTCATTTGGAGCCAAGGAGCCATCCACGAGAGCAAAGCATCCATGCGGCGGAGCATTGGGGCCCTCCGGCGGAGCACTCATGCCCATCAGCGGAGCGCCGGAGCCCATTGGCGGAGTATTTGTGCCAATCGACGCAGCACCTATGGCCATCGGCGGAGCATTTATGCCCATCGGCGGGGCATTTATGGCCATCGGCGCTGCAAAAATCGGCCTTATTGGACACGCGGCTGCGCCGGATGGCTGGGAACTGGGTTTTTTTCGCCCTTTGCGCTCGATTGTAACACAAGTCCGGTATTTGTGCGACCGAAAATCTCCCGGACGCGCGACACGGCGGCGGAACGGCGAGCAAACATACATCGTGCCAAACGGGGAAAGATGCCGCCAAGGCAGCATCGGTAGCTATCCCGCCCCCTCCGCGCCGTGACGAGGGGATTCGGCCCCGAAAGTTGCGGAAAGTTGCAGTTTTTTGCACTTGGCCCCAGCGCAAACCTGCAAACCCGCACCGTCGGACCACACGAACCCAAAATCGCCCGCGGACGAAAGGATGGGGTCTTATGCGGAATTCCAGGGAATGCACTCAACCCAGCCAGCCACGGAGTGGCGTAAGATTTTAGCCCACGGCGCGAGCCGTGGGAACACGTGGACGGGTGCCTTGCTCAGCCCCATCGGGGCGAAAGACCCCTCCCGCCTTCTTCTTTCGCCCCGATGGGGCTTGCTGGAGACACACGCCGTCACCCCACGGCTTACGCCGTGGGCTAAGTTCTGACGCCCCATCCGGGGCTTCGATACAGTCCCCGCTGATCCGTGAAGAACCAAGAACAGATCCCGCCCACCCAAAGGAATCCGGGGCAACCGACAAAGCCAGACAGCGAGACACTGACCGTTGAATGCTGAAAGCTGACAGCTATTCACTCATTCACACAATTCAGCACCGTCCCATCCGTCTTGAACTCACGAATGATGCGGACGGCTTCTTGGCCGACGGCCTGTTGGGCTTGGTCAGTTGACGCGCCGATGTGGTGGGTGCCGTAGAAGTTTGGTAGGTCCTTGATCGCGGCGGTGAAGTCGGCCTTGGTGCTTGACGGTTCGGCGGCGTACACGTCGCAACCGGCGGCGGCGATCTTGCCAGCCTTTAGTGCCTGCACCAATGCCGGCTCGTCGATCACGCTGCCGCGGCAGGTGTTGATCAGGAACGCGTGCGGCTGCATCATCGCGATGCGGTCGGCGTTCATCAGGCCCTCTGTCGCCGGCAGGGCCGGGACGTGCAGTGTGACGATGTCGGCGCGTTTCAGCAGGTCGTCAAGCTCGACGCGCTGGACGCAGGCCATCTTGTCGAATTCCGTCGCCGCGATGACATCGTAGTACAGGATGTCCATCTCGAACGCGATCGCGCGGCGGGCAACCAGTTGGCCGATCTGGCCCATGCCGACGACGCCGAGCGTGCGGCCCTTGAGCCCGCGGGCCTTGCCGTATTTCTTCTTGTCCCACTTGCCGTCGCGCAGGTCGTTGACGTTGTCGGCGATGTGGCGGTCGAGGGCCATGATCAGGCCCATCGTCAGTTCGGCGACGGCCGTCGAGTTGAGGCCCGGACAGTTGCACACCTTGATGCCGCGCTTCTTGGCGGTGGCGGTGTCGATGGTGTTGTAGCCCGAGCCGGCGCGGAGGACTATTTTTAACTGCGTATCGGCCGCGGCGAGATGATCGGCTTCGACCCGTGTGGACCGAACGACCAGGACGGCCGGCTTGACCTTGCCCAGCGCGCCGAGGAGGGCGGCTTCCTTCAGCTCGGGGTCAAATGTGACCTCGCAGCCCATCTCGTTGAGTTGATCCAGCCCGGCAGCCTCGAACTTGTCCGCGATCAGAACCTTCATGGTGCACCTCGTGATAATCTGGCAAAGGCGGTATTATCATGCCGAGCGGCCCCGGGCACAACCGGTCGTGGGCCCACGGGTAAACTGCGCCGCCACGGGCGGCTCCGTTAACCCATGCCACCCCGGGCGGCTTCGTTAATCCATGCCACCCCGGGCGGCTTCGTTAATCCATGCCACCCCGGGTGGCTTCGTTAATCCATGCCACCCCGGGCGGCTTCGTTAACCCATGCCACCCCGGGCGGCTTCGTTAACCCATGCCACCCCGGGCGGCTTCGTTAACCCATGCCACCCAACGCCGTTAACTATCTGTGGCCTCGAACGCATTCAGCACCCCATGGATACGGTGGATTTCGTTGCGATTGAGCTTGCGCAACCGCGGGGGACTCGGCGGCGATTCGTTCTTCTTGTGTGGCCAGTCG
>JAUVGW010000320.1 GCA_030593565.1 Phycisphaerae bacterium | reverse complement strand
ACCCGCGCGGCTCGCGATGCTTGACCCAGATCCAGCCGCAACTTCGCAGTGCCATGCCGTTGGCATCGAGCGTTTGAAGCTGGATCGGCACGTCCGGCGGCAGTTCCACCTGAAACGATCCATCTTCTTCCACAGGAACGTAGCCAAGCAGTCGTTTCTGCACGACGGGGACAAGGCCGTTGCTCGACCAGCGCGGGGATCGCTTGTTGCCGACTGCGGCGGTGTTGCCGTCGCCGACATCAGTAGCCGGGACCGGCACGCCTTCGATCACGCGCACGCTCCTAATCATGCCGGGTCTGACGTGCGGCGCGACGGCGGGGTCCGTAATATAGGCATTGAGGCAATAGAGTTGCCCTGTCGGATACTTCTCATTGACGACGCTGGATCGTCCGTCCGGCTGCGGTCGAGGAGCAAGGACCTTCGCGTGCATGTCGTGGAATCGCGGATCATCGAAGACCGGTTGCTTCCTTCCGGTGCGCGGATCGAGACGGCAAATGGCGTGGACCCCGCTGCCGTCGGCCGGCCGGCAGGAAACCAACACCGCGCCGTCGGGCATTGGCGACGGCGAATGGTACAGCGTTGCCGGGTCGTTCGTGACGGCCCGGTGTGAATGGAAGTTCCGCCTGAGCGACACCGACGCCAATTGCCCGGCGCCGTCCCACGGCACGCTGTCGGCCTCGACGAACACCACCAATCCGTCGGTCGTCTCGCACGGCATGTGTTTGATACGCCGCCCCTGATCGCCGCAAAACAGGGCATAGTCGGCGCCGTCGATGTTAACGCCGAACAGCGACACGCGCCCGAGCCGTCCCCGCCGCAGGTCCATGCGTTGCCGGCTTGCCACGAGCACGCGACCGTCGCGCATCAGGTACGGGTCCATGTCGTTGCTGAGATTCATCGTCAGCCGGCGAACGCCGCCCCCATCGAGTTTGCAGCTATACAGGCTCGTCGCCCGTCCGGAGCCGGACTCGTTCTGCATGTTCGCCGTGTCGCTGACGAACATGATCTGATACCACGGCTCAGTGGAAACGATCGTGTACAACGTGGCTTGATAGGCCGGGCTGCGGCAATTCCCCAGGCCGCGCGTGATCTGCCGCGCTCCAGAACCGTCGGCGTTCATCTCCCAGATGTTCCACAGGTCTTGCGGCGATCGCTTGGCTGCGAACAGGATGCGGCTGCCGTCGAACGAGACGTCGAATCCGCAGGCGCTGCTGAACTGCTCGGTAAGAACCGTTACCTTTCCGCTTGGATCAAGGCGCGCGATCCGTCCCCCGTTCCCGTACTCGGCCCGGAGCACGCTCCCCGTCCGTCCGGCCGGATGCTTCGCGACCGATTCCGGCGGAATCTGCACAAGGACAATGGGGAACTCGGCCTTGCGGACCGGTTCATCGGCACCCCGGGCCGGGTTCGCCTTACTGATCAACAAGGCGGCGCCGATTGTGAAGGCGAACCGTACTGTGATCGGAACGCGTCTCATCAGTTGTTATCCAAGCCACGATGTGCAGAAGATCACGCCCAGCCCACGGATGGTAATTCGTGGGACTCCTCCAGCCACGGTATGGGGCCTTGTTCGCTCCAACATCGATAGACGAGTTTACCGTCTCAGCGGCACGGGGGCCAGTCGTGGGACCGACTGGAGACGGCGCTCTTACTTGGTCGCCACAAGGCGATAGTAGACGACCGTAGCGGGAGACTGGCGTCGGCCACTGTGCTCATGCGGGAAGACCGCATCGAAACAGGCGGCTAAATGGCCGCATCCACATACGGCTGGACGTCTAGTCCGTTGACAAGTCCGTCGCCGCTCATGTCTGCAAGACAGACATGACCCGGCTCGATCGGCGTGCCCAGCAGTGCTGCGACGAATTCGGGAATGCTCAACGGCGGGCACGTCATGCCGAAATGATCGGCGTAGACCGCCTGGAACTCCCACCAATCCACGCAATCGACATCCCCGTCGAAGTCGAGATCGAAAGTTGCACAATCGTGGGGTACGACCTCGATCGTGCCCACCATGGCGGGCTGATGGATCTCACAGAAGTAGGGATACACAGATGTCGCATCGGGGAACGGAGCGCCGGGCATGGGGTGGTCATGTAGGAAACCGACGCGAAACTCAATGTCAAACACGGTACCGGGAGTGCTCGTGGGTGGGCCGGAATAGAAGTTGCCGTCGGGCATTCCCGCTTCGCCGCTAACCACGTTGTGAAGGCCGCCCACCCACATCCAGTGAACTCTGTCGCCCGCTTCGATCTGGACGTAGTCCGGCACAAAGGACGTAAGCGGGCCGACCTCGACGTCCCAGACGGCGGCTCCGTCTGTGTCATACGGTGTCCCATCGCCGCTATAGCAGGATGGAAACGCCGCACAATCGTTGTCCGTCAACGTGCCGTCCTTGTCATGGTCGCCCGGCCACACCACGAAGATCGCATGGTCGAAGACCTGGCTAACAGGATCGCCTTCGGAGGGAACCAATTCCAGGCAGTCGATGTTGTCGGTGGCTTCCGCCAGGCCCAACTCGATCGCACTGGCGAACAAGGTGAAACCGGGGGCACCGAACTGCGCCATGAACAGATCGGCAGGACTGTACTGTCCATTATTGAGACTCGGCGAGTTCCGCGCCAAGGAAAACAGAACTTGATCATTCTGATCAAACACGCCCTGCTGATTCTCATCGAAGACGATCATGCCGTCGATGTCGTCTCCGAGCACCGTATCCATCAGGCCCAGGTCGGCTGCGGCTGCGTACAGTTCAAGGGGTTCTCCCGAATCCGGATCATGGAGGAAAATGTCGGCGCCACTCGCAAGACTGGGGTCGCCGGGCAGGGCCGGCAACGACGGGCTGCCGGTCGTCACGCTGATAAACAGGTGACCGGCATACGCTCCGCGCGTGGGCGCCGGCGGGTATGCCGTGGCGTCGGAGTTGTCGATTTCGCTTTTGGTCGAATGCTGCTGCGTCGCGGACTTTTCGGGGGAAAGGTCCATGTCAACGCCGCCGGTGTCTCCCTGATTGGCCGCCAGTGTGCTGGTGCTGGTACCGCCTCGCTGCGGGCCGCGGCGACTTGTGCGCGTGAATTCGCCCAGTGAGAGGTATAAGTCGCCCGCCGCCTGGCCGTGTGCTGCCTGATCCGTGACATTGAATATCCTCCCCGATGCCGCCAGATCGGGATCTGGTGGAGCGCCGCCGATGGTCGCTCCATCCACACCGAAAAGCAGTAGGAAGGCATCTCCAGCAGGAAGTGCGCCCGCTCGGTTGTAGGACATGCCATCGATGTCGTCGACGGGACTGACGAGCGCGAAATCCGCTCCCCCCAGCGCGACGAATGGGCCGGGTTTCTGTAACACGCCGGATGCTGCGTCGGGAAGGACTCCGGTCAGCGGCGACCCGACGTCGACGGAGAAGTGCGGCGTCGGCAAAGGGCGATCCGCGTGGGGTTGAGCCATAACAGGCGCACCCGCCAGTAACAACAGAACTACGAACAGAACGACTGTTGTGTTACACCCCGACTGTTGGGTGGCACGGTCAAGCGATAGCTTGGCCGTGATCTGCTTCACGTGCTCCACGGCCCAGCATAGCTGGACCGTACCGCCCTGACGCGCAGCGCCGCGCGCGATGGTACTACCTGACATGGCTTCTCGCTCCCGGACCGGCGATTAACAGGATTCCTCCCTACGTCACCTCCGGCCCTCATGAAGTCTCCACAGGCCGATGCCGCCGTGCGGCGGCGAGGATGCCGGTCAGCCCTATCTTAACCGAATCATCCCATCAGATGACGGATTTGGCGGGGTCCCGGCCACTGGTTTTTTGGCTGTTTTCAGGCGACATGGGAGAGGGTGGGGTGTGCCGCAATTTACGGCACATCAGAATTGCGCGTGGACCGCTCGATTGAGTTACCCGACAGGCCCGATAACCAATTCGGCCACGTAGGGTCGGCTTCGAGTTTCCGAACGAAGACCTTTGCCGAGTAGCAGTAGTCGTCGAAGTCGTATGTGCATTCGCATCGGCGGAATTCGTTCAGCGCCCTTGCCCGGTCTCCGCGAGCAAGGCCATCGGCGGCGGCGAAGAAACAGACCGCCGGCCACAGCAGTATGTCGTCGGTCCTGTCGGCCGCGAGCTGCTCGAGTTGCTTCCGCGTCCCGCGTCCCTGGCAGAAGGCATAAACGGCTTCGTTCCAACCAGCAGGCGATCCGGTGTGGATGACCGGACCGAAGTCAATATCTTGGGAATGGTCTGCGAGGAGGCGGTCGGCCTCGGCCCGGCGACCGAGGATCCGGAGCATCGAGGCCGCCGATGTTACTGCGCGGAAATCGCTGGGCGCGGTCTCGGCCATGGAACGCGCCAAACGCAAGGCTCCTTCCATTCGTCCGGCCTCCGCTTCGATCAAGGACGGAAACAGAGCTGCATACCAGACCTTCTTGGGATCATTGTCGGGACACTCGCTCGCCAACGCGCGAAGGTCGTCGGTCGCGCGGTCCAGTTGACCTTCCCAGTAGCACAGGCGCCAGCGGTACTGAAGCAGTTCCACGCGCGAACTTGGCGTTTGGCAGAACGGCGCGCCGCGGTCCCGAGCATCGATCGCCTTGGCATGGTCCTTTCGGCTTTCCCAGTATTCGGCTTCACATGCGTAACCCCGCGGGCTGTCGGGCTCCACGTTTTGGGCATCCTTTGCGCATTCCAACGCCCTTGTGAAACGGTCCGCCGCCGCTACTTCGTCACCGGCTTGCTGGTATACCTCCGCGGACAGGCGGTACGCAATAGACAGTAAATACCGTGGGTATGCCTTGTTTTGCTGTAGAACGCACGCGCTCTCCAAAGCGCTCAATTGCTCGCTGAAGAACTCATGCTTGCGATGGTGATACATCCAGTGGTTCAGGGCGCGGCCAAGGTGTACATAGGCCTGGGTGTAGTTCTCGCGCCCGCGGTGGGCCTTGCGGTATGCCTTGATGGCTTCGTCCGGATTGCGGCGGACGACCGCCTGCGCGTGGAAGAAATGTCCCGCGGCCGTGGTCGCCCCACCGGCTGCCTCGGCCCTTGTGACCCACTCGCGGGATTGTCGGTGTCGTTGGTCGCGGCGGAGGGCCCACGCCAGCATGTACATGGTTTCCGTATTGTCCGGAGCGATCGCGATTGCGCCTTCGAGAAGCTGAATGGATCGTCTCGGATCATCCAGCAAGTGCGCTAGCGCGTCGGCCTCGTGATAGGCGACCTCGTAGTCCGCGTCGTTCGGACCGAGCGGCTTGGCCTGAGCCAGCAATCGCTTGGCCGCCTCCGAATCGCGGTAGTCCTCGATCGCGAGCATATCGAAAGCCTGCCCGACAAGCCTGTATGCACGCTCGTGGCGGGCCTTGATCGTCTGGGTCGCCCAAGCCGACACGCCGATGGTGATGGCGATGCACAGCGTGATGATCGCCGTCATTGCCGGGTGCCGCCTGATCCACTTGACTGCCTTCTCGATGGGACTGACGCGGCGGCTGAGGATCGGCCGGTCTTCCGCGTAGCGCCGCAGATCCGCCGCCATCTCTCCGGCGGTTGCATACCGGCGGCGCTGGTCCTTCTCCATCGCGCGCAGGCAGATCGTCTCCAGGTCGACCGGAATATGTGGATTCCACTTGCGCGGCGCCCGCGGTTCATCCGTGCAAATCCTCGCAATGACCTGCTCGCGGCTCGCGCCTTCGAAAGGCCGCCGCCGCGCCAGCAGTTCATAGAACGTCACGCCAAGCGAGTAGATATCGGTTCTGTGGTCGATCTTGGATCGATCCGCGGAGATCTGTTCCGGCGACATGTAGGCGGGCGTTCCCAGCATTTCCCCCGTCACCGTCATGCTCGGCTCGTCGAGCAGCCGGGCCAGCCCGAAATCCGTTATGTGGAGCTGGCCGTCCTCGCCCAACAGTAGGTTCTGCGGCTTGATGTCGCGATGGATGATGCCCTGTTTGTGGGCATGTTCCAGGCCGTCGGCGACGCCCGATACGAGCAGGGCCAGTCTGTGATAGTCTGCGCGCAGACGGCTCGAGCTGACGTCGACGGAATCATGTCGTGGACCGGGCTGGGGGAGACCGGCGTCGTCGGTATGCC
>JAUVGW010000365.1 GCA_030593565.1 Phycisphaerae bacterium | reverse complement strand
GCCTCCTTTTGTGATGTCGTTTTTCCATCAACATCATGGCAGGAGGCCTTGGAACGCGCAATCGCGTCTAAACGCTTGTGGTAAAATAACTTATGGCGGTGGTCCTTAACTTAATGGCATTCTAGCCTGACCCCTTTTCTTATCACACGCGTCAGGTACCGGATCAGAGCCCCGAGCGTAAGCGAGTGGGTCCGAAGACCAACGGCTTGTCCACGAAGACCCCGCGCTGACGCTTGGGGCTCTGATCGGCCCGCCGATAGTGTCATGGACCCTCGATGTCTGACTGGGGTTACGTCATGATTACCGGTAAGCAAACGCTGGGGCGAGAGTGGTGTCTCGCCCCAGCGTCGCAGGCATCTGACGTTAGCCGCAGGGGGAAAGGCTACGTCAGTCCTTCTCGCCTATCGTTAGTCACGCCGCCGACGTTTGCGCTTCATCCAACCAAGCCCCAGCAGCGTAAACGGCGTGGCCATGGCGGCACCGGGAGCGCATCCGACGCCACAGGCCGATGCGGGCAGCCCAGCGGGCGGCGGTTCGCACGCGTCACCGACGCCGTTGGCATCCGAATCAGCCTGGTCGGGATTCGGCGTATCCACGCAGTTGTCCAGGCAGTCGATCACACCGTCGTCATCCGCGTCATCGAGGCTGTCCACGGTGCCGCACCCACAGAAGCCCGGGTCGAGTTTGGCGGGATCATCCGGGCAGTTGTCGAGGCAGTCGGGTACACCATCGCCGTCAGTGTCGTCTTCGACCGTGCTGCAGCCGCAGTCGCCGGGAGCGACCTTGACCGGGTCATCCGGGCACTCGTCGAAGCAATCCGGCGTGCCGTCCGCGTCGGTGTCCTCGTCCGCAACGCCGCAACCACAGACGCCGGGCTCTGTCTTGGCCGGGTCATCCGGGCAGCCGTCGCACGCGTTGCCGACGCCGTCGCCGTCGTCATCTTCCTGGCCCGCGTTGTCATCGTCGGGGCAGTTGTCGGTGACATCCGGCACGCCGTCGCAGTCACCATCCGCGGCGTCGGGCAGACCGTCGCCGTCAGCGTCAAGGAAGATCCAGACGGCATGGTTGTCCGGAATCGACCAGTCCACATTGCACGCGTAGCTCAAGCCGAAGTCCGGCAGCGTCACGCCGTCGCCGGGATTCTCGCTCTGGATGCCGGTCGTCGAGCCCAGCCCCATCTCGGGGTTTCCGGCGCTGTACTGAAAGACGATATCGCCGTTGTCGTACAGGATCGCCTCCATGTCCCAGGTGTCCACGGCGGGGCCGCCGGGCCAGTGGGCCACGTCATCCCACATGAAGACATGGCAGCCGAGGTCACACTCCCCGTCGTTCGGGCGCGGACATGATGGGAAGTACTCGTAGTAGCCGGTCCCGATCCCGGCCTCCAGGTCGAGGTCGTCGTGAAGCACGTAAAGCCGCGCCCCAGTAGTGCCGGCGGGCGCATCGGGAATGGCGGGCAGGGGGCAGTCGTTTGAGAGGTCGCCGCCGGTGTCAGCCGCATCGGTCGAAAGGAACCCGTTGGCCGCCATCGCCAACTCGGTGTAGGTCACACCGTAGAAGGTGAAGGGCGCCGCCAACGTGATCGGAGCGCTGATGCCCCACGGCGCCGGGGACGAACTCGACACGTCGTCGCCTTCGACAACCTGCATACCGCTGAAGCGAATGTCGACGAAGTTGAACGCCGGTCCGTCCAGATCGCCTGAGTCGAGGGCGGTGTAGCCGAATCCGTCGACAACGGCGGGCGTTGACCAGCGCAGGCTCCATCCATTCAGGGTGCCGATGTCGCCAAAAAAGTGGTCGCTGACGTTCAATTCCCACGTGCCGGTGATATCTTCGCCGTTGAACGTGCTCAACGCTTCATCGGGGATGAACGTTCCGAAGATCGTCGGCACGCCAGGCTCGCATTCGTCCTCGACGAATGTCGCAGCGACGTCGTCGAGCCAGGCGTCGATGTCATTACCGCCACACCCGCAACAGCCTGTTCCGTCGCACGGCAGGTCATCGCCGAGGCGCTGGATCAGGGCTATGGTCGTGCCGGTTTCCACGTGGGTGAGCGTCATGCAGAGGTCGCCCACCCAGTTATGCGAGATGTCGAGGTACACATCCAGGTCGAGGATGGCGCCGGTATCCGCCACGACGATTGCGTCCGTGAGTCCGGTTGGGTCGATGTCCGGAATCACCGCGCCGGGCGATCTCCACTGTTGCCCCCCTACTTGGGCCTGGGCGCTCGGCGTCACACACATACACACGATCGCCGCGAGTGCCAGCACGCCGGCACACGCCGGCCGCCACACGTGCGGCGATGACAACTGCGGCACAGACAACTGTGGCACCGGCGTCTCGCCGGTGGAACCGGCATCGGGGTGTGTCCGTGTTTTCTGGATTGTTGACAGGAACATGATTTGGCCTCCAAGTAGCGGTCGGCCGCGAGGTGGGTAGCCGGCCTGTTGCTGAGTCACGTTTGCCGATTGCGGTTCCATGCGTGTCCACGACGGGCGCGCAACGTCTCCGTGTGCGGTACGAGGCGGGGACGAGGCGAGAACGAGGCGAGGACGAGGCGATCACGGTCCAATGCCCCGGCCCGGAACAGGCCCGAGCAGCATGGAAAGGAGATTCAACTCCACCGCGTCAAACGACCCGCGAGAACGCCGGCGCCGCCGAAGCGGCGTCACAGTTAGGCTTTCTCGCATTGGGATCCTATGCAGGTTGCGTGCCAATAACATGGCACTTGTCTACGTAGCTGTTTCTTTGCCCGTACACATGGAAAACGAGGCGCCAAACCAGGGCAAAACTGGCAGATGGGCACAACTACCATGTCGCGCGATCGAGTGGTTGGGCAGCATTGCCCAATCTCAGGTCGCGAGCGGGGAGGATTACCCATCGCACGCCTACGCGCTCTCCTCGTGCCGCGCGCCCATAAACCAATAAACGCGCGCAAAGAATAGCGGGCGGTGAAGACGAACCGCCCACTGGAAGCCGACGATACGGCCTGAGAGAACCGGGTTTGAAGACGCTTTGAACGCCGTTCAAACGGCCTTCAAAGCTCGGTTGTCGTGGCCGTTCCGCCGCCGCCTGGCTATGCCAGCGGGGCCGGATCGGCCGTGTCCCCCACGGATCCCGGTGTGCCTGAATGGTCCCCGTCCCTCCGTGTGGCAGTCCGTGACAGGACCACCTTCAGTAGCTCAATCACAGCCTGTGCGTCCGTAGTCGAGTCAATCCTAGTCATCGGCCGTCCGTCGCCGTGGTGACGCTCTGATAGCCATTCCTGGAACTTCTCAGGCGTCCACCCGAGATCGATTCGTAGCGCCTCGATCTTCCGGCGTTGGGCGTCCGATGCGAACGCATACACACCCGCCGGCCGATGCGGCCGCCGTGGCGATCGGCGCGGGTGTTCGTGGTCAGTCCCGCGATTCAACGATGTCAGTATCCGGGCCGCCTCCGCCCGACTCAGCGCCGATATCGAGCCTCGTGGCGTGAGTGAACGTAGCCCGTCGATGTCCATGCCGCGACTCTTGCCGGCAGCGAACCAGGCGCGGCGCTGGGCCGGCGTCATCGGTTCGCCTGCGGTAGCGTGTTCGCGTTGCTGGGCTGTTGTCGTCATCATCGTCACCCCGCCAACATGCCCCGTTGCTTCGGTGCCGGTCGGGTCTGTGTGTTCGTCGTCAACCGGTTCCGTTGCCCCGATGCCGGCTCCTTTTTTTCTTTCCTTTTTCCTTATCTGAACTCGCACCAGCAGACTGGCCGCCCACAGATCCGGGCGTAGTTCCTGCGTTTGCAGCAAGTTTTCTGCGAACCGCCGCAAACTGCCGCAAACTGTTCGGACAATCGTGTCCGAACATGCTGGCCTGCGTTTTCCTTTCCCCATGAGTAGCCTTGCTCAGCGCTCCGCGTCATTGCGTCATGAGGTCAAGTCACGTTGGGTCCGCCCGCCGCGCGGCCCACACCTCGCAGGAAACCACCGCAAACGCATTGATCCGCGCACAGCGGACACGACTGAACTGAGCTGGCAGATGTGAATGACCCCCATGAAGAGGTTCCGAGGGCGAAGGAATCGCTGATTTGATGAACGCGGGACTCATTGCGAAGGTACAATCTGTCGGCGAGGCCAATCTCGCTAACCAGGGGCCGTCGGGACACAGCTCGCTGGCGGTCGCGTGGCCTGTGCACGTGAAATGTGAAACAAGAGGAGAATGCGATGACCAACGGTCAAACCCCCACAGCCTCGCCTGATCGAATTGCGCATGAATGGAAGGTGCTGGACGGCGTCCAGAAGCTGATCGAACGCGCCGACATGAAGGCAACGGTCGTCTTAGGAATCGACACGGTCCTTGTGGGCGTGCTGGTTGCCCAGTTCGGCACGCTACGGGCGCTGTGGAAGAGTAGTGATGATGCGTCACTGGGATTCTGGGTTTGCATCCTCGCGATTCTGGTTTTCGTCGGTCTGCTGGGTGCGGGCGTGTACAAACTTGTGGGGGTTGTGCTGCCTCGGATGGGAACCGGAGAGCGAAAGACCGCGATCTTCGCAGGGCACATTCACGCTGAGTGTGGAGACGACCACACGAAATACTCGACGAAAATGGAGGGTCACTCTGATCAGAAGTGGGCGGAGGACCTGGACTTTCAAATCGTGGAAAACTCAAGGATCGCTGTGGTGAAGATGAATGGTATCAAGCGTGCGCTACAGTTTACACTCGCGGCCATCGCGGCTTGGGCGGTGGCGCTGTGCCTGTTGCGGCTGCTGGCACCGGAGGTGGCGTGACCATCTCGCGCGGGGCCAAACCCGATTCCCGCCACGGCTGCGCTCGTGGTCTTCGCAGACGCTACGTCGACGGCTGTTCCGGTCGCCCGTTGAGTTCTGGCGCGGCCGTTTGCTGTGTGCTCGTAATGGGCGCAATCACGCGCATCCGCCACACGCGCGTCTCGATGTCTTTCGGGAACTCCTTGCTCACAAAGGAAATGAGTTCGCCGCGGAACAGGTTTTTATCACTGCCAGAAAGCAATTCGTCTGCCATCAACTCCTGATAGGCAATGTTTGTCATCAGCATCGCTCCAGCCTCGGCCGCTCCACATAGCCGGCAAGCACCTACCACACCTCGCCCGACGACAAGGGGATTTCCACTGTGGTCGGTGGACCATAGAGCCTCACTGA
>JAUVGW010000006.1 GCA_030593565.1 Phycisphaerae bacterium | reverse complement strand
TCTGCGACTGCGTGCGGCCCTTGCTTGTGCATGTGCCGCAAGGAGAGGACCGTCCGCGGCTTGCTCTCGGAGCTGCTGTGGCGTGTTCGCGCGGTGAGATAAGACCTGACGCCGCGAGTGACGCCGCGAGTGCCGCGAGTGCCGCCGCGAGGGCCGCTATTCGCAGTAAGATCCGCGAGCATTTCCCGACCCCGCCGACCTTGGAGGAAGGGGGTGATCAGAATGAATGACCTACCCAAGCAGTTACAAGCCGCGCTGGATCGCCGGGGCCACACGCACCGCCAGGCCTGCGACGAGATCGGCGTCAAGTCCAAGCACACATTCGAGAACTGGCTGCATGGCCGATGGCTCCCGAGTTGGGAGCACGCGGCTGGGGTGATGACCTACGTCGGCAGCGGGATCGAGCGTGACCGCGACCGGGCGCTGCACGAGTGCGATACGGTGCTCAATGGCGGTGAGGAGGTGGTGGAATGAGCAAGATCAGCCCGCCCAAGTTCGACGCCGCGTTCTTCGACAAGTTCCCCGACAAGGACGATTGGCGCCGGTTCAGGCGCACGCTCCCCATGCTTGCCCAGGATCGCGGAGAGCGTAGAGCGGGGCCGAAACGCCTCGCGTCCAAGTGCACCGCCTGTGCTGAGCACATCCGGGCATGGCTTGATCGTAGGGCAATGCTTGTCCGCGATGATGATATCCACATCCAAGTAGTCACGATGAACAAAGACACGCGATGTCTCGGGTGCGTGCGCCGACTCGTGGCAGAGGCGGGGCTGAGGGAATGCGTGACAGTTCACCTAGGACTGCCGAAGCCGCGACTCCGCATCACCACCGTGAAGATTCGCAATGGCGGTGACACGCCCGAATGATGGCGGTTACAGCCCGGCTTGCGCACATTTTGGCCGAACAATGGCCTTTCACGAACAAATAGGAGCGTTACGATGGACGCATGGGATGAGTTGCACGAGATGCTTGAAGATGGCGAAACACTGGAGTGCATCATATTTGGCGATCACGATTACGGCTCGTGCTCCGGCGCCGCCGACCCAGGACACGTCCCGGTGGAGGCGCGTGATCGAGTGATGCCTATAGCTGAGGCGGAGCCGTACATGCGGGGGTGGTCAACCGATACAGGGTACTGCGGCGTTGGCTGCTACAAGCTGTACGCGTGGTCGGATCGTAACGTGTTCTTCGTGTCGGAGTACGACTCGTCAACGTGCCTGGCTTCCATCCCGCGCCACCCACCGGCTGGATAATCCCTGACACGGACGGTGGCGGTGGTGTATGATGCTCGAGCTGAGGCGTAGTGTAACTGGCAACATTCGGGTCGCGCCCGAGATGGTGGTTCGAGTCCGCCCGCCTCACGTCCGTTGCCGAGTAGCTCAATGGTAGAGCACCCGACCGTTAATCGGATTGTTCGAGGTTCGAGTCCTCGCTTGGCAGCCATTTGACATCACTCGGAGGTGCCGGCCGCGTGGGATATCATGCGCGAGATCGGATCGGCGCGGCGCAAGCCGCCCAGTTGGGTCGCCCCCTGCTGGTTACAAGCCGCTGGTGCAAGTCCAGCCCTTCGTCCAATACGATGCAGGGCGTGCCGCTGCCAGATGCGGTGCAGTAGGATCGGGGCGACGACTCCCGCATGAGTCCGATTTCGACCTTGCTGGTCACGATACATTTTAAACCCAGCCGCCCTGCTCCAAACAAAAGAAGCCCCGCCCAGTGTAATGCTGGACGGGGCTTTCTTTTTGCTCCGGGCACGGGACACACCCGCAGCGGTCACGCGTCGACATGGTAATGCGATGGGGCCGGCGCAGGTGGCGGGGATGGCGAAGAGCCGTCCAACGCCTGGGCCTGCGCAACGAGCCGCTCCCGCTCGGCGTCGATCTGGTCGAGCTGTTCGGCGGGCACGGTATCGGGCAGCTTGATGATCTGGCCGGCGGCTTCAACCATGTCGGCGACGGCCTTGAGCAGGGCTATCAGTGCGAGTGCTTCGGACATATCAGCCTCCATTCTCGGCTTCAAGCGCAAGCAGTAGCGTCTCGAAAACCTTCAGGTGAACTCGGAACGTGGCGTCATCCCCAGCGTCAACAGCCTTGCGCATCTCATCAAGCGCAGCGTCACCGGCGACGATGTAGGCGACGATGGGCTTCCAGTCGTCGTCGGAAATGTGCCCGGCGGCGCGGGCGGTGTTGAGTGCCGACACGGTGGCGTTGAAGCCGATGCCGATGGCGGCGTATTCCTGCGAGAGGCTGGCGCATCCGGCGATGACCACCATGCCAAGCAGGACTGACAGGACTGCGATTGTTCGCTTCATCCTACGTCCCTCCCGAATGGGTACCCAAGGCAAGCAGCCCCGACGGTGAACAGCGACAGCGCGGCGGCGGTCATGGGCTCGGCCGGCACAAGCAGCAGCGCCACGCCGCCCGCGATGCAGGCAAGCCCGGCGATCGTACTCTTCCAGCTCGTTACGGCGTCCTTCACAGCGTCAGGCATGATCTTCTCCAATCGTGAAAAGGGACAGCAGTAGGATGACGGATACGACAGAAGGCGTTCTTCCACGGAAAACACGGAATACACGGAAATACGGCAACGGCAATGCGCCATGTAACATGGCTGCCAATGGCGTAATACGATGGCGTTAAGCCGCATGTCGTGCTTTTCGCCTCTTCCGTGCTTTCCGTGTTTTCCGTGGAAAGTTGTCTTCTGTCGTTGCCGTCTAGGATGACGAACAGTATAAATGTTACCAATGGCGGAATCATCTCTCCTTTCGGACAAGTGCGGAAGGCTTTACCTGTCAGGTTCAGGAAGCCTGGTCACGGCCCCACATCCGCGCCCAGGCCAGGCGGCGTTGATGGCGGCGCAGAAATCGTAACGGAGTATTCGTCTGTGTTGAGCGTCTCGAAGCCGTCCGGGTAGACGCCCGTGCCCATTCTGACGCCGAAGACGTGATCGCCAGGTGCAAGGGCATCGGAAATCCACTGATACGCTGTGGGTTCATTTCGCCACGCGATGGGCATTGTATCGACGGGCGTAAGCCAGTTTATGGGGCCGCCGGGTGTGCTATTGGCGAAGAACCGGGCCTCGACCGCCAGCCCTATCTCGTCGCGGGTGTCGTAGGTGAAAGTGACCTGCGCCTTCCCCTCATGCACCGATTGGCCGGCAGAGATAGCGGTAGGAACGTTGGGCAGGCAAGTGAGAACTGAATCCAGCAGTGAGAAGTATTCCACGTTGAAAATGCCGCGCTCCATATTGCCGGCGGAATCCACGGCGCGCACCATCACGCCAAACGTCCCGGTGATCCCCGCCGAGAATTCGTATTCCCAACTCGTGCCGGTCGCCGTATCTGTGATGTCCCCGTCGAACTCGAGTACGCCATCGTCCCCGCTCAGATAAATGGCATAGTGATCGACGTCGGCGCTGGCCGATGCCGTCCACGTCACGGTCAGATTGTAGATGGGCCCGGCCAGCACCTCGTACGAGAATGCGAGATCGGTCACAGGCTCCGGCACAGTCGTTATCGTAACGGGTTCCTCATTGCTGTCAGTGCCGTTCCCCCACTGGTCGTATGCGGTAGCCTTGTAGACATAATCGCCGTCATGCAGGGGGCCGTTGCAGAAGTCCACCTGGTCTGCGCTGATGAGCACCGCGTACTCGCCACCCGCGACCTTGCGCGAGATCGTATACTTAGATATGCCTGGGATCGGATCCGCCGTCAGATGCACGATGTCCAGCGGTGACGTGCAGGCCACGATTAGATCGGAGATAGTGTTACTGGGCGTCAGCGCGCCACAGACCGCATCCCGCCTGATGTTCTTAGGAACGGGAAACTGCATCTCTCCAGTGTTCACCTTGCCATACAGCGCCTTGTCGGTGATGATTGCGAACGTGGTGCCCGGCGTCCATAGCCCCACGCTGAAGTAGAGCCACTGCGTGTAGCCACGATCGCCCGGCCCTCTGATCTCCAGCTTCCGGCGCGGGTTGATTGCCGAAGACGCCGTAGTGTTGCCGCCGGGGAATGTGCCCGTAGCAGGGTGCCCCTCCTCCACCAACTCAACGAACAGGTCAAATATCGGGAATAGTTCAGGCATGACTACTCCGCGACTACGGGAATGGTCGAATCGGCGTAGATCGTGCCTTCGACTGTCTGGTGGATCGTCACTTCAATCATGTCCTTCACGGTGGCGGGAACGACAAGGCTAACCCTGCCCCAGGTGTCGTTGACCAGAACGCCTTGCGATGTGTCGCGTGAGTCGATGTCTACGAGTTGCGATGTGGCCTCGTCCAGCACTGTTGTAGTCGCCCACACTTCGGCGTTGGCCCCGTCTATTATCGGCGGCGTGCCCCCGCTCGGCTGTAGCCATACGTCTACGTTCCATGTGGCTGCCGACACACGCACTTGGTGCTCAAGAACGAGTGGTGCCCACGCGCTAACATCTGAGTCCGCGATCATCTCAGTAACGTATTCCCCGCCACCGCTACGCTGTCCGGCGGGAGTCGCTGAGGCAAGCATCCACTGAAGTTTTCCCGTGCGGTTCCAACGGGTCCATGTGCCGGGAACACCGTTGAGGGTCTGCAAGATACAGTGCGCCCTCCGTCCAGTGGTTATTTTCACCGGGGTTGCGCCATTTAGCGACACGTTCCACCCCCGACGCACATTGCCCTCTGCAATCTGAATGTCTGTGGTGCAGTTGAACGCCACATTCCGCATCCGGGTAGTGCCCTTTGAAACATTCAGGCCGATGCCCGCCCCTGAAATGATTGTGTCAATGATGTCGGCATCGGCCTGATGCTGAATCGCGCTTCCAGCAGCGGCGTAGAACTCGCAGTTGAACACCCTCAGGGTGCCCTCAAGACATCTGACGGACGTTTGAGGCGTTGACGTGGGTGAAGTCCAGAGGCAGTTCGAGAGAGTCAAGTCCGTCGAGGACATGGCGTCAATGACGCGGCCCTCCCCGTTGCGAAAATGGAGCCGGTCAAACGACCAGTAATCATCGCCGGAGAGCCGCAGTTCAACGTTGTTGTTGGCGAACTCTATGATCGTGCGATTCGTCGGCGTTGGCCAGTATGTGCCGTCGTCCCCTATGAGTCGAAGCGGCAGACCAAAAGAACCGTCATCCGTAAAGTTCACGTCTGCGTCGATGAGATGGGATTGATCCCCACGGCACCATGTCTCATCACCAGGGGAGAATCCGTTATAAGTCATCGCGGAGCGGATATCCGCCCACGGGAACTGCGCGGAGCCGTCCCCCGGCGGGTTTGGTGAAGTGTTATCAACGAAGTGGGTTGTCATTGTTTACGTTCCGCTTGTAAGGATGATCTTCGCGGTAGCGTCTAACGTTTGCCCGTCGGTCATCACCTTGGCGCCGATGTTGGCCGCTGAGATGTAATAGCCCGCCGTGCCTGTCAGGGGAACGCACAATCCGAGGTTTTGGACCTGTGCCCAGTCACCGCCCACCGGCCCGAACGTGGCGGACACGCTCAATGCTTGCCAGTTGGTGACGAGAGATGCCGTCCAGTCTGTAGCGCCGATGGTCAGCGGTTCGCGGGCATAGCCAAACGTGGACGGCTCGCCGCTCAGGCTGGCAAGCGTATCGGCCCGCGCGATTGTAACACGGTTGTCCAAGAGCAGGTGCAGGTCGGTCGGCAACGCCTCACCCTCGAAGCACGCCATTACCATGAACTTCGCACCCTCATCAAGGAACATATTGTGGATGTTATGCCCTTGATCCAGAACCCGCCTGTCTACGTCGCGGTGTACCCAACTGTAGAGGATGAACGGCATACCGGCCCCGAGCTTGATGCCTTGCGGACGACTGCTTGCGAAATCCTGAATGCTGTTGCTTCTCATGTGCTTCTCCTCTACTGAAGTGTGCCCGTCAATGTGACGGCTGTTGGCGAAACGCTGTCAGTCAGAACTTCAATCTCTACCGTGTTCGTATCCTCGACGCCGACTGCAGTACGGGCCCTGGCGACGAGTATGTACGTCTTCTGGCCGTCCAGCCCGGCGGTATCCAGCGTGGCGGACTGGTAAGCCGCGGTGGCCCGAAGCGCGCCGGTTGCTACAGGCGTGACGTAGGACACCGCCCCGCCCGCCCCGTCGTTGCTGTAGACGCGCATTGTAGCCGCGACGCCATCTGCGCCTTCGCCGACGTATGACGCTACAACGCGCACCTGGCCGCCTGCAATGGCCGTGCCAGAAATGATGCTCGGCGAGTTCGGCGTGAGAATCTGCACGCCGCCGGACAGGTCGATCTTCACCATCTGCGAAATGCTCGCTTCTTCGACTCCGGCCGCATTGTATGCGCGAACGAGATAGGTCATCTCGCCGGTGGTAGCCGAGTTGTCGATGCCCGTGGTGACGACGTTGCCCAGATCGGTCGGCGTGCCGGTGAGCCTGACCGGGCCGTCGACGGGGCTGGTGTACAGATTGTAGCCTGTCGCGTCCGCGCTGGCCGTCCACGAGAGCGCTGTCAGCCCGGAGCCGTCATTGTGCGATAGAGACAGTGCGGTGGGCGGCGCTGGGCCGACTGCGACCGTGGCCTCGAACACGTTGGATTCGCCGACATTGCCCGCGTCGTCGTAGGTGTCAAGCCGCCAGTCGTAGTCATTGTCCGCAAGCGGGCCGTCGGTGTAGCTCAGATCGTAGTAGCTGGGCTGCGCAATCTCCACAAAGCTCCCAGCCCCATCCTTGCGCAGGAGGATCCGCGACGTGGTAGTCACTTCATCCCAGACAAGCTCCGCGTGATTCAGCGCCAGCGCATCCGGCCACATCTCTTGAACGTCGGCGATGGTCAGGGCGCCGACGGGTACGATCGCGGACAGATCGCGCCGGGCAAGCAGATATGCATCGACTGTAGCCGTCTCGTCCACAGTTGCAAGCACGAGTTCCGCGTCGGCAAGCAGCCACGCCTCTTCGCCACCGGACGGGAAAGTCAATATCCGGGACGCGGCTACCACTTTCGCGCAGTCCAGAACTAGCCGCAACAGCGCCCTGTATTCATCGCTTCCTTCTATCGTGTCAGCCATGCTCACGGTGAGAGCGACGGTGTTGCCGTCTTGCCCCTCTGTTGATTCGGCCACGTCTGCGGTGAGTGCGACGGTGTTGTCGTCGGAACCGGCAGACGTGTCGGATATGGCAACGGAAAGAGTGACGGTGTTGCCATCGGAGCCGGCAGACGTGTCAGCCATGCTCACGGTGAGTGCGACGGTGTTGTCGTCGGAACCGGCAGACGTGTCGGATATGTCGACCAGATAGGTACCGGCGCGGAAAGCGTCGCTACCGATTGCAGTTGCCTCTGCGGCTACTTCCATGGCGGCGGTGTAGTTGTCGGTGCCGATGGAACTGCCCTCAACACTTACCGTGTATGTCGGATGCGCCAGATCGACCGCGCCGCAAGTGCCTGAAATGTCGGCGCTGTTGCCTGTGTTGAAAGAGTTGATCGGGAACATGTAACGATATTTATGCGCGGGTATCGTTATGCTGAGGGTGCAAACTTCCGTGTCAAATGTCGCGTCAGAATAGACATACGCCTCGATAGCGGTGCTGCTTGTCCGCTTCACGATATACCAGTAGTCAGTATCATACGCCAGGAGTATGTAAAGGTCGTAAGTGTCAGTTGACCACTCGCGTAGGCCAACCCGAAGGTCGCTGCCCGCCAACCTGTAGATGGACAGGGATATCGCTTCGCTGCTGTTGTCAAGCCAATAGTCGGAATCGGCGATGACATTACTCACCGACCACGTTTCCCAAGCGCCGGACGTGTCCGAAGCCGACGACACGTTGAACTTCCCAGAGTGCGTAAACGTATACCCGTAGTTGTCTACGCCATCATCCCAATACATGTAAGCGGATTCATTCCGCGTAAGCCCGGTGATCGTTATTTGATCTGCCGTGATGGGGTTGAAGCGCCCGTTCGGGTCGATCTTTGTGGCCGTGGTCAGGTCTCTGGTAGCCATTTACGTCCCCTCCCTTGGCGTAACGTGAGGGCACTGCGGGGTGCAATCTTCAACCGGAACTTTCATCTCGTGCGGCTCGGGCCTCCAGCATATGACGCAGTTATAGCAGGCGTGCGTCACCTTCGCGTGCTGGCAATGTGACACGTCTGGCGGCTTCGGTGCGGGCATGTCCTCTGGAAGCATGACGCGATGCGTTGCGTCATGCTTGATCGGCAGTTCGTGCGGGCAGTCGAAGTTGATATCGTCCACGTCGTCATACTTCCGCATCCCGTTCCGCCACGCTTTTGATCCCCGGCATTGGCGCGGATACCGCCAGCCTTTGCAGCGTGCTTCGCAGATTTCAGTTCGGAATAAACTCATGGCGTATACTCCCGTATGTAGAGGGTGGCCTTGTCCTTCATATTCATACCGGCATCGCGGCACGCAGGGACACTGCAAGATACAGTGTTTCCGCTCATCAAGCGGTTGTTCAGCGCGATGAGCGGCAAGCAATCACAATATGGTCCGCCCTCGCACAAGCCTCCGCTGGTGTATTGCGCCATACAATATAGCGCATACACCCGCCCAACATCAACTACCCACCTATGCCCAGTGAAAAAACGCATACGAATGGCGCTGTAGTCACAAGGGCCACTCCCGGCGCCCCGCCACAAGCATCCCGATACCCAGTAAAGCGGAATCCAGATTCCGTTCCACGCGGCGTGTCGTCCCGTGCATCCGGTGAACATCACTTCGTAGATGTCATCCAACGGCGGGCTGCAACTATTACAGCCTATGCCTATCGCCTTCAACAAGTCGCCCGCAGTAGGTCCGAACAGAAGGTCGCCGGACGCAGATTTCAGAAGATCGTATGCCATTATGCCTCTACCCCCTCGACCGGGGTGTTCACTTCAATCTGCGTGCCTGCCGATATCGCCGGGGCGGTTGCAAGCGGCCACGTAAGCGTGCGGTATTCGTCGCGCACAACCTGGTCCCCGTCCTTATTGTATATCATCTTGACCATCACAATGAGGCTTACGCCGTCCTTGCCCTCTGGCGGGTTCTCGGGGTCGAATGTGTCTGTCTGCGCGGTGTCCGTGTTCGTCGTGTTGCCGATAAGCGCCGGGTCGAGCGGGGCGGCGATATCTATTTCCCCTCCACCGGGAAAGATCACCTGCGCGGGAGTGGTGGAGGTGGCGGTGGAGTTGCTGACAACCACGAAGTCGCCGCCCGAGTCTACGGCCTCAACCTGCCAGCTTGCGGCGTCCCTGCTTGCCGAGTAATGCGCTCCGGGCGCAACGGTCGAATCCGGCACGTCAAGCTCCCACGGCCCGGATGCAAGAGCGACTCGCCCGAGCTTGCCGTTCGCTATCGGTTCAAGCGCGATCCCATATACGCCAGACTCCTCCGTGCTGGACGGCTTGCCGAATCGCACCTTGCACACGCCCGTTCCGGTCTTGATGGCGACCACGCCGCGCCATGGACACGCTTCCCCGCTGTCGTTTGCTGCGAGGACAACGCCAGTTGGCAGGCCAGCGTCAGCGGTGCCGGTGCCGGTGCTCTCGATGAGCCGCTGATAGTGGTTCGTTGCATCGGCTACCATATTCCATTCGCGCACGGGTATCTTCGTCTGGTTGCCCCTGACGTGTTGGACTTCGGCCATGTCATATCCCCAGTGCGCTGAAGAGGGTTGAATAGTACACTGGGTCCACGTACGCGTAGGCGGCGCGCTTTACGATCTTGCCGGCGGCTTCGTCTTGGAAGTCCTCATAGAGGAGCCATAGATAATCCCACCCAAGCTTCTCTTCGCCCTCCCCCCCCGCAATGGTGATATCGCCTATTCGGAAGTTGCTCTTGTTCTTGCTCACAGCGAACCTGAATGTCACCTCCCAATCCTCACCGCCGCGCTGCCGGCCTGTCGCGCCAATGAACAACACCTCGCCAGCCGCGCGCCCACGGAACTCGTCAATGTTGATCTTGCCATGGCAGAACTCTATGTCGTCTTGATATTCAGCCGTCATGGTTTCGTTGGAGAAATAATGCGTTTCCTCGAACGTCCAAGCCGGCGTATAGATATCGACGCCCGCGACAACACTTTCTCTGCCTTTGATCGTGACGCCGATGCCGCCCTTGAAGTCCGGTATTTCGCCGGTGATTCCGTCCGCCTTGTAGCTCTGCGCCGGAAGCGCCTCGATGCGTTGTGTGATATGCGTCGTGCCGCCACCGCTTGAAAACGTCCTGATCGATTCGCCAGTCGTAGGTCGCTTCTTTTCCGGGTAGCCGTAGTGCGCCTCGCCATCCCAATTGCACCGGGGCAGATTGTTGATATCGACAAAGCGCGGATTCGCGCGGCAGTATAGCAACTCCAGCCCGCCTGCGGTGTCTGGCACGAAGTCATTCAGCGCTTCCAGGATGGTGCTCAGCGATGACGATCCCTTGCACGTATACAGGCGTAAGCGCTTCCCGCTCTTGCCGTCGCTGCCGGATCGGCTCTTTATGTTCTCGGTGATCGTAACTGTTGGCGTCATTCAAACACCCCCATATCTTCTGTGTTGTCTACTGTGTCCTGTGTGTTTCGCGCAATCAGCGCCAGCAACTCATCCCGCTTCTGGCCAGTCGTGCCAAGCCCGAACGCGGCCTGCACGTTGAACATGCCCGTAGTCGCGCCGCCGAGTGCGCCCATGGCGGGCGCGGCAGAGGGCGCGGCGGCGGCGGCTTTGCTTGCCATGAACGCCAGCGCGTCCGCGCCCAGCTCGCCAAGACCGGCGAGACCGCCCAGTAGGCCGTAGCCAGCCGGGCCGGCGACTAGGCCAAGCATTCCAGCTATTCCCGAGCCGGCCGACTTGACGTGCTGCGCCGTCACGCCATACTCGTCCGCCAGGTCGCCGATCTTGCCGACCAGCGACTCCATCGCGTCGTGCATCTTGTCCGCGTTCATCGCGTTCGTGATCTCTGTCAGTTCGTCGGCATATTCAGCCATGCGCTCGGCAAGTTCGTCGTCGATCGCCTTGTACATCGCTGCGCGCCGCTCTTCAGTCGTATCGGTATGCTCCTTGGCCGCTGCGGCGATCTCCCTGTCTCGCCTTCCCGGATCGGCGTCCACGAACGGAACCACGCGGCGTGCGCCAGTCCGCGCGCGCGCCAGGATGTCTTTTATCGCATACCGCATCTCCGACCCTGACTCTACGAACCCCATCTTGAAGTTCGCCCACATCTTCTCCAACGCCGCGATTCCTGTAGCCCACGCCATCTTGATACCCGCCCACATGGCCTTTGCCGCGGTCTTGTAATCGCCAGACTTCAGCGCGGTCTTGATGATCTCGAACGCCGCCATGGCCTGCTCGCCGAACTCGCTGAACGTGTCGCCCACGTTGTCGAATATCCCGAGCAGTCCCTTGACAGCGCCGGACAGGAGCACTACAGCCGCCAGCACTGCCGCGAATCCGGCCAGCACCAGACCGATAGGCCCGAGCGCCACTACCCACGTTGCCGCAAGCGCAACCTTCAGGATGCCGAGCACGCCCGTCAGCACAAGCAGCCCGACCTTCAAGACAGCAAGCGTGCCGGTCAGGAGCCAGACCGAAACGCTCGTTGTCAGGAACGTCGCCTTGAATAGCGCCAGCGCCACAATCGACGCGCTGACGACTGCGCTCAATATGACCACGCCCGCCTTGAGCACGCCCAGTGTTATGATTGTCGCGGCTACGACCACCTTCAATACCACAAACGCCGCTTTCAGCAGGATCACCGCCAGCTTGACCGCGCCCAGCACGCTGACCGTCCCGATGAGCGCCGCCTTCAGGAAGCCCAGAAGCGTTATGAGTAGCCCAACCGTCGTGGCCAGCCCGCCCAGCGCCATTGCCGCCATCGTGAACGGGACGGCCACCGCCATCAGCGCGACGCCCAGACCCGTTACCGCCACTGTGGCGGAGAATACCGTGAGCACAAGCTCCTGGTTCGCCTCGATCCACGCCGTAACCTCAGCAAGCGCCTCCCTCACGTTCTTGGCGACCTTCTTGAGCGTCGGGCCGAGAGCCTTGCCGAGCGCGACCGCGGCAGCCATCGCAGCCTGCTTGACTTGGCGCCACGCATGGTTTACAACAGCCGCCATCTCGGCAAACTTCCTATTCGTGGCATCTGCCCGGTCTGCCATATCGTCCAAATCCTCTTGAAACCCCTCAAGATGCTTGGAGATCGTCACGATGCCGAGCGCCGACCGTTTTGGGAAGAACTTCACAAGGGTGCCGAAGTTGACGTCGCCAAGCTCCCGCATCATGCCTGCGAACCCCTTCGCCTTCAGCGTGTCCTCGGACAGGACCATGCCGAGTTCCCTCATTTGCGCAGTCGGCCCCTTGGCCCCTGTCAGTGACTCGCCTTTGACGATAGCGATCAGCGCAGACTTGAACGCGGTCATTGCCCGACGCGACTGCAACCCGTTCCTGGTCAGTGTCGCTATCGTCGCGCCAGTCTCTTCCAGCGTGATGCCTGCCGCGCTGGCCATCGTAGCGACGTGCCCAAGCGAGTCTGCAAGCTCCTCGTACGTGATCCTGCCCTTGAAGATGACCCGAAACAGCAGGTTTGAGATGTCGGTGGCGTCTTTGGCCTCTAGTCCGTACGCGTTGATAATGTTCAGCAGCGCGTCAACGGAGTTCGACACGTCGGTGCTTCCGGCAATCGCAGCCTCGCTCGCGGCACGCAGGAAGCCAAGCGCCCCCTCTGGCGCGATCTGTGCTGACAGAATCTTGCGAAGCCCGTCGGCGACGACCTCCGTAGACTGCCCGAACTCAATAGACATGTCGCGGACAGCCTTCGTGTAGCTCTTCATCCACTTCTCAGGCTCGCGCAGCATCGTGGACACCCGCGCCATCTGCTCCTCGAAGTTCCCGAACGCCTTGGCCGTCGCGCCAAACGCGGCCACGCCAATGCCGCCGAACATCGCCAGCTTCCGGCCCATTGCACCGACGCCAGCTCCGAAGCCCGCAAGCCGACGCTGTGCCTTGCGCAGACCCCGCGTGAACTTGTTGTCCGTAACGTAAAGTTCAACGAACGCCTTTCCCGCTCGTATTCCTTTACTCCCGGCCATGCTGTTGTCCTCTCAAGAGCATTCTGAATGACGATACGGGCTTGTCCGACTCTTCGGTTTCAACAGCGGGTATGTCGTCGGCCAGCACCGGGAAAATATCCTCGGGCGTGATGAGGTCGGGACACTCCTCAGGGTCGCGGTAGATGTTCGCCTGCTGCGCCATGATCGTGCCGAGCTGCCACAGCATGTCACGGTCGCGACCTTCGGCCATCCACCACAGCTCGCGGAGCGTCAGGGGCCGGGGGTCGATTCCGATTCGTCCGGCGACTTGCCAGATGAGTTTCCAGATGTCCTGGTCTTCGCCACCGCATCCCTGATCACCTTGTCTACGTCCACGTTGTCGATCTCCGTCTCGGCCACGTTCAGCCCCTTCTCCATCACCACGCCCACCTTGTCCAGCGCCTTCTTCAGCAGCCGCCCTCGGCGGCCTGGGAAAAAAGCCACCAGCTCCGCGAGCAACGCCTTCGTCATCTCGTCAACCGCATCGCCAGCAAGGCTCTCACAGAACGCTTCCTCCGCGACGCCCTGCTCGTCGAGCTGCGGCTTGATGATTGCGTAGACAGCGCCGGCCACCTTGATTGGGGTGACGTAAAGCTCTTGAACCAGAGCACCGGCCTCTGCGCCGACAAGATCGATTCCGCACACGTCAAGCACCCGCTTGGCCGTGGCGATATTGACAACGACTTCCCACTTGCGACCTGCACCATCTTCAAAAACCTGCATGGCATTCTCCCGTTGAATGGCGTTACACAGTGACTTCGTATTCGCCGATATACTCGTTCGGCTTCGCCGTAACGTCAATGACGCTGTGGCCCCTGACCTCGCGTTGGTTGCCGAAGTTCGTGATGACGAAATTGCCGGCGATTCCAACGGTGCCGACAGTGCTCTCGTCGCCATTCATCTCGGCCAGTGCGATAGGCGAGGCGTCATTGTAGGCGGCGAGAAGCTCGTCGTAGCCCTCGGCGGCGGGGTCTTCGATGATTGTGAACGTGACAGTGCCGTCTTTGACTCCCGCGTCAAACTGGCCATAGCCATTCCCGCCGCGCGAGGTCCATTCGAGTTCGTCCGCCGCATTCGCCGTCGAGGCCGTCTGGACCATCGGCATCTCTACCCACGTTGCGCCTGCGTAGTCCGTGCTGCTGAGCGCCGCCGCGTGATACATCTTACAGTTCCGGCTAAAAATCCTGGACATGATCCGTCCCTTCTACTTGGAGTATTGCGCCCAATAACTGGGTAGATTCGGCAAAGTCTTCTTGAAAGCCGGTCCCATGAACGGGCGCGGTAAGGTGTAGATTCGTCTGGTTTCCCTGCGGCGGTAGTTCCTGCGCATCCCGCCGTCCGTCGGTTTGCTTCTGCGCCAGACCATTTCCGTGACGGTTATGAATCCGCCATCTTCGAGCTTGTCAAGTTGCCCGCCAGATCGGGCGTTATTCAGCCCCGGCCCGATGACAACCGAATGCACCACCATGTCGAACCCGTAGCGCATCCGCCGCTTTATCAGCGGGTTGCCGTGAGCGTGCGGGGGTCTGCCTGGCGTGGACGGGCCAGCCTTCTTCCTCATGCTACGCTTGGCGGTCACCCGGACGACTGCGCCGAACCGGTTGTAGACCTGCCACGTCGTGTGATCCAGCATCGTGGTGACGGCGGCAGTGTCAAAGAACGTGCCTGCATTGCGGAAGCCGATGCTGAACCAGCCCCGGCCATCGCGCGGCAACTCGGCTCTCGGCACTTTCGGCAGGCTCGGCATCCGCACCCGCCCCATCGGAACGCGGGGCATTCGCGGAATGAATCGCGCGCCCATGCCAAGGCCCATTGACTGCATGGCTATCCGTTCTCGAAGTTTACTGTGATGACAGACGTGAAAAGGCTGCGCTCTTTCATGCCTACGAAGTCGTAGACCGGATCGTTCTCGATGGTGTCCACGATCACATTGGGGAATGTGAACTCCTTGCGAGCCATGAAGTCCACGATTTCCTCGACCAGCGCCATGAGGGTGTCATATTCGGCTATCTTGTCAGATTCCGATCCAGTTGCCCGCTTCTGGATGCCGATGTCAACCGACCATGTTTTTGCATCAGACCCGCGCGATTCGACCTCACGTGCAAGGATTCGGGTCATGACCGTCACAGTCAGTTCGGCCAATGCGGGCAGATCCGCCAGCGCCACGTATCGCCGCGCCGCCGTGAACTCAAGAGAAAAGCTGTGCTCGTTCAGCGCGGCTACAACGGCGTCGGCGATCAGGATGATGGTAGCGGGCATGAGCTATTCACCTTTCGCTATGCAGGGCCGGGCGATCAGCTTATCGTGAACGTCGCGATTGAGCGCCATCACGTCGGCACACAGCTTCGTGACTTCGCGGACGGCGGCGGTGTTCTCCTGGACGACTTCGCGCGTCCGGGCCAGTTCGCCCATGAAGCGGCTGACCATCCAGACGATGACGCCAAGCTGGACTGCGCAGAATCCTGCAAAGCCATATTGCACGATGGGCGCGACAATCAGTTCGTTCATGTCGTCTCAACAAGTTTCGTGTGAATGCGGAGCATGACTCGGTGCGGGTCGGAGTAGCGCCATGCCGGTTCGTCGCTACCCGGCGACATGGCCTCGAACGTCCGCGTCACGTCACCGTCAACTTCTATGATTTTGTCGCCAGCCTGTGGCTCGACTACCACGCCGCCGAATTGGAAGTCTGCGGCAGTAATCAGGTAGTCGCGCATACAGACATGCGTTTCAAATCCGTAGCTGTCTGCAATCAGAAACGGGCTTGACCCGACCGTCGCTGAAACGTCAACGAGATCGTCCTCGCCATGGCGGGAGGCGGTGACCAGGCTGGAGCCGTGACTCTTCATCACCGCAGCCAGCCTGGTCACTCCTGTTTTGAGCATGTTAGTCATTGCTCTGGGTCTCTCCCGATTCCTACGCGGCGTTGTAGTAGAACGTAAAGTCCATCTCTCCGGCTGTGATTGCGCCGAAGTCCGTGGTGTCCGTCAGCGTGATTCGGATGGTTCGTGCGGTGCTGATCGTATCCCATCCGTCAAGGCTGACGAGAGACCCGACCAGCACTGCGGAATCCACGCCTTCGCTCGAACCGGAGTACTTGTCCGTATCTCCTGCGATGCCTACCTCCATCCCGATGCCCGCTGTACCCGCAAACGCCGTCGTGACATCTGCCGTCCACCCGATAGGCAGGCCGCCAATGGGGATCGGGATAGTTACGTCCGCGTAGCCGCTTGTGCCGCCGCCGTCCGTAAAGTCGCCGAAGGCGACCGTCTGTGTGATGGTGCTCGGCAGCGCGACGGACGGGAAGACGTTGAGCACAACTTTGACTTCGCCCGATGTTGCTGTGGCGGCTTCGCTGGCAACCCCGACCTTGAAATCCCAGTCGGCGGGCGCGTTCGTGTAGCATCCGCTTCCGGCGGTGCCGCCGTACGGGTCGCCGTCGGCGTCCCAGCCGATGACATCCTCGGCTACGACGGTAACGGCCGCTATATCTGCCCGGAAGATGCCCTTGACTTGGAGCGAACCGAGCGTGTCCGCACTGAGATTCGTATGCGGGATGCCGATACGCCCGGCTACCTGCTGGGGAACGCCGACAACTACGTCGCTGGCCGGCGTGTAAGGGATAGAGTCGCCTATGATGTCAAACGCTGTAACTGCGGTCATGATTCTGTCCTCATCTGAAAGTGAATGAACGCCGAGCCGGGCCTAGTGCAGGCCCGGCCACGGGCGGGATGGTTACGCTTCGCCCTTCATGGCGACGCCGCCGCGATAGTCCTGCATCGCAACGCCTACGTCATGATAGCCGCGCATCTGAATGCCGAGCGTTTTGAAATCGGCGCTTGCGTGTTCGATTGTCGGAGCCTGGACCCCGTTCAGGAACGCCACCTCAATGACCGGTATGACCCGTGGATCGGCCAGCAGGTACCACTTCAACACACTGTTGCCCGTAAAGTCCGTATCGCTGAGATACGGCGTGTCAACGGGCTTGAAGGCGCCGCTGAACGGGTTCTTTTTCGGCTTGGCCTTATTCGCAGTCGTGGTCTCGTTGACTTCGGTATCATGTGCCCATCCGAGCGCATCTGTTCGGAGTCCGGTCGGAACCAAGAGAATTGCAGGCTTGAGGCCAAGCGGGTTTCCCTCGGCGTCCTTCTGCTTACGCAGAAGCGTATCGGCAGTTTTTAGCCCGGCAAGGGACAGCGCGGTGTCAGCGCCCTCCGCGTAGTTGTTTCGCGCAGACGTAAAGAACGCGAGGTTGTCCATGAACAGCTTCCAGATCAGTTCGTTCAGTGAAATGCCGGCGCCATGCCCGAGCAACTTCGGCCCCTGCGTCAATGCACCGAGATCGTCGTTGATAATATCCTGCCGGGTGATCGCAAACATGCGCCCAAAGGTCTCTGCCTGGTTTGTGAACGATTCCTCACTGAGCGTACCATGTGACAGTTCTCCGCCAGCTCCAACCTTCTTGAACTTTGCGTCTGCACCTAAGCGGTAGCTCGTGTTCACCTTGAAGTCCGCGACATTCTTGGTTGCGACGATCGCACGCCATGCCTGGTCGGTGTGCATGAACGCTGCGAGCGAATGCTTGTTTGCAGCATTGCCGAGAATGCCGGAAATGTCGGATGTGCTGAAGGCAGCTTGCAGAACGTCTGGGAGATTGCCCGTGCTGATCCGATGCCGCCCGGAGTAGCCTCCTTGGAAAGCCGCAGCCAGGAGGATCTCCTGAAGCCCGACTTGGTTGCGGAACTGCGTGTGCGCGGCGTCCAGCGTCTGCTCGGGGAAATGGTCCTCAATGGCGGGCAGGCTCGTCGCCAGGCACACTGCCGCTTCGAGCACGTCGGGGGTAGCGGTCGGCGCGTGCTGATGAATCGCGGGGGGTTTGGGCCGGCCAGCACGGAGTAGGTTCAGCTCGGCCTCAATGACAGTCACGCCGCCTTTGATCGCCTCGGCCTTGATTTTGTCGGCCCCGTCAAAGTCGGCTTCGAGGGTATTGATGTCGATGATTCGCAGCTTCTCGTCGGCTGCGGCGGCGCGAACCTCTGCAACGGCGTCAGCAGCCGTGGCGACCGGCGCGGGCGTTTCGGCAGCATCGAGATTGACCGGCACCTTGCCAAGCCCCTTGTTGGCGTCAGCCTTGGCCTTGAGGTCAGCCATCTCGGCCTTGTACATCGCCTTGAGTGACACTTCCTGCTCCTCGGTCAGATCGCCGTCGAAGCCTTTTGCGGCCAGCCATTCCTCATACTTCATGTTACTGCCCTCCTGGGTAAAGTCGGCCTGCATGGCCGCGATTTTGGCGGATGTAGTGTCATCCGCTCCGAGTGTTACAAAACTTACCTCTTGCAGCTCTGACTTCTTGGCCACGTAAAGCGGCCCCTCCATGAGCTCCCCGTTGACTTTTACTGTCTTACCTTCTGCGACAAGCACTATCTTCGTGACTTTGACGCCAACGCTTACCTGCCACTGGAACCCATTCTGAGCGGCAGAAACGATCATGCGCGAGTCTTCCGTGTCCACAGACATGACACCTTCAAGCGCCAGGCTGGACACGCCTTTTGAGGCCCCCACTGTATGCCCAACTGGCTTGAGTCGGTCGTGTGAATACAGCGCAGGGCGCTTTTTCGCACCGACCTTCAGCCCTCTCAGATCAATGACGACGGGGTGATAGAACTGCCAGAACCGCATCGGGCCGCCGTTGTAGGCGTTGAGCGTGAACGTCGGCAGGCTCTTCTCGTCATCGTCCGCGAATGTCATCACCGCCGCAGCGGTCAGCTTGAACTCTGACGGGACTTTGTGCAGCTTGCGTTTACTCATCGTCGTCCTCATGTTCGTGGTCGGGCACTTCGGCCGGCGCTACGTCCTCGACTGTCAGGCCAAGCTCATTCATCAGCCTCTTCTCGTCGGCTATCTGGCGGAACTGCTCCTCCCAGTCCAAGCCCATCTTGCCGTATTCGTCAGAGTAGGTCGTCGTGTGAACCCGCAGCCGAACCTCTTGCGCTTCAGCCGCCTTCTTCTCGTCGCCTGGTATCATGCCCGGCCACATCCACTTGTGCGGCAGGTCGTCTGGGGCAAGTCCGAGCAACGCAGCTTCCTGATTCCACGACTCGAACACCGGCTCGACCATTTCCAGCTCGCAGTCGCTACGCACGACACCGATCATTCCCCAATATGTCTTATGGTCAAGCCGGCCAGACGCGAAGTTGTAGTTGGAGCTGTCCCCAGCGGCGATGTTCCACGGGATCAGGATGCAACGCACGGCTTCGAGTAGCACAGCGTTTCGGGCTTCAACGTAAGTGGCTGTCGGCTGTTCGGCCTTGAACTGCTGCATACTATAGCCGTCGGGCATTACCGTCAGCGTGTTGGCGACAATATCAATCTCTTCGTACGGGGTCGCCATGTCCCCGCTCTCTTCCGGCGCGGTATCAGTCTTGAGAATCCCGGCTAGGTTCGCGGCTGTCTCGGCCGCCGTCACAGTCGCAAACGTGTATCGGCGCAAGACAGCAAGAAGCTCAAGCGCGGCCATGACTTCGGGGAGCCCTCGATGCTGGCCCGCACGATCTTCGCGGAACCAGTGCATTACCGACGATGCCGGATAGTCCGTGGCGGACATGCTCATTGTCGGCTGTAGCGAACCAGGGTGGGCGTCCAGAATGCTATAGGACTTTGGATTGCCATATGCGTCAAACTTGATCCCGTCAACCTCGTTCGCGCGCGGCAGAAGCAGGTCAGGCGTCGCCAACCGCGCGGACTCAACCATGCACACATCCAGCTTGATGGGCGTGCGTAACACTGGGTTCGTGAACTGAACGCCGATAGCCTCGCCGCACTGGAGCTTGCCCTTATAGCCCACGCGCAACTTCTTGGCGAGCCGTGTGGCCATCGTCCACCTATGGAACAACGTCTCAATACGCCTGTTCTCATCGCGGCTGTCGAGAAGCGATTGCAGGCGCGGGCCGGTACCAATGACATCGTTGGCCAGCGTTTCAACGATCCCGCGCAACCATGAGTTGTTTGCGACCTCATGGATGCACTTGTTGCGCACTATCCGCCGCACGCTCGGGGACATCGCTGCGTCGGCGCTCAGGCCATCTGCATTCGCCCAGTGGTTCTCGTTGACGCCTGATACACGCGCAAGGTCAAAACTGGCCGCAAGCGCATGCGCCATCTCGTCGTGGTAGCTGATTCTGTTGCGCTGCTTCGCCACTATCCGCCAGCCCCCGGAGCCTTGATGCGGAGAAAGCGAACTCCGATGCCTCCTGACGCAGCCGCAGCCTGCCCCTTGGCGTACTTATCCGCCGCGATCTGGTCAGGGAGGCTGTGCTGCTCGGCAACCATGCCGTCAGCTTCCATTTTGCGCGGCCCGGCTGCGTTCTCGGCGATGGTATCGGTCAGGTCGGTCATGTGCGCCTCCGGGTAGCACTCGGATCCGGGAACGAAAAGGAACGCTGCTCAGAGACTTGGCTCCAAGCAGCGTTCCTGTTACGTTCGTTTCGGCGAAACGGGGATCAGCCGCGCCGCCGCCGGTTTGTTGAATGCTATCCTACACGGTGTCCATGCCTCTGCGCAAGGAAGAACTTCGGTATATGGTGCGGTTTCGGCAGATAGGCGCTACATGTAGCATATTCCTACGTGCTGGCCTCTGTTTCAGGAGCGGCTTCCCGTGCCGGAGCGTGTGGCATTTGACACAGAGATGCCGGCTGCGAAGCCCATTGCGCTCGTCGAAGGCTCCGCAGATCGGGCACTGTGGCGGTTCTTCGTGCGGGGTGTAGTCCGCAGCGCACGTACACGCATTACCGCAGCCGCAAGTCGGCGTGTGGCCCGAATCCCATTCAATCATCGCCGCGCTCCGCCGTCCGCGTCTCAATCAGCAGATTCGCAATCGACGTCGCATTCGCCTCTATCGCAATTGCTGACCGGCGCTGCTCCTTGGCCGCATGGTCCAGCCGGGCGGTGATGCCGGACAATGAGGATTCGAGCTTGGCGAGCCGACTGACGGGAAAGGGGCGAGGTGGCCCCACGATGCGCTCCACCTCCTCCTTGGTGAACGCGGCTGCGCACATCACCGACACCGGATCAATCACTTCGGCCTCACCGCGCGCAGCTTTGAGAATGTGCTCCTGCGCCTCCTCAATGTGCTCCGCCGCACTGCTCATGCGCCCCTCGGCGCGATCCATTTCGGACGGAGCCGTCTGCTCCGGCACGCGAATCACGCGCGTTATGCCCGGCGCGCAATCACACACCAGCGCCGCTTCGCCGCCGAGTAGGATCATGTCGGCGAATAGTTCGCACCCGCGCTTGCACGCATCTTGCTTCTCATCAGTCATCGTTCACGTATCCTTCTTGAGGTTCTACCGGGTTATGCGCGTGAGCAGTAACGATCCGGCCACGCATAGAATCAGTACGCAAATGGCAACGCTGGCGTACATCCCTGTGTCGCCGAACTCCCTTGCCGCCCACACTGTGGCGTGCGCTGCGCCGATGCACGGGGCAACGAGGGCTGCCATAGCGCCCGTGAACAAAGCAAATGTCTTCCAGAAACCCATCACGCATCCTTCTCAAAGTAAGAGCGTCATCCGCTCAGAGACACCTCTTGCGGCTCATGATGACTACTGCGAGTATCACAGTGTGGAAAAAGACCAGCAGCGCCACGGCCACTCCAACGGCGTCGCCCCACATGCTCGCACCCCATACCATCCCAGCGACAGGGGCCGCCAGAACGGCAAGTATCGCAGCCTTCACGCACCACAGTGTTGCGAAATCACGTACAAATCCACTCATCACACCTCCTTGTTGATCTGCTATCATCCGCTCAGGTATCCTTCAGTAGTCCTGAATCTACGCCCGCAGTGGCGGCACTGCCTTGTTCGCCGGACACGATCACCGCTAACCTTCTCTGTGCGGATCACGCGGAGGTCGCGGCAGTGGCAGACCCGGCACCGCAGCCCCTTCTCGTCCCTGTTCGCCGGACTGGTCTTGATGTCCAGCTTCGGCGCGCGCTTTCGGTCTGTTTTCGCCATGATGTCACCGTAAAAGCATCAGGAGCGCGACCGTTAGAGCCGCTATCACAAGCAGCGGGGGCACGCATCCGCCAAGGCGTGTAGGTTCCCTTACAAGCCTATTCGGCGGAAAGTCGGGCCTGCGTGGCGGCTCTGGCAACGGCTTGCCTTCTGGGCTGAACTGGAATCTGTACGTGATCTCCCAATCTCGCCAGCCCTTGCGCACGTTCTTCGGCTTCAACATCGTGAGTGTGCCCGGCGGGAGTGTGCCCGGCGGGAGTGTGTTGAAGCGTTCACTCTTCATCGGCGGCTCCTTTCCATGGCTCGCTCCTTCACGCACAGAGCGGGGCGGCGGGCACTCGGGCGGCTTCGGGACAGTGCCTTCGCGCACGACGGCCGGCTCTGGCGGAACAGGTGGAACTGGCGGGAACGAGGGAGTGAAGTATCGGGCCTCATCGGAGGCTCCTTTCCGCGTGGTCCGAAGATGCGCGGTGATATAGTCCAGCGCCTCACGCGCCTCTTCTGCGTTTCTGCGGTGGCCTTCAACGGCTTTATTCCACGCGACCATCGTTTCATTCCACGTTAGTCCGCGCGCGAAATGGCCGCACGTTGCGCACGGCATCTCATTGCGTGGCCAGCGCACTACACCGATTTTCGGCTCCGCGCAACATCGTTCAATGCGCTCTGGCAAGCCTTGTGTGTCCAACTGCATCCCGTGCTCCTTTCAAAGTGTCAACGATTCCTCTTCGCGTCGCTGTATCGAATCCGCTTCCGCTTCCCCGGCTTCGAGGCTTTCGATGTCCCGGCCAAGTGGACGCCCAGGATGCTCGCACCGACCGCGCAGCCGACGATGCAGTCGAACCAGTGGTTGTCTCTGTGGTCGGCGCGCGGGAACCATTCGTCAACGCGCCGGTCGCGCCCCTCTGTCTGCACGCGGTATTCTGCCACCATGTGATCGGAGAACTGCGCGTGCATGTCGGCACGCTTCCCGTAGAGCGTCAGGCTCCCGGTCGTTCCCGGCGTAGTCGCAAACCTCATGTGGACGAACGTCTTCCAGTAGTTCGTATCTATGGTTGTGTGCCGTCTGTGCCCTGGTTGCGGCTTCGGCTGACGCCAATGCAAGCCGGTCTTTACACCCTTCTTTTTCACATACTCATCGAACGGCTTTTTGCCGGCGCCGATTCCTTTGCCAAAACTCACCATCAACTTAGTGCCGTATTCGCTAGACCGGCAGAACTCTCTTACAAGGTCTGCGCGCCACCCGCCGTCTACAATGCAGAGGTCGATCAGATACGCGGTGTCGCCATGTCCCGCCCACTCGCGGCCAAGAAGCAGATCAGCGGCGGCGTTGAGTCCCTGCCTAACTTGCGCTTCCTCGCCGCCACTGTACTCCGTCTTCATCGTCGTGCGCGCGGTTCGCTTCACAAAGTGCCTACCCTTCTGCTTTGGCAATGTCCCGTAATCTACAACGAACCCGGTAAAATCATCCTGCCACGCGCATACAACCCAGTACAGCAGGTCGTCGTGAACGTCGATATAGCCCGTGATGTGCGTCGTCTCTGCCGGAATCAGCCCGCGCTTGTGCATGGATAGTTGGCCAGCAATCTCGTCGGCGGTGAGCAGCCCGGTCGATACCCCCTCGTCGCTCGGCGGCATGTTCTGCGCCTCTGACCAGAACGCGCCCTCGTTCTTGGCCTTCAGGTTCATGCCGTGTTGAATGGCGGATATCTCATCCTTCCTGTTGAACAGCTCCTTCCAACTTGCCTCTCCGCCCAGGTCCATGGCGACACGATTCTCGACGTAGAGCGCCATGGACACGTCATGCGATGCCGAGTCGGCCAGCTCCGCACGCCACATGTCACTGTACTGCTCCCAGAGCGCTTCGTTTTCGGGGAGCGTTATCAGCATCTTGTGGCGCTCGCCAGCCCATTCAGGGTGCTTCGTTCGGTCTGTAACCCGGTCGGCAACATCTCCCTGCGCGACTATGGTGCAGGCCAGCAAGGCCGATAGCGACTCGGCGGCGTCACACAGATATGCCATGTCGCGGTCCAGCGTCATCTCAACAACATCGGACTTGCGCGCACTCATGGCCGACTCGCGCGTCTGCACGTCGTCGCACAACGCCCCGTCTGGCCTCACACGCTCGCCACTGGGCAGAGTTATGTTCATGCCGCGCATTGCGCCGCCCACGCCGATTGTGTGGATGTAGCCACCATTGCTGGGCACGTCGAGGTCAGGTAGCCAGGGGAACCGGATGCTATCCTTCTTGACTTTCACATGCGTCTGTTTGCCCTCGCACAACTGTCCCGCCGCCTTCTGCGGAGTCCCTTCAAGCGCCCGGAGCGGGAAGCATATCTCCGGGAAGTCTTCGAGGAGCAGGTCGTTGTGCAGCAGTGGCATCAGAATGTTGTCCAAGTTCTGCACTGCGATATCGGCCGTCGCTGCGATCAGTAGCGCATACCGCCAGTGCCCGTACTTCGTTGCCCACAGCGTGCCGAACTCCATGATTGTTGACTTGCCGAAGCTGCGGAACACCGCCAGCGCCTTCATGCGCCCAACGAGAATCGCGTATTGAATCGCCCCGATCAGGTCGTAATGCAGCTTTGAGAACGGGCGGAAGAATAGGTGCGCGTGATACGTTTCGAGATACGTTCTGAAGCAGAAACGGCACGCCTCACGCCGCGCGATGTCCACGATATCCGGTATCGAGCCGATATCGCGCCCGGCGGCAGACTTCTTCCGCTGAAGCGCGGCGGTGCGGCCCTTGTGCTTCTCGTACGCGGTCGCCTTTGGGTTAGCTTTTGCCATTCAGCCCTCGGATAGGCGAGCCATGTCTGGCCCTCTCTAGAAAGACGATCGGCATAGTGGGATAGCGCCACAGCCTGGGGCACTCAGGTGCGGCGCGGCCTGTCCTGTTGTCGAACCGCCACGGCGGATCCGCGTAGATGGTTGCGAATGGGCCAGTCGGCAGGCTATCGGACTGCTTCTGCATCGGAATGCTCCTTATGCAGGGCGACGGCGCGGTTTATCCGGTCAAACACCTGCCATATTCGCTCATAGACAGCTTCGGAATGGACGCGCCGCTCCTCTCTGCCCCGAGCCTGCTCTGCGGTTTCGGCTACCACGATGATTCTGCCGGGCTTCCGTTTCTTGAATGGCCGCCACATTTATGATGCCTCCTTGCGCGCGTTCCAGGCGGCGATGAAGCGCGTGAGATGCGCCATTGTGTACAGCACAGGAATGCCCAGGTCGCTTGCCCTGCCGCGTTCGGCGAGGCACCCTTTGCTACATTCCCAGAATCCGGTCATGAGTATGGCGTCGCACTTCGCAAGCAGTTGCAGATCGCCAGACAGGAGCACTTCGTCAGGAATGACCGCATCCTCCATATGCGCCGAGTTGTTACATGGCGAAAGGGCGACCCCGCCGAGCCTCCAGACTTGGATTGCATGGCCGCGAGCCGCCGAGATGTTCCTTGTGACGCCACTACGTGTATCCGCCCTGTACGGATGCGCGACGTAGATTATCGGCTTGTCAGACATCGGACACTCTCCTAATCAGGAATAACTTCAATCACTTCGCCATGCGCCGGGATTATCATCTGCCTGCAGTCAGCGCAGACGTGGAGCGTGGCGATTCGACCTACAGATTCCACGGCCGCCCTGGTTCGCTCGCTGGACCAGACGCGGGTTGGCCTCGGTCGCCCGTCATGCTTGTGGACGGGGCGGTCTCTGTGGCAGTTAGGGCATGTTGGCATCAGTTCTCATCCTCAGTCGGGTCGATGGGGAGCCATTCGTCGGTGGGTTGGACACCGGTTTCAGTCGGTGCGTTGGACACCGGTTTCAGTCGGTGCGTTCAAGTGCCGCCATACAGGGTCGGCGGTATGACAGCGGATTGCCATAAAATACAGATCACGTACGCACTTCCGACGCACAGACACCCTCTTACCAGCCGGCGGCATCTCATCGCTCGCCTTCCGCCAGTCCGGGCGCAGCGCCAGCGGTATGGCCAGCGCGGCGGCGTAGCCCCTGTCGAACTCGTCATCGGCAGCGAGCCCTTTTTCGCGCAACGCCTCCACATCGCATTCGAGAACAAAAATATCATCTTCTGCCCTAGCGACATCGTTCCGGCATTCCGCAAGCGCATCTCGAACGCCCTGTAGCTCTTCATTCGGCATGATCATCCTCCAAGCTCTTGATCATCCGCACAATCACAGCAGCCGCGTGAAGCAACTCCTTGCGGATATCGGAAACAGGGCCGTTGAAGAACTCGTGATCGTTCGCGGCCTTACACACTTCGCCGCATTCCTCACCGAGCAGGGACAGCGGGGGGAATATGCCATCGGGCCAGATCGGGTGTTTGGCCTCGGCGTGAGCCACTGCTGATTCGATTGCGGCAAACGCCCTGGACATCTTTACCGCGTCGCTCATATTTCGCACGGGTCGGCCTCCTGTTCGGGTTCATTATCGCCACCCAATCCAAGCGCAGCACGCGCAATGTCGGCTGGCGTATCATCGTAAGGCTCATCATCCGCGATTAGTTTCAGCGCACGGGCGAACGCCACGCCGACTTGGCGCTGCGGGTGTGCCATGCACTCACAGTCATGGGCGCGCGCTCGCTTAATGCTGGTCGTAGCGTAGCCGCACCAGATGCACACTCCAGCTTTTGTGTCGAACGTTATCTTGACAGCCGGCTTTTCAATCTCCGCCTCCAGCTCGGCTATGCGGGCGGACACGCCCGCGACTACCTCATTGTGCGCGTTCACGATCCTGGCAGCGTATTCCCCTTCTGTGCAGGAGATAATCGGTATCTTGGTGACCACGTTGTAGATCACCACAGTCTCGCCACCGTCGACGTTCCACATCTGTGCGGGTTGCTTATCTGGCATCACTTCTCCTCCTGTGCTTGATCCAAAGGCGTGGCTGAATCCGGGGTTGCACCAGTATTGTCCGTGCCCTTAGCGCCTCGGCGGTGGTGGTGAAGCGCAGAATCGTCTCTCTTGCGCGCCCCAGTGCGTCGGCGAACTTCCGCGTATCGTAATGCCCAGGAAGCACAAGCGGGGCTGTTCGTGTTTCAGTCACCATTCGCCCACCTCCCCGACCACAGGCTCGGGATTCGGTGGATCAAGCGGCTCCCAGCCCAGCTGTGTTTTGATGACGGTGGCGAACTTCGACCACGTAGGCGGGTTGTGGTGCTCCTGCTTGCTGAATGCGCGCCAAGCATCCATGAGATCGTGATAGCTCGGCGCGCCTGAGCAGTCACGGTACATTCTCGGCGTTTCCTTGCCGGGCTTCTTTTTTGGGAATGGATACTGGCCGAAGGCTCGCTTCCAGCGGCCCTCGATGTCGCGCACAGCATCCAATATCTCGCTGGCGAGTATCCCTGCGGTCGTCGGTGGTGCTGCCGGTAATGGCTCAGGCTTTGGATCTCCCTGCCCCTTCCTGGCGGCAAGAATCCGGCTCACGTACTCGAGCGTCCGCACATTCTGCCCCGTTTTGCGCGACGTGTCCCTGGCCGCATTCAGTGCCTTGATGATATCGGCGTCGTGATGCCCGTCCATGCGCTGATTGTTGAGCCATTCCTGCCAGTTGCTCGGCAGTGGGTTGAACAGGTCCAGAGCCGCCTGCTCGATTGGCCGACTGAATCTGATGTCCTCCATGCCCTTGAGCGTACCTTGCTTGCCGTCCATGTCGTCCTCCGTTGCTGTTGCCGGTTCCGTTGCTGTAGTCTCATCATCTCTTAAAAAATCAGCAGCGCCGTTGCCGTTGACAGCAGCGGCGGCAGGCTCTCGATGTTTGGTTTCCCTTAACGACGCTGCTGTTTCTTTAAGTTGTACTACTTCTTTAACGTCTTCTTTGTGGAAAGCTGCTGGAAAGCTGCTGGAAAGCTGCTGGAAGCGCATCGGGAAACACATCCTCGCCGTCGCCTTGGTAAACCCGCCAGTTGACCACACTTATGACAGAATACCGGCTGGAAGACGATATGGTAAGGCAACCGAGCTTTTGCATGGAATGGAGCTTATTCCACAGCGTTTTGGCGGTAACACGATTTGCGGGGTTCGTGTTACTGGCTCCAGATGCAGTCCTGCACCACGCCGTGTAGAGCGCCTTCCTGCCAGTTACAAACGAGCCCTGCACAATCTCAACAGTAGCATTCCCGACAGCGTAAAGCCGTGCGTTGTCCTGCCACCGCGCCCGGTTGAGACACATGATCCAGAGCTTGAGCTTGATCGGGTCCTCGAAGATTGGGGAATCCTCGATGCACCGCCAGCACTTCCACCATCCCTTGTCGCGGGCTTCGGTCATTAGGAAGCACCCGCCTCCCGTTCGAGCTTGCAGTCATTGATGGCGTCATATAGCCGCATGATGGCAGGACCGTACTCGTTGTGGTCCCAAGAACAAGCATCCCACCTGTCCGCGACATCCGTTGCGGCCGCAAGCAGCCTTTTATTGATCGCCAGCGTGGCAGACGCCCGAGCCTCAAGCTCGGCGATGCGGGCGGCCATCTCGGGGGCGCGGCGGATTAGCTCAGCGTCGTCCAGTGTGTCGAACACAAAGCAGTCGTCATGCAGGTAGATAACATCCCTCCCAGTGTCAGACACTAACACTGATGGGTAGTTGTCGTGGCACTCACTCGATGCGACGGGTCTTTCGTCATATCTCAGCCACTCCCACGTCTCTACGGTTCGCGCTTGCTCATGCTCACCCATTACCAGCCTCCTCTTCCTTGTTCAGCGCAGCCGCGATCTTGCGCAGCTTGTGGCGCGAGCCTGTGACGCCCCAGTCTGCCCCGTCCTTCATCAACATAAAGACGGCGTCGAGGCCGAGTGTGGCTCTGGCAAAGGTATCTCTCACCCCGTATCGATTCTTGCTCACAGTTCAACCTCCTCTCCCGCCATCGCGGACTCAAACGCTGCGGCCTCGGTGCCTGCTGTGGCCCCTCCGCCCATCGCAGCCATCAGATCGCCCACGAATCTCACGTACTGCTGACCGGCCCATATCCGCCACTCGCCCGGTTTCTTCCCCTTCTCGAAGAAATCAATCGCCGACACGCGCAGAAAAAAAGGGGCCATTCTATCACCGCATCCCTGGGCGCGGCGCTCTATCTCACATGGGATGAACCCGGCAGGCACATCAGGGACCAGCGCATCCCAGTTATCCCGTCGCTCCTGCTCGCGGGCTATTGTCAAGCTATTCTTTCGCGTCGGCTGACATATCGAGCTGCTCATTGTGTATTCTCCCTATTCTTTTCGCGGCAGTAGGTGCAGACGCCGCCTACTAAGTGGCGACGATTCACAATAGAACGACACCGGGTGCAAGCCTCCGTGCATTCGCAGGGGTCGCTAGGGTACAGGCATCCTCTTTGATGGCCTTGGCTAGTCATCCCACAGCCTCCATTATCAGGTATTCGGTAAGCCCGAACTGGAATCGCTTGCGGATCATTTCTGCCTCTATCCAAGCCCGTCATCCGCCGGGCACAGCCATGCAGGCCCGTTCGCTGCTATGCCGCATCGGAGTTGTGTTTGAGCGGCCAGCCACCCGTTGGCGGAGGGTAGTGACGGGTGCGGCTAGTGCCCGAGGCAGTGTATGCTGAATGCCACGGCCAGTATGATTATTGCCAGCGAATTCATCGTTGTCGCGTCCATGCGCTACTCCTCATCCATTGGAATGTCATCATCGGAAATATCGAACGGCTCTTCGCCATCACGCCGCCACTCTTCGGCGGGCGGGGCTTCGACTTCGCAGTCTACCGGCTCGGGCGGTGGCGGTTCTTGCTCAGCGGAAGCCGGCATCTGCGCCGATATCCGGTCGGCCAGCACGTCGGAATCCACAAGCGGTGTGTTGTCGCCAATCTCTCGGCGCTCTGAAAGGGCTATAGCGGCGCTCCCTTGATCGTCCATGGGAAGGTGCTTGGCAAGCCGCTTTATGGCGGACTTCTTCGCCATCTCGCCATACCACTGCTCCCAGGGCTTGCTGCGCTCATACGCGCAACCACGTATCTTGTTGATCTCGCCACGGTCGAGCACTTCGAACTTCTTGGCGCCATTCGATAGTTTGGCGTAAGCATAGACGTGCGTGATCGTCGAATCCTGGCGCGGGCCTGTGCCCATCAGGTGCTTGAGTGTTGGGTTCAGGCCAAGCTCCACCTCGAACAAGTCGCCATCGTGGACACACACAGCGTTGATCACATCCACAAACCCCGACCGGCGCACGAGCTTCTCAACGCCCTTGTAGCCGATCTGTAACGTCGCCTCTGTAATGCCTGCCCTACTGCTGCTCTTGTACGGGATTATGTGGGCCTCTTGGCGAATACTGGACGGCTCAAGGCCAAGCTCGGCGCACTCCATTAGGACGCGCAGAACGCTCTCGGCTGTGCATTCCAGGATCTCCGGGTTCTTTATCGCGGCGACCATGACCATGCGCATCATGCGCTGCGGGTCTATCTCTTCGCGGGCAACCTCGATGAGGCCGGCCTGTACGCTTTCCATTGAGAGCATCGCCTTGAGCTTGGCGCGCTTCTGCTTTGCCAGTGTGGCGACGGAGCTTTCGCGGCGTGCGGGGGTGTTGTCAGTCATTGCTTCTCCTTGTTAGATTCCGTCGAAGTCCAGCGGGCCTGCGTCCTTCTTTGGCATACTGTAGGCAGGACGGTCCAGATACGGGGGGAACGCTGGGCCGGGCCACACGTCCGTATCCAAACACTCCTTCAGCCGCTTCAGGCAGCCAAAGTACTCGTCCTCGCCGTAGGCAAGGTGCGTTTCCTGAAGCTCGTAGGCGTGAACATAGCCGAAGTATGGAAGGCCGGTCCACGCGGCGATGATCCCGACTTCGGGCACGGGACTGACGAGCGCGGCACCGACTCGGTACATCGCCAGCCTCATCCAGTAGTCCAAGTCCTGCGACTGCCGGGCGAACAGAAACGGGTCTGCGGTTCGTGTGCTCTTTAGGTCGAAGACCGCGCCATCGTCGCGGACCAGGTCAATGCGCGCCTTGCAGTCGATCCCGGTCCACGGGTCGGTCCACGTGTAGACGACTTCCTTTTCGCTTGAGTTGATGATGTCGGCGGATTCCGGGTCCGCCATGACAGCTCCGGCAATGCGCTTCGCCTTCACCCTCTGCCCGGCGTCCACGACGGTTTTGTGGTTGTCGATGGCGTCACGCGCGAACTCGGCATACTCTGCCTTCTTCGCATCGGACCTCCGCGCGCCGCCAGTCCAGACGACGATCTCCGACTCAAACAGATCTGGCTGCAGTACGGCGGTGTGGATCGCCGTGCCGAGCAACATGGCCGGCTTCGGTTCAATTGGGTTGCTCTTGACGTGCCGATACATCGCGGGCGAGTCCAGCATCTGCGCGAGCAGCGAACTGCGCACGCCGGGCATGTTGTGGTATGCGGCGTAGGTCATGGGTTCATGCTTCGTGAGGTCAGTCTGCATCGGTAGCCTCCTCCGCTCCGCGAACCCGCCCGGCTGCCATGATGACCGCACCCTCATCAGCATCGCCAACGCGCTCGACCCAGATTCCGATCCCGTGCTCCTCGGCCATTGCAGCGACCGTCGCCATGCTTTTCTTGTCCAGCAGGCTCCCGTCGCGGATCAACACCACGCGCAGCTCGGGACTCTGTGCAATCGCCAGTGCGAGCGATATCTTGAGCCGCTCGGCGCTGGATCGTAGCGAGAGCGGAATACCGCCGAACGTGATACCGTTATCGTCCAGGCCCATGCCGGGGACGGGGAAGTCGGTTGCGGCCAGGGCGGCGCGCTTCTCGGAATCGAGCATCGTGATCTCGCTGGTCAGAGCGTCAGACTCGCCCGCCGCAGCAATGGCCTCGCGCCGTTTCTCTGCCAGCGCCTGATTCTGCCGCACCTTGACGTTGACCTGCCCGGCTTCCGTGACGCGGGCCGTGAGCGCAGCGGTGTCGATGTCCACGCATTTGTCGGCGGCGGCTTTAGCGCCGGTCAGAGCGCGGCGATCTGTAGCCGCGAAGCCATTGGCGTCGGAAAGTATCTGTTTCGCGGCGGCAAGCGCACGCTCTGCGTCAGCAACAGCAGATTCAGCGGCAACGCACTCCTTCGCGCCGACGTCTACAACACAAGCGGCGTTCCGGTAATCGCGACGGCATTCATCATTCTCGCTGTTGTGCCTCGAGGCGGAGTCAATGTCAAGCAGAAGCCCCCCGATATCTACCTCTTCATCAGGCACATCGTCGCCCGGATTCGGCATCCCGTCAAGCTGCGCATTCAACGCCTTCACGTCACGGTTAACCAGCGTCCGGTTATGGGACGCCAACGCGCGGGCATCGGCGTTCTCGTCCAGGTCAATGCCAACGTCCACCACATCGAGCAGCGCGTCAATCTGGGCCTTCCCCGTCAGCCGCATGAACGCGAGCGGGTCCAGCGTCAGCGAGCCGATGAACCTGTTGAGCATCGCCTGCGCGCTCGGATACTTCGCCCCGTCGCTGTTCGTGATCGTGACGCGCGACGCGCCGCCCTTTGTGAATGTGCGCCGGACAATCCACGGTCCAGACGCCAGCGTGTCGCCGTCAAGCGTGACTTCGACAGAGCCGGATTCAGCGCCGTCGCGGATCGGCTTCTTCGCCATGTCCGACATGCCAGACATGCCAGCGATGGCGGCCCGGAACGCGTCGAAGAGGGATGTCTTGCCCTCCCCGTTGTCGCCGCCGAAGATGGTCACTTCGCCGGCGGGGCCGAACTTGATGTCGGCGGTTTCGATGCCGAGGACATTGTTTACGGTGAGTCTAAGTGCTGCAACGCCTGCCTTGTCAGTCATTTTGCTTCTCCCGTTTGAGTTGGTGCTAGATGTTTTCCACTGCACAGACAACATCCTGCTTCCATTTGGTGAAATCCCACTCATCCGCACGTGCAGCCCGCGCGAGCACCAAGGCTTCAACAGTCGCGTATCTCTCCCGCAGCGCGGCAAGCTCGGCGTCCTTGGTGGAAAGCTGCTGCACAAGGGGATTCTCTGGGCATGACTGGACGTGGCCCATGACAGATGCGTGGTCGGCAGGAGTCCCGGTATCGCCAACTTCATGCAGCGGGGTGTTGCAATACGAGCATGTCGCTTTGACTCTGCGCGCCAAAGCCGCAACCTCACCCGACACATTGAACACCTCGCGCAGACGACCTTCGATGCGTTCGGTCATCTTGGGCAGCGATGCCATGATCGAGGACTGGCCGGACATGAGCTTTTCAATGGATACGGGGAGCCAGCCGGGGGCCAGCACCGGCCCCTGCGCCCGCGCAATCTCCGCGCCGAGCTTGGCAAGGGCGATGGGGCAGCCGGGGTCGGCGTCGGTCGGGATGTCCCACCCGATATCGTCATGGGTTACGCTCACCATGAGGCGCGACTTGTCTGCGGCCCACCCGTAGAACTTGATCTCATTCGCGGCAGACACACTGATATATCCCAAGTCATTGACGGCGATATACCCGCGCGGAACCGGGTAGCCGCCGACACCGAACCCTTCGACGGTATCGAATGGTTCGGCATCCGTCACGGCGGGGCCAATGTCAGGGCCGGTTCGCCACACGTATTTACACGATGCGCACCGCGTGACCCCCTGGACCTTGGTGCCATCATTCAAGAAGGCGTCCACCATGTCATCATCGCGCCCGCAACTAGGACATTTTACTTGCTCACTCATTTCCGTCCTCGCTTCCCGTTTCGTTCGCGGAGATGCACGCGGGGCAGCGACCATCCAGAAGCTCGGACGATGCCTTATTGCACTGGATGCACACATGCTCTTCGTCCCCGGATGTCGCGCACTCTTCGCACCTGTCGTGTTCATCGAGCTCGGTCTCTGGGAACGAGCGCAGGCACTCGTAGCACACCGACCGCGGAATGTCGGCGTCGGCGTTGTCGGCAACCGGCTCCGGCATGGCGCCGATTGCTAGCACGCCAGATTCGTCATCCCAGGTCATCTCCGGCAGCCGCTGGCCGCCGAACATCTTGCCCGGCGTGCGCATGTGCTCGATCTCGTTGGCGGTGCCCTTGATGAGCAGGATGAGATCGCGCAGGGCCTTCTCGCTGCCCTGAATCAGAGCCAGGGCGCGTGGCTTATCGACGTCACGGTATTCGGCGTCCAGTCCGCGCAGGCATTCCTTCATTTTCAGGTAGAGCCTCTGCCAGCCCGGCGTGGCGGTCATCTCGCCGTAGGCGTAGGCGTCCTCGAAGAGCTTGCGCGCTTTTGGGTCGCGGATACGCGGGCATTTGTGGGCATCATACACCTCAAGCTCTGCCGCGTCGGCTTCTATCTTGTCCGCGACTTCATCCGCTGTCATGTCCTGCTCACCGTCTACCGTGCCCTGCTTCGCTTCGTCAGTCATGTCAATCTCCCGTAAGTGTGAGTGCGGCTGCGGGACTGGCCCGCGTTAGGGTGCGCTAGTCGTCGGTTTCAGGATCGGGGCCAAGAAGCGAGACAGCCTGTTGCTCCAACTCCCGATACGCCTCCTCAGCTTCAAGCGCGCGTCGCTCGAAAAGCGGGACAAGGACAAGCTGCATTTCTGTTCCTGTCGCGAACAGCTCCGCAAAGATCGTGTTGCCGCTCGCGTAGCGTCCGGCAGCGACCTTTAGTTTTCCCCCCACTGGCCGTCTTCCCCTGGCGCCCCGCGCAGCCGCCCGCGTAGTATCCATCTCCTCTCTGGCGTCCTTGAGCCTGCGTGCAAACGCCGCAACCCTGCTTACAATAGCTTCCATCATCAATCTCCCGTAAGTATCCCACTCTGCCCCACGCACAGGCCGATGCCCGCGATCCAGGTCCAGAGTGTATCGTCATCCAGCGGGTCTGCTGGAAGTTCATCAATGTAGACTTCGACGCGGCCCCTGTTCGCCCGGTCGAACCCGCGCGGGGCTGTATGCTCAACCTTGAACTGATTATCATCCTTGCATACCCCGGAGTGCTGAATCGCATCGTAAAGGGCCTTTTTCAGATTGTCCTTGTCCCGCTTGCGCCGGTCGGGGAACCAGACGTCAACGCGGATCGCCAGCGGCCCTGTCATTTCCGGGACGCCAGCTTGCCGCAGCATCGTCACCACGGATTCCCGGTATGCCCTTCCACGCGGCAGTATGAACTGATGCCCGGTGCGGCGATCACGCCCGTAGTAGTGGTTGATCGTCGGCGGGTAGGGCAGGATGAGCTTGATTCGGCGCTGGGTCATGTCAGCCTCCATCCGGCAGCAGCCGCGAGAGTTCGCAGCGCATACGCAGCTTGAAGTGAGACCACCCCGTTGCCGAGCAATCGAAGCTGGTCAGCCCGGTTGGCCAGCCCATCAGCCAGCCTACGAACTTCGGATTTAACCGCACTGACGGCTTCCTGATCCAAACCCCGCGCCATCCCGCCCCGGCGACCGTTCCGCCGGCGGACCGCATCGCCCACCGGCGGTAGACCGAGATTTCTGCGTGCAACGGTCCAGAGCCAGAGATTGCCGTCGGCGGGGATGAGCATGGGGTCAAGTCCGAGAGCACGCGACCATCCAGAAACATCATTAGGGCCGGGTGGGAATAGTGGCAAGCCTGGTTCGGCAGCTGGTCCATGTGGGGATTGCTCGGCGCACTCACATGCTCCGCACTGTTCGCACCTCTGCTGTCTCGCACCGTCGGCGTCGCCCATCGCCTCGCCTGTCCGCGCAGATTCGTGCCGCCCAACTGCCGAGGCGTCGGATTCTCTGCCGTCTGTGCTCCACGCGAGACGATCGACGTGTGCCACATCGCCGCACTCGCCTCTATTCTGCACCTCGGATTGCCCAACGCCACCTCTTTCCGACTCGGTGACGTTGCCATGCCTGGGGTCGCCCTGGGCGTCGTCCAGTGCTCGGCGGTCGTCTTGAGCCTGTTCCCGCCGTTGCCCTCGCGCCGCGCTCCGCCATCCGTCGCTGCGGCGATGGGCCAATATGAAGAGCCGCGTCCGACGCTGCGAGGCGCCGACTTCGGAAGCGGAAACAGGAAGCCACGCCGCGTCATACCCGATTTCGGAAAGCGCTCCAATGACTTCATCGAGTCCGAGAACAATGTGGCCTGGAACGTTTTCCAAGAACACGAATGGCGGTTCCACTTCGCTAATGATCCGCCTGACTTCGGGCCAGAGATGTCGGGGGTCGGATTTGCCGAGCCGCTTGCCGGCGACACTGAAGGGTTGGCAGGGATAACCGGCAGTGATGCAATGAACTCGTCGACGCCACGGCTTGCCGTCGAAGGTGAGCACATCCGACCACAAAGGCGCTTCATCCATGCATCCTTCCGCAACCGCTGCGCCCACAGCCTCGGCAGCGAATGCTTCCCTTTCCACACGACAGACTGTGCGAGCGCCCGGCAGAGCCAGCTCGACGCCGAGGTCAAGACCGCCTCCACCTGTGCAGAGAGAGAGTATCCGGAAGTCTTCGGAACGTATATCCACAATGTCAGCCTCCATTCCGCAAGAAGGACGCCAGAGCGTAGATGCCGCCGGCAACGAGGCAGGCCACAACGATGGTAGCGCCGACGATCCACAGTGAACCGGCATGGTCCAGCGCCTCGGCATCCGACCGGCCCTGGCCGCCCTTGATGATCGGGTCGCCGGCGGCTTGGGCGTGATGGCATTCGGCGCGATGGCGGGACAGGACGCCCATTCGGACTTTGCCGATTGCGGACTGGTAATCCTCCTCAGCATCAGCACGGATCGTTTCAGCCTCGGCGGTATTCCCGAACAAGTCAGCCGTGGCGGCAACCAGTAGCGCGACGGCGAACTGGTTGTGTATCTGGTCGATGCTGGGCATGGCTATCCTTTCTTCACTGCGGTGCCCAGGGTGATTGTGCCGTTTACGTAGCATGATGCAATGAGCGCGCACTCGTCACCGCCACTGAAGGTTGTGTGGATTCGCATATGCTCGCCGCGCCACTGCACAACGTACATGTGAAAGCCCGAGAACATCGCCGACTCCCGCGCAATCCTGATTCCTTCCTGCGCGTCCTCGGGCAGCGCTGAGATCTCGTCGGTCATCCAGTCGGGGCGGGAGTCGGACGCAGCAGCGGCGGTCGGCGTTTTCGGTTTTGGCGTGGCGAACGTCGATGCCATGAAGGACAAGATGTCCCGCATGGTCGTCATCCGGTGATGAGCCATCAAGGCACCGACGGGGTTGACTGCGAAAACCGGACGATCCACAGTACCATCCGCAGGCCCGATGCGGAGCCGGTCCTCGATGGCTGTGACGCAATCTGCTAGCGCCGCGTTCCTAATCCGAGCGGTAGCGGCAGTCCCACGCTCGTGTGCTGTGGACGAGGAAGCAGGCTCGTCGGGCAGGCGCTCGGCCTCCCATGTGCCATGCGAAGACGTGCAGGCGACGCGGCTAAACGCATTCGGGTGATCCATGAGCAGTCCCCATGCCCCCGCCACCCACGTTGTCTGCCCTGCCTGTTCGAGCGATTCGCAGAAGCTCCATGTGTTGCCCATCAGACGGTATCTAACCCTCATCGTCAATCCCTCCAAAGTGTAATCGGTATCAGTCCAGTTCAATCGTCCCGTCGGCGACCGTCATCAGCCACGCTATATCGTCCCGGTGCTGCGCGCGAATCAGCGCCGTCACTGAGTCCGCACCCATGTGCAGGAAGTAGATCGAGATGCAGATCGCGTGCTCCTTGATGCTGTACGGGATCGGCGGCAGGATCGGCACAGCGTAGCGCACGGCCAAGAAGCGGTCCATGAATGCGCACGCGTCGGAAATAGCGCGGGCAACAGTCCTGGAAATGATCTCGTCCTTGTTTGAGAACAGAAGCGTGGTTGGCTCGGTGACGCACAGCCCTTGCAGCAGTTCGGCGCCGATCCGGTCCTCGATGTCTGCTTGCGTGCAGTATGGCATGCTACTTACTCCCGAACCCATTGAAGTTGTCGAATCGGTCCTGCATGTCCTTGCCGGCGCGGTTGGCAGTGCGTATGATAAGAAGCCCGAGTATAACCCACGCCACGACCGCCACAAGAACTACGGTCCCGAACACAAGCGCTATTGTTTCCCACATCACTCGCCCTCCTCAAGAATAGAACAGTATCTCTTCGCCTTCTTTTGATGTCGCTCGTCTGGATCGCATTCCCCCCGGAACCACCTGTAGGCGGTGTTCGGGGAAACGCCCATCGCGTTCGCGGCCTGAAGCTGGTTATGCCCCCGCCTATCCTTCGCCGCGTGCAGTCTTTCAGCCCAATCAGCCATCGCTCTCCTCGCAATTCAAGTATGCTTAGCCACCCGGTCAGTCAGGTGATTGACCAGTATACCAAAACACCATAGCTGCGTCAATGGCTATTCTGCGGAATCGAGAGAATGCGGTATGGGTCATCCTAAGGGCGTATCGGCAGCATATCCGGGATTCGGCGTGCAAGGCGTGTGCAAGAAAACGCGGCGAGTTCGGAGAGAAATACGCCACATTCTGCGATACACCACCATCGCGGTGGGGATAGGAAAGAAAGCCACTGTGGGATTGGCAC
>JAUVGW010000246.1 GCA_030593565.1 Phycisphaerae bacterium | reverse complement strand
GTGCCACCCGACACGGGCAAACTGTGGCACAGACGCCCCGTCTGTGGCTTTGGCCCCGATGCCATCCAAAAAGCCCGCGTCACAACGAGATGAGCCGACGCAAATCGGCCTATCTGCCCGGACCTTCGGCCAACTCGAAGTTCCAACGCTTCATTTCCGTCTTGTCGGCCGGGGCGACAAAGGTGTGCCGGTATTTCGTCGCCTTCGCCCGCCACGGCTTGTAGTCGAACGAGTACGTCTCCCCTGATCGCAGCCGTGCCGTCAGGAAAAAATCGGGCGCTCCAGGCATCTTGTTCACGTTGATCAACAGGCTTTGCCCAACCCGTTCGATGTGGACGGACTCGCCGGCGGCGTCGCGCAACTGGAAGTGCTCATCGAGCCACTCGCGCCATAACACGTCCTCCGAAACATCCGGCGCCTGACGCAGCCCCTCGCGACGCATGATGCCCATGTCCATGGCCGCATGCATCGCGACCGTTCCGTCATTGGGATTTCCACACGCCAATGTGATGCTAATCCCCTGATCACTCGTACATTCCTTCATCAGCCAGAAGGTAACACCAATTCCGACAACGCCGATCAATCCCAGTACGACTAGCCCTTTCATGGTCCTTCCTTTCTTGAGAACGATACCGGTGACGTTTCACGTACCCACGTCGGGAACGTGCCCGACCAACGGTCGCGTTAGCCCGCCGGCCGATTCTCCGCGATCGCAATAGCCGTTAACAGCGCCTTCGCCTTGTTAAACGTCTCCTCGTATTCGCTACTCGGGTCGCTGTCGGCCACGATGCCCGCGCCGGCCTGGATGTCAACCGTCAGACGCCCGATCGTTCGCGACGGCGTGACCACCATGGTCCGCAAGGCGATACACGTGTCCATATTGCCCGAAAAATCGAAATAGCCGACCGCCCCGCCATACGGCCCGCGGCGCACGGGCTCAAGCTCGTCGATGATCTCCATTGCCCGGATCTTCGGCGCGCCGCTGACCGTCCCGACGGGTAGCGCGGCCCGCAAGGCATCCATCGCTGTTCGTCCGGGCGCGAGCTTGCCGGTCACGTTCGTGCAGATATGCATCACATGGCTGTACCGTTCCACGGTCATCACCTCGCCGAGCTTGACGCTGCCCGGCTCCGCCACGCGGCCCACGTCGTTGCGGCCCAGATCGACGAGCATGATGTGTTCGGCTCGGTCCTTGGGGTCGCTCAGCAACTCCCGTTCCAACGCCGCATCTTCGTCGGCTGTTTCGCCGCGGTGCCGCGTACCGGCAAGCGGGCGATTCGTGATGATGCCGTCCTCCACACGGCACAGGATCTCCGGGCTGGCTCCGATCAGAATACACCGCGGGCTCCGCACATAAAACATAAACGGCGACGGGTTGACCACACGCAGCGCGCGGTAGATGTCGAACGGGTCGGCCGCATACTCGGCGCGCAGGCGTTGACTGAGCACGACCTGGAAAATGTCCCCCGCACGGATGTATTCGATCGAGCGCCGCACCGCATCCTCGAATTGCTCGCGCGAGAACGTGCTTTCATGGCCGGCGCCCCCCTCCGCGAACAGGTCGAACTCGCTGGCCATGCCGTCCACAGGCTCGTTGAGCAAATCCACGAGCGCGTCGATTCGCGTGCAGGCTTCGACGTACGACGCCTCCAAGTCGCCCGTATCCAATCGGGGGTGGGCCACCGCCAGGATGCTCTTATTGACATGATCGAAAATAACCATGGCGTCGTAGATGCCGAACGTCAAATCGTCCAACGCCCGGTCGTCGGCTGCGTTGTCAGGCAATTGCTCGTAATGACGAATCGTGTCGTACGCCGCATAGCCGACGGCACCGCCCGTGAAACGCGGCAGCGGAATGCGGCCGGTCCAAGTTTCATCGCGTGGAACAGCGTGGAAATCGGCCATCAGCCGGTGCAGTTCCCCGAGCGGATCGGTCGCATCATTGATCACCTCGACCGAACCGTCGGCGCGTTCGATCGTCGTCATTCCGCCTTTCGCCCGGAAGATCGTACTGGGCCGCGCCCCCACGAAGCTATAGCGAGCGATCTGCTCCCCGCCGACCACGCTCTCCAGAAGGAAGGCATGCTCCGCCCCCTGCGAAATACGTGCGAAGGCACTGACCGGCGTCAACTGATCGGATAACAGACGCCGGAAAACCGGCACCGTCTTGCCACGTCCCACCAGCTTCCGCAAGTGCTCGATGGATGGATAGTACGTCGCCAACGGAACCTCCCTCAGATGTGGTCCCTGGAAAGGGAGCGGGAACCATGCCTGCGCAGCACCCTCCGGGCTCCTAAGGCAAAAAGGTTCCCGACCCCCTTCCTCGGCTCGCCGCGTCACTGATGGCCTGTCCGCCAGTGAGCGCGGGCAGACAAGCTGTCCTCGGTTCCCTACAATAGTCACGGAACCGCTGAAACGCGGTACTAGAATATCATTCCAGCAGGCGTCGGTAAACAGGTAAAGGCGATGAGCACGGGATCATACGAACTGCTGCTGCGGTCGGAATTTGAGGCGCGTCACCATCTCAGAATGCAGGACGACACCCTCGAAGACCCGCATGACCACGACTGGCACGTCGAAGTCTACCTCGAGGGTCGCCGGCTCGACGGCACCGACATGCTCGCGGATTTCACGGTCTTGCAGCAGAAGTTGTCGCGGATCATCGGCACGTTCCAGGATACCCGCCTCAACGACCTGTCCCCGTTCTCGGACCGGAACCCCTCCGCGGAGTTGGTTGCCGCGGAAATCTGTCGACGGTTCGAACCCCAGGCGCCGGCTGGTGTGCGTGTGACGAAGGTCCGTGTATGGGAGACCGATCGTTGCGCCGCCGCATTCATCCCGGCGGCGCCGAACGAAGCCGGATAGGCATGAGCGGTTTTCCGCCCTTTCGGGTCCGCCGGGCTGATTGGACCTGATGCCGAACCCGCGTGTTGACGATAAAGGACTGTCGTTCTAGGATTTTCTGGGACCAAAGGCGGGTCCAAAAGAGGCGACCAGCATATGAATCTTGCCTGTCAATCCTGCAAGAAACAGCCGGCCACGGTTCACATGACCGACATCACGCCCGAGGGCGAGAAACAGGAACGGCACCTTTGCGACGCGTGCGCCCAGCGGGAGGGCATCATGCCCAAGGCCCAACAGCAGCATGTTCCGATCGCAGAGTTACTGACTGGACTCGTCGCGGACAAGGCCAGCGTCAAGCAGATTGCCGACATGGCATGCCCCCACTGCGGCATGACCTTCATCGAGTTCCGCAACAACGGGCAGCTCGGCTGTCCATCGGATTATGATGCCTTCGAGCGGGCGCTCGTTCCGCTCATTGAGCGAGCCCACGAAGGCGCCAGCCATCACATCGGCAAGGTCCCCCGACGGCTGGACACGCCCCGTCCCACCGAGAACGACCTGATCCGGCTGAAACGTCGGTTGGACAAGGCGATCGAGAACGAACGCTACGAGGAAGCCGCCATGCTCCGCGACAAGCTCAAGGCGATACAAGCATGATGATAGACGAACTGGCCAAGCAACCGGGCGAGTGGCTCAACGGTCAAGGCCCCATGTCCGACATCGTGATCAGTTCGCGCATTCGCCTTGCTAGAAATGTGGCCGGCTTCCCGTTTCTTCCCAAGGCGACTACCGAACAACGTAAGGAAATCGCGGACCTTCTACATGCCAGGATCGACGCGCACGCGACCAATCAACAATGGCAGTACGTGGACATCGCCGCCATCGACGAACTTGACCAGCGCGTTCTCATCGAACGCCACCTGATCAGCCGGCAGCTTGCCGACGCCCCGGGCGCCCACGGCGTTTCGATCTCGGGCAGCGGCGCCGCATCGGTCATGGTAAACGAGGAGGATCACCTCCGCATCCAGGTCCTCCGAAGCGGAATGCAGCTTGACGAAATCTGGGACGAAATCAACGACATCGACGACCGGCTCGAAGATAAGATCGACTTTGCCTTCCATCCGCGCTACGGCTACCTCACTGCCTGTCCGACCAATGTCGGCACCGGCATTCGCGTCTCGGTGATGCTTCATCTGCCCGGTTTGAAGCTGACGGGCGAGATCGAACGCGTCTTTCGCGCCGCCAAGGATATGCGGCTCGCGGTCCGGGGCATGTTCGGCGAAGGAACTGAGGCCTCCGGCGATTTCTTCCAGATCAGCAACCAGGTCACCCTCGGCCGCACCGAGGAGGAGATCATCGACGACTTCAAGCACCTCGTCGTCCCGAAGATCGTCGACTACGAGAACCGGGCCAGACAAGCGCTCGTCCAGGAAAAGCCGTTGGCGCTCGATGACCGCATCTGGCGATCCTACGGCATTCTCTGTAATGCTCGGACCATCAGTAGCGAGGAAACGATGCTCCACCTGTCCCATCTTCGGCTGGGCATCAACCTCGGGCGGATCAAGCTGCTCGACCTGCCAACGGTCAACGAGCTGTTTCTCCTGACGCAGCCGGCCCACCTCCAGAAGGTCCACGGCGCCCGCCTGAACGGCGAACAGCGCAGTTCCGCCCGCGCCGACTGCATCCGCCGCCGACTCAGCCAAGTCGGGAACAACTGACGCCATGATGAAGCAGGTGTGACCACATGAATCGAAAGACTACCAGGCGAAAGCTATGTGCCCTGGCGGCACTGACAACCGCGACCTGCTGCGGCTTCGGCCTCGGCTGCATTCAAGCCGTGATGGCTTCCATCGGCGCGACGTTCTTCTAGCGCGGCCGACCAGGCCGTATCCGGCGCAGCCCACGCCCACTGAGAAACCTCGCCGCGCGGCTTGCCGTTTGGCGGCCCCATGAGATCGCCCACCCACGTCAAATGACGATGTCGGCGTCGTCGGCCGAATCGTATGCCCGTGCCGGTTTGGTGACGACCGCCGCCTTCCGCCGAGGCAGCGCGAAGATCAACGCCATCCCCGAGACGAAACCCCCGATGTGCGCCCAATACGCCACTTGGCCCTCGCCGGCCCCGAACGAAGCCGGATACAGATTCTGAAGCACAAAGTAGATACCCAGAAACACCCACGCGGGCAGGCTGACGGTCATCGGATACCAACCGATCGGAACCACCGCCAGAATCCGCGTACGCGGAAACAGCAGAATGTACGCCCCCATGACGCCGCTGATCGCCCCGCTCGCGCCGACCAACGGCACATAGCCCGCATCGAAAAATGTATGCGCCAAGTTGCCCACCAGCCCCGTGGCGATATAGAACACGAAAAACAGCGCCGGCCCCAACCTGTCCTCGATGTTATTCCCGAAGATCCATAGGTACAGCATGTTCCCGATCAGGTGCATCCACCCGCCGTGGAGGAACATGCAAGTGAAGATGTTGACCCACGCCGGCACCGCGCCGGCAGCCTGCATGGCGATGTTGTCAAGCTCCAGCACGGGCTGCGGAGGCCTCGTGAATCGATAAAAGAGCGGGCGGCCCTGCTGATCGTGCTTCTGCCGGACCACCGGATGTTCGCGGAAGTGCTCGGCCATCGCAGCTTGGCCGTCCGTCAACTCTCCGGGAACATAGGCGTACTTCCAGGTGAACCGGTTTTCATCGATCGGCCCCCACGCCATCAGCAGGAAGATCAGACAGTTCAGAACGATCAGGCCGATGGTGACATAGGCCGTGGAACTCGTCGGATTCTCGTCACGGATCGGAAACATGCAGTCGGCACCCCAGGTTCGTTTCTTAGGCATCGTGCAGGAATAACACGACCGCTTATGCCGCCCTCGGAGCCGGGTTCTGTGAACCCGGTGCATTGGCTGGCCTGCCGGCTTGCCGTTTGGCGAATCAAGCGTTTATGTTATTCCTGCGCGACTTCTTGACGGCCCGCCCGTCGGCAATCTACGAGCCCGCCCCCGATTCGGTTCGGCAATCCACGGGCCGGTTCTCCAGGAACTTCAACACGTGCCGGATCGCAGGCCCCAACAGCGTCAGACTATCGCGGACGGCATTCGGGCTGCCCGGCAACATGACGATCAGCGTTCGCCCGGCGATGCCCGCCCCACCGCGAGAAATGATCGACAGCGGCGTCTTCTCGTAGCTGCCCGTACGCATGATCTCGCCAAAGCCCGGCAGCTCCCGGTCGAACAAAGGCCGCACCGCCTCGGGCGTTCGGTCGCGATCGCTGATACCCGTCCCCCCCGTGGTCAAGACCAACGTGGCATCGGCCGCCGCCTGTTGGACGGCCGTTCGTATCGCATCCGAATCATCAGAAATGACGCGCCGCTCGACGTCGCTGATCCCCAACCCAGCCAGTATCTCGACCGCTGCCGGCCCACTGAGGTCCGCCGCCTCACCGATCGACCGACTATCCGAAATCGTAAAGACGACCGCCGTTGACATCACACGATCGTAACACGCCCCAACCCAACCGGCAATCAGTAGGGTGCGTCCCGGACGCACCATTTGTACGTTGCGTGCGGGTGCCACTGGCGGCTTGTCCGCCAGTGCCCCAATGGTACGCTGCATCCCGGACGCACCAGCCAACGCGTCCCGAACGCACCGCCGCAAACATCCCGGCCCCGGAGGGGCCAACGCGAGTAGCCGCGGGTGGAGCGAAGCGGAACCCGTGGTTTAGATTGACCCCACTCGATCCCGCCCCGGCAGGGGCGGACGAAGAGCGGCAGATTGCGCCCCGGACGCATCCCACACGGTTCCGGCCATAATAATTTGAGAAAAATATCACGGCCTTGCCATTGGTCAAAACGCCAACGCCGAAATCCCCCCAGTTTGCAGCAAAAATCTGCAAACCGCCGCAATTTGCCGCAAACTTTTGGCCGCGTTCAAGACGAGGCGGCGGTCGGCCCTATTTCGGTTCTCATCCTATATGCTTGATCAGCGTTCCGCGGGAAACCCGTCAGCGATCAGCCGACGAGGGATCAAGGGACCAGCGGACCAAAGGAAAGGAGGGATCCGGCTCACCGCTTCTTGCGTAGCCGGCTGAGGAGACGCTGGCTGATTCCATGCCGGCGAAGCTCGCACTCCCACAAAGTAAAGACGCTCACGCCCATGGCCCTCAACGCTCGGGCAACTCGTCGATCCCGACGCTGATTGCGAGCGATTTTCCTGATCCAGTAGTCGCGGTTCGTCTTAGGACGGCATCTGCCTTTTGGGCACCGTTCGTGCCCGTGCCAGAAGCATCCGTGAACAAACACAGCCACACCAACCCACGGGAAGTAAAAATCCGGTTTTCCTGGAAGATGCGGCGGGTGCCGTCGGAAACGCAATCCCAGGCTTCGCAACGCCGTTGAGACCAGTACTTCCGGAGCCGTGTCCGAGCGACGTACACGCTGCATGATCGCCCGCCGCTTTGCTCGCGTAAAGATATCAACCATTTCTCGTCAACCCTGCCTGATCTGTCGGTCCTGTTTTACTCCGCCACTGAGATCAACTATCCGATAGTAAGAACTAAGGATGTCACGGAACGAACGACCAACTGTAATCGACCTCTTTGCCGGTGCTGGGCTCCTTAGTGGAGCGTTCGCGTCCGAGGGCTTCCGTATTGTACGCGCCGTCGAAGCGGAGAAGGCCGCTGCAGAAACCTATCGAAGGAACGTAGGCGATCATGTTGAGGTCGCCGATCTGACGCGAGCCCGACCTGAAGGGCGTTGCGACGTCATAATCGCTGGACCGCCGTGCCAGGGTTTCTCGACACTGGGCAAGCGCGATCAGGGCGACCCGCGCAACCAACTTAGCCTAGTGGTCGCAACCTGGGCTCGCAAGCTTCAGCCAAAAGTGGTCGTCATCGAGAACGTTGCCACCTTCCTGGGATCGCCCGTGTGGCAAGTGCTTAGAAGACGATTGAGGCGCGCTGGCTACGAAGTTAGCGCCTCTACTCTAAATGCTTTCGACTTCGGCGTGCCTCAGGTCCGGTTGCGCTCCTTCACGATTGCCTCGCGTGTCGGGCTTCCAATAATCAGACCCCTCAGATTCCGGAAAATCCGAACGGTACGGG
>JAUVGW010000202.1 GCA_030593565.1 Phycisphaerae bacterium | reverse complement strand
CCGCAACAACCGCTGATCGCGCGTCGCCTGGAATGCCGCCTTCAACACGGCACACGGGATGGTCTTCTGGCCGTCCAAGTAGCGATAGACCGTCGACTTGTCCCGATCCGTCAACGCCGCCAACCGCTTGACGGGCAAGCGTGGATGCGAATCGGTAATTTCCCTCAATAGCTCTGCGTCGTGTCCTGTCACGTCTGACTCACTTCGCATGATGCCGTCCCTGGCAAACCGACCGATTCATCCCGCACACTACGCCGTCGACGCGACCGGCTCGGCTTTCGTCGCCGACCGGCCATACGCCTGATCGATCAAGAAACCGGACTCCCGGCTCCCGGCCCGCATCCCGAATGCCTTCCGCAGCAGTGCTTCCGTCACGACCTCCCCCGCGTGTAGGTCAACCACCATCTGAACAAGATCGCGGCACACGCGAAGCGCTCCAGCGCCGGGCGTGTTCGCGAGCTTGAACAAGAACTCCGTACCGTCTCGCGAAAGCCGCACACCGCCGCGGGCGAACACCTTGCGGATATCCTCCCGCGTGTGCAGTGCTTGATCGTCTCCGCTTCCTGACGTGGCCAGGTCCGTCATGTCCCGAAAGATACCCACCCGGCTGTGTAGCTGGTCCATGAGCTCGCTCGTCACCGTGCCGACGCGGCGCGTGGTGAGCGTCTTCTGAAAGCTCGGCGTTCCCGCCATGATGATCGGGATAGCGGCTTCGTCGTAAATCTCCCGAACGACATCCAGGCACGGCACCTGCAACTTGTGGGCCTCGTCGATAATCACGAGCCGATCGGAACGAACCATGCGAGAGACAATCGCATCTTGAATCGCTTGTGCAGTCCCGTGTTCGTCCATGCCAAGCGCACGCGCCCACACCTGCAAGAACGCCTTGACGCTCGCACGCGTCCGCGTGACGGTCAGCAGAATGGAGCCGGCGGTGTCTTCGTTCACCTGTTGCAGGGTGATTGTCTTGCCGCTCCCGGCCGGAATGACAAATACACCGATCCAACGGCGTTTAACGACGTATTGAACGATGCCGAAGATAGCCTGCGCCACCGACGTCTTAACGAACCCGCCGACCTGGCTTTCATCCGCCTCACGCTGTCTGCGGAGTTGGTTGACGGCATTGGCGAGCTTGGACGCTGTGGTCGCTTCGGTGCCCTTCTTGCCGAGCCACTTGTCCGCCCGGAATTGGGATATCGCCGATGCCTTGATACCCGTGCGGCGCGACAACTCAGCCGCCGTCACCGTGCTGTCGTGGATCGCGGCATTGACCTCCGCGCGTGCTTTCACAAGTCCTTCCTTGGACGTTACGTTCATCGCCTCGTCTCCAACGGGCTGCTTTCGGGCGTCCGCGTCCAGGCGGTCGAAGATGTCACCGACATGGTTGAAGTCTTCAGGCATCGCCTTGACTCTCCGCCCATTTATCCAAGTCGGCCCAACCTTGGGCCGCCGCGGACGGCTTCGGAGCTTCCTCGCTCCGTGCCAGAAAATCGTCCATACGCTGCTGCTCGTCGACCGTCTCCGCGCCTACCGCCTTCCGTAGCGGCCGGGCTTCCACGTCCGGCACATCGATCGGCGGGCGAATCGGTATAAGGTTCGGACCGCCGCCCGGCGGTGGTTCATCCGGCAAGCGACGCCGCGCCGAATCGTGCTCCATGGCGGCCATGGTCATCGCAACGGGATCGCGCAGGTGCTTGGCCCCGATGTCATGCGCCTTGCGGACCGCCTTGCGGTCGCGATTGCGTAGCTTGATTTGCTCGCCCAACAGTTCACCGGGCAGTTTCTTGTTGACCTGCGCATTGTGCGGCGCGCGACAGACGAACCGGCCGTCGAGCATAAATACGTCCAGGTAGGACATGTCGTCCGGATCGTAAGCCGCCCGGACCTGTTGCCCCTGGATGGCCGTCAATTCAGGGGTAAACGCCCCGTAGGCCTGCCGTGTTCCTCGGAAGGTGATCGTGACGCCCTGCCTGCCCACCTTCATCGGCCGATTCCATATTGCCAGCATGTACGGCTCATACTTCTCGTCTAGTACGCGCTTCCGCGCCGCCAGTTGCATGACTTGCAGTGGTGTCCGCCCGTCCATGCCCGCCCCCGTGTGCGGCCGTTCGTTGTACACGCGGATCGCCTCGTCCAGGATCGAAACGAGTTCATCCCACTCGATCGCCTTCGCGACGAGTGCCGCGTGCTTATCCGGGCGGTTGTCGGGTGAGTTCCCGCAATAACTCGCGATAGACTTCAAATACTGCTCGTCCAGCGTTCGGAACCACCGTTCAATACGGGCCTTGCTGTTGGGCGAATACGGCGTCACCCACCGGGGGGCGACGTCTAACATGCCGAAGATGCCACCGGCCCGTTGCTCGAATTCCTCGCCGCGCGTGCAGCGGTGGCGCTTCGGTTTCCCGCCCCGCCATGTGTAGCTTGAGAAGTTCTTTCCGTTATCGAGGAAAACGATCCCGGGCAGGCCGTACCGCCTAGCGCCCTCGCGGAACGCGAGAAGCACGCTTTCCTGTGTGCCACTCGCAACGAGCTTATACCCAGTCAGTACCCTAGATCGCCAGTCAATCCACGCACTCATAACCGGGCGAACCACCCGACCGCTCGGAAGCCTGGCCCACACATTTAATGTGCAGCCGTCGGCCTCCCACGCCTCACCCGGATCGAACGATTCCGAATCGGGTTCGATGAAGACCTTGTGATCCGCCGTGTATCGATCCTCGCCGCGTTGGTGCAGGGTCAGCGTTCTATCGTTGCGGTTCCGTCGGTCCCAAATCCCGCACGTGTGAACGCTCGCGAACCACCGCCAGCCATGCTTCTCGGCCTCCGCCGCGACGACGCGCCAACAGTATCGAATCGCAAACCTACGGGCGTCACGCCGAAGCGACCAAAACAGCGAGACCGCTTCCTCCGAAGGCCCTTCACGGTCGTATCCCCCACGACCATCCACCGCCAAGGCATCGGCCCCGCCGGCCCGGTAGCGCCGCCGCCAGTCGGCGATCGCCCCGCCGCTCAGCTTGAGCCGCCGTTGTGCTTTCCCGTCGCTGTAGTGGTAGTGCTCAGCGTGCGTCTCGACGAATACCGCCATCGCCAGCGTCTTGCCCTTGGCCTTCATATCGGGACGACACAGCCACGCCTCAAAATCCCGCAACACCTGCAACTTCGCAAGCGCCCGATTCCGCCGCCCGACCGGCTGCCCCTTCAACGTCTCAGCCTGCGGACCGCTCCCCGCCGGCTCGGAAAACGCTGGATGAATAGACGGGTGTAGATATAGCTGACTATCGTACTTGACCGGCGGAACTGCGCTATCCTTGTGCTGTTTGGCGAGTCGGACCACCCAACCCCGGATAGCTTCAGCATGTTGCGAACCCGTGTAGTGACTGCTATTTGCCACGCGTCGGATCGCTTCACGAAGCGGCATGTGACCGGGTGGCTTTGCCGTAACGACCGCCCAGCCGTCGCCGTTGGACGCGGACATATTGGGCGCGGGGCCGTTCATCCGTTGCCCCCCCGCTTCTCGGCCGGTCCTGTCAACAGGCGGACATCACCCGATTTCCACCCGTCGAACCGCCATCGACACAACGCGCGAATGATCCGGTCAACTTCGGCCCGATCGAACGATAGAGCGAGAAACGCATCCAAACGACGTGCCAACGATGCCGACCGTGCCGGGACCTTTTGCCCAGCGGCCCGGCCGGCATCTTGCCGAGCCGGTCTTTCGCCAGCGCCGCAATAATGCCGGTCGATCCCTTCGTCGTGTACGTCACTTCAAGAAATGCAACGAGAGCACGCGCCGTAGCCTCGATCCGAGCCGACAGTGTCGGCGTTTTCCTCGGTAGTGGTGCCGCACGCCGAATCGCGGCAACATATTTGCGGAATGTACTGGGGTTGATGCCAAGCGAAGCCAGATCGTGCCGGTGGTACAACACGCTCGCCGACATTCTTCCGCTGACGACTTCGCCCCGGATGCGCCGTTGTAGATCCGCCGGAAGTTCACGCGGCGACAAGACAACGGCACGTCGACCGCGTCGCTCGTGACTGCGGCTTGTCGATCCACGTGGATCGCTTTCAGGTTGTCCGCTGTCGGTGTTCACTATCACGGCTCGAATAGCGGCGACGGGCGGGAGCGGGGAGCCGTACCCGCCCGCAACCCGCCGCCAGGTGTCCAGGACAATGAAGAGGCCGACCAGCGGACGGTCCACATCCGGCATTGGTGTGAGGTAAACGCCGGCCGGCCTCGTTTCGAGTAACGGGTGCCATAGGAGCGGCACTCCGTATGTGTACAAAAGCGTTTAGTGACCCGTGGAAAGACTGTGGCACCGGCGTCTCGCCGGTGGCTTTCACGGTCGGGAACATCGCTCCCGAACCGCTGTCCCCCCTGTAAACACGGGCACCTTGTATATTCATTCCGTTGCCCCCGCCCGATGAATCCCACGCCCGGCGGCCTCCGGATCGGCCTTGTTCGCCTCAGTTTCTTCAGCCTTATCACTGGCTGAGTCGGCCGCGCGAAGGCGCTCACTCAGTGTTTGGAGAGTATCTGCATCATCCATGAGCTGGTCAGCCTGCCTGCGGAGCCCAATTGCCGCGTCGCCGACCCACGACTCGTCTCCCAGAAAGAAACCCACAAACCCGACGCCGGGAACGCTATGCGGCAAAACCGCGTGAGTACGAAGAACCACGCCGGGCAGCACGCGCCGCACCGTGTCACTGTCCAGCCTCGTCAACCGGGCGAGATTCTCAATGCTCACAAACCGCTCGGGGTTAAACGCCCTTTCACGACACAAAACCCCTAACACACGCGATACAGCGACCGGTCCCGGAATCGGAACCGTTGCTGGCTTTTCCTGGCGGGTCATCAACCCCCGCCCCCTCGCTCGCGAGCGCCTTGCATCATGCTTGCCCGTCCCGGCCTTCCGTTTCGCTGCTGTGGTTGCCTTCCCTGACATATTTCAGATCTCCTCGCCGAAGTGGGTTGCTGTGGATCAAACTCCCGGGCACGAGGTTTCGTCGGCCATGATGTCATCCAACGAAACGTCAAGCGCTGCGGCGATCGCTCTTGCTGTCTTCACGCCGATCGGCCGCCGATTGAAAGCACTCGCGGAGGTACGGGCGGAGAGGCCGATTTGCTTCCGCAATTCCCCGCGAAGTAGCCCGCGGCGCGCTGTTAGACGAGATAGCGTGTCGGGCTCAAGCACCAAAGTCTCACAGACGCCCATCACAGAAACTCCTTGTGAATAGCACTACAGGTTATAGTACTTCAGGTTTCAGTTTGTGTCAAGCGAAACTATGACCTGTAGTTGTATTTTTTTTGACCGCCGCTCCCTGGGCGGGTATCCTTGTTTATATGGGTGACATGGCTGAAATGGGATCACGTGGGTCGCGCCTGCGTCACTTGCGCCGGGCACGTGGCCTCACGCAAGCCCAAGTGGCCCAGGCTTGCCGTGTCACGGCAACGTTCATCAGCCTTTTGGAACGGGACGAGAAGACGCCGGGGCGAGAGCTTCTGCTTCGGCTTGCCCACTCACTGGCGACGTCAGCTGACTACATCGAAACGGGCAAGGCCTCGGTGACAGAAGAGGCTGAGCGAGCCCGCTTCAACCTTTGGCCCGAGTTGATCTATATTGTCGCCAATCACGTCATCGTCCCCCGCGGGCTGGACCCTGTGGGCGTGATCCCCGATCACGACGGTCTGCGCTTGGCTATCGAGCGGGCGTGGAACGCACGACACATCTGCGAGTACATGGCTTGGGCTGGCTCCGCTGAGGGGCAAGCCGCCGGTAAGACCTTCAGCGGCACGCGTCTCCTGGAACAACTGATCCGGTGTGCCCCACACGAGGGGCACGACCTCGGCCACGCGGTATGGATCGAGCTAGCCCGACCAAAAGTGAAAGGGCCAACGACATCGAACCCGCATGAGTTCGCCGGGGGCTGGCACGCGGTTACGGGAGCCGTCGACGAGTGCTTCCAGCGGGACATCAATGCCGTTTTCGCCATACTTCCTGCGGTGATTCACGGCTTGGTCGGCTTCGGAATGCGGCGGCTAGGATACGGTAATTGCACCTTTCGCAGGGCATTCGTCGAGGCGGCATTCCCCGAAGTCTTTTGGGCGGCATCAAGGCACTGGTCCGATCGACGGATGGCCGCGTGGCTGTGGTTCTTGGACGTGCCGACTGATCTCTATGCGCCGATGGCTCGGATCGCCCGGCAGTATGATTCCGCGGCAAGTTTCCGCGGTTCTGCGAAGATGCTGTTAGACCGTGTGGACATAGACGCCTGTGACGAGTTTCTCGGCCTGTTCCCAGACATTTATTACCTGTCCGGCCCATATCAGCAGCGCTTTTCCCAAGGGGTGTTTGAGGTTGAACCGCATGCAGACGAAGACTTGTCCTCAGTTGGCGACCCGGTTTTGGCACGGCGGGCGACACGGCGAAAGTGGCCATCGCAGCGGCGACTTGACTATGTGTTCTCGGAAGGCGGCGATAAGACCCTAAGCCAAGTTGAGGCGTACCTGAAAGACAAGACACCAAACATTCAAACCCTACCCTTTGGGATGACTTACTTTGCCGACAAAGGGCGGCGGCGTAAACACCGAAAGTCGCGTCTCTCAGGTAGGCCACCGGAGACGCTACCATGACGGGGCTATGGGGCTTGGCAGCCCCTCTCGCGAGGATATGACGATGCTCAAGCTCATGGGGGCTCTATTCATCCTGGCAGGCATCCCGTTGACGCTCCTCTTTTGCTTCCCCGGCTTGGCCTGCATTGCGGTCGGAGCCCTCCTCATCATGGCCGGCCGCCGCTAGAACCAGCCCCGCAGCCCCGCCCCCATGGCATGATTCACTTGACGAGTCCACCGGCCGCGACCTACTCTTCTCAGTAACTGTGCGATCCGTGTCCCGTGAACGGGCGCGTCGCACAGGATGGCCCGCAGACCCCCGAGGAACCGGCGACCGTGGCAACAACCGACCGACGCTCATCGAGCAGGCATCGATCCCACCGCGACGCCCCCGCCGCGTCTAGGCCAGCCACCCCCACACCACCTCGGCGTTCGCCGAGTTCACCGCCTCGCGTCCCTTGCTCCCCCGCGAAGGCAGCCCAGATGCCCTGGGCGTGCCCAGCCCAGCACGGCCCACGGAAATCCCGGCCCACATTCGCTAACTCCTTACGCCCCAACAATTTGAACGCGTTTTCCGCCCCGTTTTTCTGGATGTTCTCTGGAGCCCAAAACAAGGCAGAACACCCCGAATCGCCCCCTTTTCCTCATTTAATGTGCGCGCGCCCTTACCTATCTTAACATTGGGGCGAGGCGTTCATAAGTCCCGGTTCTACCCGTAGTTCCCGCCAGAAACGGCCCTTTTTGCCAAATTGACATAATTACTTCTCGCCACGCTATTACCTTGTCATATAAGGGCTTACCCCCATATTCGGACATCCCGCATATTGCCAATCGTTTTTCCTGTTTTTTGTATACGCGTTACGGTCGTCGTAACGCGCTAGCAAAAAATACAAAAAAATGGCGATTTCGGGGAGACTGGCCGGGAGACGCAACCCCTGCTGTACCAAGGGGATAAGAAAGGCGACAGAAATGATCTATCTCTTGGTTTACGGACAAAACGGCCGAAACTCCCGCAAGGATAAGGACTTAAGCGCGTTGGTAAACTGGGTAAGCACGCGCGCCTATTAAATGAGGAAAAGGAGGCGATTCGGGGTGTTCTGCCTTGTTTTGGGCTCCAGAGAACATCCAGAAAAACGGGGCGGAAAACGCGTTCAAATTGTTGGGGCGTAAGGAGTTAGTGAAAACAAGCCGGGATTCCCATTGGTCGGGCCTGGGTGTGCGCGCACAGGGCATCTGCGCTGCCTTTTGGCGGACGGGCATGGGCCGCGAGGCGGTGAGGTCTGGGCTGGCCGGGGCGGTGTGGGGGTGGCGGGTCTGGACGCGGCGGGGGCGTCGCGGTGGGTTGGATGTCTGCTGGATGATCGTCGGTCGGTTGCTGCCACGGTCGCCGGTTCCTCGGGGGCTGCGGGCATCCTGTGGGACGCGGCCCGTTCTCTGGGTGCGGGCCGCACAGTCTACTGAGGAGAGTAGGTTGCGGCCGATGGACTCGTCAAGTGAATCATGCCATGGGGGCCGGGCTGGTTCTAGCGGCGGTCGGCCATGATGAGGAGCGCTCCGGCCGCGATGCAGGCCAAGCCGGGGAAGCAAAAGAAGAGCGTCAACGGATGCCTGCCAGGATGAATAGAGCCCCGAGAAACTTGAGCATGGTCCAGCCCTCACAAGGCCGTTCCGGCCATTCTCCTCCACGCGCTTGACCACCCGAGTAATGGGGCACTCCACCCGGAAGCGCCTCGCCTTGTCAATATCGATGTTCGGGGCTTCTGCAATTGCGGGTGTTTGCCGGGTTCTCACGGCTTACGGTTATCCTCATTCTCGTGTTTACCTTTCGCGGCAAAGCCCCCGACTGTGGCCGGGCAATCGGAATCGCTTCCTGACGATCCACGCATCCAGCATTCTTGAACAGATCGGGTTTTGGGGGCATCCCCCTGCTCACCCTTCGGCTTGCTGGGACGAGATTCCACTCTCGTCCCCACTCTCGGCCGGGTGGCACGGTCAAGCGGAGCCCGGAACGGGCGGAGCTTGGCCGTGGAGCATCGAGAGAACGCGCCACTGACGAAAGCACGCAACACTGCCAAGTCGTGATCCCCGCGGATCACTTCTTGACAGTGCCACCCGCCGAGGAGCAGGCAGTAGGCGCACCGGTGTGCTCGTGGTATGTTAGGCCGCGTTGAGCACGGCAGCGCCGGGGCTTGCACTGGGCACCCGAGGGTCTCGGTGCAACGAGGAGACCGTCATGGCCAAGATCGGCGATCGCATTACAAAGAAGGCCCTTGAATTCCTTCGGGAGACTCCAGAAGGGATACGCTACGCTGACCTAGTCCGCCAGATCCGCGCTTCGGACGGGTTGCTGAAGACAAACACTATCTGCGGAAGCATATGGAATCTCGATCAGAAGTTCCCCCGAAAAGTCTACAAGCCGTCCCGAGGCCTCTTCCGTCTGGTCGAGTATCGCGACCCAGAAACGGACCAGTTGAAAGATGAGCTGGTTGTCAAGCCGAAAAAGACGATCCGTGAAGAGGATTTCTACGAACCTTTCGCCGACTGGCTCCAGAGCGATATGGAGGAATGCACAAAAGCAATTCCGCTGGGAGGCAACAAGTTTCGCGACAAGTGGGGAACACCGGATGTCATCGGCAAACGGGAGTCAAAACGGAGTGATATCATCCAGGCTCCCGTGGAGATTGTCTCTGCGGAGATAAAACCCGAAGTCAGCCAGTTACTACTCCGACACAGAATGATTGAACACATATGATGCGTGCGTCGTATAGACATGTATGAATACGAAGCAAGATGCTCGCAAGTTGAATTTGATTGGTAAGGAAGACCTGCGCCGGCGCACTGTGCGAGCGGTCATAG
>JAUVGW010000084.1 GCA_030593565.1 Phycisphaerae bacterium | reverse complement strand
CTATGACCGCTCGCACAGTGCGCCGGCGCAGGTCTTCCTTACCAATCAAATTCAACTTGCGAGCATCTTGCTTCGTATTCATACATGTCTATACGACGCACGCATCATATGTGTTCAATCATTCTGTGTCGGAGTAGTAAGTGTGAAATGTCATAACGCGGACGAGCAATCTGAATGCCGAACAGGGTTGTTCCCGCCCCATTGTCTATGCGTGAAGAGCCCTTTTATGCCTCACGGGAAGCAGGCCAATTCCGCGGCGGTCTCTTGAGGCCACGCGCCGGAGACCGGACTGAATGTCATCTCCCGGCGATGGCCGGTTCCCGCCGGGCACATCCGGGCGGCGAACACCATCCGCACAAGATCGACCACACATCCGACCCCGAGCTTCTCCATGATATGCAGGCGGTGAACTTCGACCGTCTTCTGACTGATGCGCAACTCGGCGGCAATCTGCTTGCTGGCCTTGCCCGCCACGACCAAGTTCGCAACTTCGCGTTCCCTCGGCGTAAGCGTTTCCAGGCGGTCTCGGGCCCGCTCGGCATCCGCCCAACGCTTCCGCATTTGTGTGTCTTGGGCAATTGCCCGCTGGATGGTATCCAACAGGAACTGATCACTGAAGGGTTTCTCCACGAAATCCGCCGCGCCCGCCTTCATGGCGCGGACGGCCGCAGGAACGTCGCCATGGCCGGTGATGAAGATCACCGGAATGCTGATCCCCCGCCTATGGAGTTCTTCCTGCAATTCCAGGCCGCTCATGCCGGGCATACGCAGATCGAGCACCAAGCACCCTGGGGTCGTCGGGTCGAAATCATTTAGGAACTGCCGGCCGGAGGCGTGGGTCTCAACAGTCAGACCCACGGATTTGATCAACAGGTGCAGCGCATTGCGAATCGAAGCATCATCGTCGATGACGAATACCGTCGGCCTTGTCGTTTCTAGATCATGCACGGTGCGGGCCGCCCTCCTGCATCGACTACGTTGCTCTTATTTCGTCGGACAACCAGGGACGTTTTGTTGAGTCAGGGATGATGGATTGCGCTGTCGAGGTAGCGTCGGCCCCCTGCGGCCGACGTATCAGCGTGCGAAGAGTTTCTATGTGGTCGACCTCGGGCGGGAAACGACGCTAGAGCCTTTCGCTTAATGGTGTAGCGTCCGATCCCCGTGTCGGACGTAAGATCATCGAGCAATCCACGGCCGACAGGGGCGTCGGCCGCTACAGGCAAACGTGGAATGCTCTAAGGTGCCGATTTCAGCCGCGGGATCTCCCGGCTGCCGCGCAAGGCCATGCCGGGCACTTCCTGGGGCCGCATATTATCGGACAGTCCGCAACTGTTGACTAAACCGGGTATTCGACGGTATTGTATAACGTACACGCATGATACCAATGGTATGATGCGTAGCCGACCACAGAGGCCGCCGGTTTTCGTTCGTATCGCTTCATCAGGCGGTGGGGTAAAGACATGCCGTTGCGGTGAACGGATGGACGCCGACGGCGCAGGGGCGCGGTCGCGGGTCGGGCTTGGGCTCGTTGAACAAGCCCCGTGGACCTTGCCTATTGTCCGACCGCCCGGCCGCGTCTGAAGGAGGGTGCGACGGTGCCAAGAACTGACCATATCCGCAAACGTCACGGGCGATGGGGCGCAAGCCCCGCAGTGTCAACGTCAGACTTCGCCGACTCCACGCCTCACATTTTCCGGCACTATCGCGAGGCCCCCGATTTCGCAATCGGGACCGGCCTGGGGCGACATTTTTCCCGAGTGATGGCCGCGTCCCGTGTCTGCTGCCAGGGCGGTCTTCGGAATGTCCTTTGGAAGCGGACAATTGGCGGGTCCGTGTGATATCGCCTTTTCACGGTCCGGTCATGTGGGCCGTCGCCGTTTAACATTGATTGTGTTTGGTTGTTCGATTTTGGTTTCTTTGAAGGAGTATTCGCAATGGAACTTATGGACATGGCAGGTTGGCTCGTTGGAATCGGGGACAGCATTCTGGATTGGTTGGAAGGGCTCATCCATTTGATCGAAATCGGGTCGGAAGCCTAGGAGGAGAAACCATGATTATCTACCCTCTTTCTTCGGCAGAGGAGAAAACGGTCCGCTGGAGCGGGTTCATCCTCTTGTTCATCGCGGTTTCAGCCCTCGCATTGCTTGCAGCGCTTTCATCCGCTGGTTAGCTGCACGCGGCCGAGTGGCCCCACGGAGCCCCCCCGGGTTCAAGGTTCGTAGCGTTCTCCAGACGGCTGGGAGACGTGGTGGGGCGTGCGCGCGAATTCAATCCGAAACGGCGCCGGCGCCGCCAGGCAGATCGCGGCGCCGGCCACCGCAAGGTAAATCCACGACCGCTGGCGAGTCTTCGTCATCGCCACGCAGCACGCCAGTGACAAGCCAAGGGCTGCAACCAGCAGTATCATCCGGCTTCTGCGATTTCTCAGCAGGCCGCTCTTGACCAAAGGAATGGACACCAGACATGCGGCCAGAGCAGAGCTACCGACAAGAAAGAGCAACGAGCCGCTTAGAGGAAATGCGGACTTCAGGTAATCGTTGGCCAACAGCCCGTTGACGGCGTCGGCCATGAGATAAACCCCGGGTACATTATCGAGGATATCGCTGCCGTACCTCACACGATGCCGATCGTGCCTTCGGAACAGGCTGGGGCCGCGCAGGTTGCCGAAGAGCACGATCTTGCCCATGACCATGGCCCGGAGTTCTTCGTCCGTCGCGGTCAGGATATCTTCGTAACTCACGGTTCTCTTTTCCCAGAGTTCCGGCCGCTGGAGTTCGAACGCCTTGCATGCCAACATGTCTCCGGCACGGGAACTGTGTTCGTCCCTCGGAGTTGCATAGACCGTGGTCAGTCCGATGCGGTCCCTCTGTCGGAGGACCGAACCGACCCGGCCTCGTTCCTCATAGACCAGGTATATCTGCCTGTCGCGGCCTGACCAGTCAACGACTAATCTGCGGTCCGGATGGAGCAATGCTGCGACGGTAGACAGCGCAAGAGAGGGTCTCGTCTCACCGTCCCGACCGACTACGATCACGAACTCCCCCTCCCGCTCGACCATGTCCCTGGCGAGAATCCCACCGAAAGAACTGATATGCTCGAGGGGCTGATAGATGTCGGGGCTCAAATCGGGGTTGTTTCCCTGCTTGTACTTCTGGACGGCGAACACCACTGCCGTTTGGACGTCATGAAGCGCTCGCACACCGGCAACAAAATCTCCGTCGCCCGGTTGAGGCGTTCGGAAGTAATAATCCCACGCGACGACTTTCGGCGGCGCGGCCGCGAGGCGTTTCATGATGTGCCCGTGCAAGGCCCGCCAGGTTTTGATGTCGCTCGTCACCGTGGAGAATCCTCGACGGGGCGCAATCTCGCACACCTTCCGAATCGTCCTGTCAGAAATGCCGATCACCACGATGTTGTCCCTGGAGTTCCCGGCGGCGGCGATGGACTCGTGCTCGCGGGATTCGCTGGTGTAATCGTGTCCGGTCACGCTCCAGCGGATGTCGCACACGAACGTGACGGCGGAAAGGACCAACAGGACGGCCGTGATGTTGGCGATCCACAGTAGCCAGCGCTGTTTGACCGCCATTCCAAGGAAAATGCGCCGAAGCCTGTATCGATAAGGCAAGGATCGGGTTTTGACCGGTATCTTGGCACGACAGCGGCCGACATCTTCGGCCAACGCGGCTACGGATTGGATGCGCTGTTCCTTGTCCCAGGCGAGACACCGTTCGATGAGCTTTTTCAAGTCATGCCCGACTCCGGGCGATTCCACATTGGCGGGCTTGGGTGTCTCGGTCCGAATGCGATACAGCAGGGCCTCTTCGGCGGGCTTGTCCGCGGTCGGCCCGAGCTTGTAGGGATAGTCACCGCCGGTGGCAATTTCATAGAGCATGACGCCGAGCGCCCAGATATCCGCATGGAAGTCGATTGAGCCCCCGAGGAGCCCGCCCCATGCCTGCTCGGGCGACATGTATTTGACGGTCCCGATGACGTCCCCGGGCCTCGTCTGTGTCTTGTGAACCCACGTGCTCCACTCGGCCGAAACGGCGGCACAGAGCCCGAAATCAAGAATGTGCGGCTGTCCCGCGGAGTCGACCAGGACATTCGTCGGCTTCAGGTCCCGGTGGGCGACGCCCCGTGCGTGGGCGCCGGCGAGGGCCTGACACACCCGCTGGAATACTGCGAGCTTCTCATCGAGCGTGGACGCGTGGCGATTGAGATACTCGTCCAGGGGGAGGCCGTGCACCAACTCCATGGCGTAATACACCATCACGCCCTCACTGCCGGAATCGAGACATTTCACGATGTTTGGAGAGTCGAGACGGCTTTGGACTTCGATTTCGCGCTGGAATCGCGCCTTCTGCTCGTCGTTCGCAGGCCACATCAATTTCAAGGCGACAAGCCGGGGTTTTCCCTTCAATCGCCAGGCTTTGTAAACGACGGATGCCAGCCCGCGTCCAAGCTCCTCCAGAAGGAGGTACCCCGGGATGACGGATCCCGGCTCTTGGAATGCCTCGCGAAGATGTCGCTTCTGACAGGTTGAGCAGGTCGTCAGGTGGTGGAGGAGGGCCTCCGATTCATCATCCGGCAGCTCTTCGTCGAACAGCCTCCTGATCGTATCTTCGTCCGGGCAGTGTTGGAACTGGTCTGCCATGGCCCTCACACTCCAGCCACAATCTCCTATCGCGAACATGACGCCGTGTTGCGCACGGACACGGTAAATGGCCGGCAGTGCGCCATCACCGCGCACTTCTCACACATGAGCGCTTGTAGGCTCGGTTCTGTCTGACAACTCCTGTAGCGGCCGACGCCCCTGTCGGCCGAGAGCGTCAATCGCCTTTTACGTCCGACACGGGGGTCGGACGCTACAAAACGCGAGTTGTCAGACTGAGCCTAATCGGGATTCGGGAGAAAGTGAAACCGCTGCCGCAGGAACCCTGATACCGTTAGCTGGCTTGGATACGCAGAAGACACGCCTCCAATGCGATGAGGTCATTCATCACGCCACTGTCTTCGATGATCTCCAAAAGTACCTCACGGCTGAGAACCTTCTTGATGCCGGAATCGTCCAATACCAGGCATAGCTCGTCGATGACCTGGTCGCGGACGTGTTCAGAAGCTCGCAGCCGATCTTGCACATCGGCGCGGCACAGGTGGTCAACGACATGCCGTACCCTCGCGACATTCGTCGATTGATCGAGGCGCCCAAGGATGTTCAGCACCAGCCGCGGCGCGATTCCGCGATACAGTTCGAGGGCTTCCTTATCAGTCAGTTGCCTGGTAAGTCGAGTCAGGATTCCGGGTTGTGTGTGCCGCTCGAGCGCCTGACGGATACTCCGCAGCAACACCTCTCCCTCGAAGGGCTTTTCGAGGAAATCCGAAGCGCCCGCTTTCATGGTTCGAACGGCTACGGGCACGTCGCTGTAACCGCTGATCATGATGATGGGCAGGCGAATATCTCGCGATTTGAGTTCTTCTTGCAGCCCAAGGCCGCTCATGTCCGGCATTCGAATGTCGAGCACCAAGCATGCCGGCATTCGACCATCGTAGTGGTCGAGAAACGCCTTTGCCGAGGAGAAGACCTCTATTTCCCAATCCAGCGGCTTCAACAGCATACGCAACGCGCTGAGCACGGCCGGCTCATCGTCAACAACGAAGACGGTTGGCTTATGCGTCATCTTGTGCATGGTACTTTCCGCTTCGCTGCCTTCCTCGAGTATCTTCTTCTACTTGCACAAGAGAGGAATGTTCGGCCGCTAGTCATCTTTGCGGACCGTTATCTTCTCCCCTCGTCCAAGACGGGGATATTATGCCACCGGTCATCTTTGTACGCTAGCACCGTTTCTACCAGCCCCGGAGGAAGGTATTATGCCGCCAATCATCCTTGTGGGCAAGTAAGCGCGAAGTCAAATCGCTACTTCTTGCGACGTGCCTGCGAATAATGGGGGCGGCCCATAAGGTTCCCTCGGTTTCCCAATCTCGCAATCCCCACCCCGCAGGCGCAGGATGACCGGGTCCATGGCAGTTTCGGCGGCCTTGGAGTGTGGCGGACGGGTGTTCCAGTCCGCGAAGCGGACGACGGAGTAAAGCCCAGGGTGAAGCGCAGCGAGCCCTGGGTCAACGTGCCGAGCGACACGAGCCCCCGAATGGGGGCGACGGAACCCGCGAGCGAGGGTTCGACCAGAAAACCCATAAACGAACGAGGTTCCGTCACCCCTGTTGTGGGGATTCAGATGCCGGTGTGGCACCGAATCCAGGGCTCGCTGCGCTTCGCCCTGGGCTCTATTCCGCCACCCCCTTCGGGGCTTCATTCGATCCTGCCTGTGTTCATTCGATTCTTTCGAGGGGTTTGTTCGATCGTCCATCGCTGCACCGCCTAAACTGTCATAGACCCAGGATGACCTTCTGAACCGCAGCTACGAGCCAAGCACAACGCCGACGAATAAACTGACGTCATCCCCGTCGATCTTACCGTCGTCGTTCATGTCGGCCGCACAAGCAGCTTTGCTCGGAGCCGTTGAGTAGAACACCTCGTTCATGAACGGATGGATGTCGCGGCCATCGATAACTCCATTCCCATCGATGTCCCCACTGCCCACCATGGGGTCCGGCCAGCCACAACCGCATAGCCCCGGAACGGTCTTGTCCGCATCCTCCGGGCAGCCGTCGTGGCAATCCGCCGTGCCGTCACCATCGGTGTCCGTGTCAAACGCACCACAACCGCATAGCCCCAGGTCCGTCTTGTCCGGATCTCCCGGGCAGTCGTCATGGCAGTCCGCCGTGCCGTCGTCGTCGGTGTCCGTGTCGGGCACGCCGCAGCCGCAGAGTCCTGGGTCGGTCTTCTCCGGATCCTCCGGGCAGGCATCGTAGTAGACGAGGATTTCAATCGTGTCCACGTCCGGATCACAGGACAGTTGCCGATCCGGGTATTCCTGAAGACCATTGGAATCGATCGCACCCCCACAAGGCGGCGTGAACAGGCAATGCAGAAGGCAGACTCCGCGACATCCGCCGCACATGAAAACCAAAGGCACGATCGCGCCGCAGAACGACCATAGGATGTTCGCGGGTTTGGATGTGGCTTGCCGTTTTCGCATTTTCCTTGCTCAGCGATTTCATCTGCAATAGGGAGTAAGCCTGCGTCTCCTGCTATAGCATTTCACGTTTGTCTGTAGCGGCCGACGCCCCTGTCGGCCGTCGAAAACCGTTGGTACTCAACGTCCGACGCGGGGGTCGGACGCTACACCATTATGTGAAATGCTCTAGTACGAGATCAAGGCTGCGGCGGGGTTGGTGGCGGTGGAAAGAGCATATCCAGCGCTGCGCTGCGTAAGCCCTCCACACCCCGCCGCGTTGCCTCGATCTCCTTCTTTCCCCACTCCTTCTTTCCCCTACACCCTCTTCCCCCAGGCCGTCGTTCCAATGCCCGCCGCTCGGGCGAGTGATAGGTCAATCGGCCCGTGCCCAAAAGACATGAATCAGGGCTTCCTCGGGGGCGGCTCAGTAGTTACTCGTATGGACGTTGGGTGGCCCGTTCACAAACAGCAGATGGCGACGGTTGAAACGACGAGGCGCGGTCGCGGGATCAGGAGTTCACGCCGGTGCCACAGGAGCGTGAGGTCGCCGCCTGAGACATTGGTGCATCCGAGGCACCCGGCAGTACGGAGAGTGGGCTATCGGCCCGTGGCAAAAGTCATGTAGCGGCCGACCCCCGTGTCGGCCGATCTCGTGAGCGGCTGTTTTCCCGTACTCTACGGCCGACACGGGGGTCGGCCGCTACAGTCCATGGGCACCGCCGACTTTTGCCACGGGCTGCTATGGTGCTTCCAGTCCACGCGTGATGATCCGCAGGGTGCCGACGGCGTATGAAGGGCTTTGCCCGGCCTCGATCCACGCGAAGAACAGGCCCAAGGGATCAGCATCCGCCTCAAAGAAGGGCGCCAACACATCGTCCATCTTGACGGGATTTGTGAGCGTGAAGGTTGCCTCTGCGACTTGTGAGCGGTCGAAGAATGACAACGGGCTCTCGATGATCAGGTTATCCAACGAGAATCCAACGATCGCGTCCACAGTGTTCGGGCCTTCGCGATCCGGCGTCAGCGGATTGTCTTCGTAGATCCAGGTTGCGACTTGACCGGCCGTGTCTTTCAACTCGAGTGTCAGGGCGACCGCTTCGCCGGGCGACGCGAGTGTCGGCATCGCCATGGCAAAGGTCACGTGTGATACCTCGCTGAAGTCCACCGGCGGCGCGTCACCGCGGATCAGCCGGGCGCCCGCCATCGCCTCGGGTCGCGAGATGTCGTAGTTCAGCGTGATCGTGTGGGCTTCGTTTTCCGAAACGACCACGTGCTCGAACGACGCTTGTGCCTGAAGATTCTTGACGGCCTCGACGTGCCAGCCGTCAAACGGCGTCAGCGTGTCCGTCGCGTCGAAGGTGAACGCATTTGGAAGATCATCCGGAGACTGAGCCAGCGGCGGCCCCAGACACGTCGTGCCCAGCAGCATAGGAGCGACAAATACGAGCCACACGCCGATCCGGTTCATGTTGATGGCTCCTGTTGTGGCGCCGCCCTCTTTGCCCTGCCAATGCCGAGGATCTTCGCGGCGCGCGAAGAAAATTGTGGCACCGCCGTCTCGGCGGTGGGACGACAAGCGGGGCGTCCCAAGCCCATGGATCGCTATCCATGGGCTTCCGGTGGATGCGGGATGTTCAATTGGCCGTTCAAGCGTCAATAGGGTCTAGGGGGCAGGGTCTAGGGGGCAAGGATCGTAGAACCGTCAGTCGCCCGCGGAGTCCATGACAGTTTAGGCGGCATCGCTCCGAAGGGTCCAACAGGTGCCACTGGCGGCTTGTCCGCCAGTGCCTCAACAGATAGCGCCCTACACGGACACTGGCAGGCAAGCTGCCAGTGTCACCCCGCCGCCGATTGTGTCTTGGACCCTCGCACGCGTTCATCCTTCTCCCTACCAATCGCGCTCCCCATTGGGTCGCGGCTAAACGTCGCATTTCGGCTTTCGACTTTCGGCTTTCGACTTTCGCTATTCCTCGAGCTTCTTCGCCTTCTCGACGGCTTCCTCGACCGGGCCGACGTACATGAACGCCTGTTCGGGCAGGGCGTCGTGCTTCCCGTTGCAGATTTCCTCGAAGCTCCGGATGCAGTCGTCGAGCTGCGTGTAGTTGCCGGGGAAACCGGTGAACGTCTCGGCGACATAGAACGGCTGGCTCAGGAATCGTTCGATCTTCCTGGCGCGGGAGACCGTCATCTTGTCTTCCTCGTTGAGTTCATCGACGCCGAGGATGGCGATGATGTCCTGCAAGTCGCGATAGCGTTGCAGGATCTTCTGAACGCGCTGGGCGCAATTGTAGTGACGATCACCGACGTATTGGGCGTCGAGGATGCGGCTCGACGAGGCGAGTGGATCGATCGCGGGATAGATGCCTTTCTCCGTGATGTTACGGGCCAGGACGATGAACGCATCGAGGTGGGTAAACGCCGTGGCGGGGGCGGGGTCCGTCAAGTCATCCGCCGGGACGTACACGGCCTGGACACTGGTGACCGCGCCCTTCGACGTCGAGGTGATGCGCTCCTGCAACTCGCCCATCTCCGTGCCGAGCGTCGGCTGATAGCCGACGGCACTGGGCATTCGGCCGAGCAGCGCGGAGACCTCCGATCCGGCTTGGCTGAATCGGAAGATGTTATCAATGAACAGCATCGTGTCGGCGCCGGTTTCGTCGCGGAAGTACTCGGCCATCGTCAGCCCGCTCAGCGCCACGCGCAGCCTGGCGCCCGGGGGCTCGTTCATCTGGCCGAAGACCATCGCCGTGTGCTCGATGACCTTCTTGGTCTTGCCCTCGGAATCCTTGAACTCGGCTTCCTGCATTTCGAGCCACAGGTCGTTGCCTTCGCGCGTGCGCTCGCCGACGCCGCCGAAAACGGAAAAACCACTGTGCTCGCGGGCGATTCGGGCGATCATTTCCTGAATGATGACGGTCTTGCCCAGGCCCGCCCCGCCGAACAGACCCGTCTTGCCGCCGCGAACGAACGGCGCGAGCAGGTCGACGACCTTGATACCGGTAACGAGTTGCTCCGTCTTGGGCGTCAACTCGTGGAACTCGGGCGGCTCGTGGTGGATCGGGCGGTGGTCTTCCGCCTCGACCGGGCCGCGTCCGTCGATCGGCTCGCCGATCAGGTTGAACACGCGGCCTAGCACACAGTTGCCGACCGGGACGGTGACCGGGCCGCCGGTGTCGGCGATGGGGGTGCCGCGTTTGAGCCCGTCGGTGCTGCCGAGAGCGACCGCGCGGATGCGACCGCCGCCGAGGTGGCTGGCGACCTCACACGTGAGCGTTTCGGTGACCTTCTCGACGCCGACCATGCGGTCGACATCGACCTTGAGCGCGTTGTACACGTTCGGCATCTTGTCTTCAGGAAACTCGGCATCGAGCGTCGAGCCAATGACTTGTGTAACCCGACCGGCGTTCTGAACCGTGTCAATCATGAGAAGCTCCGAGGTTCGCTATTCGCATTTCGCCATCAGGCGATAGCCTCAACCCCCCCGACGATGTCGAGGAGTTCCATTGTGATCTGTGTTTGTCTTGCCCGATTGAACTGCCGCGACAGCAGCTTGATCATGTCGCCGGCGGCATCCGTCGCGGCTTTCATCGCTACCATTCGGGCGACCTGCTCGCTGACAGCCGCATCCGTAAAGCACTGGAACAAGCGGGTTTTTACCGTCTGTGGCAGCAGGACCTTCAATAGTTCCTCGGGCACCGGGGAGAATTCGTACTCGACGCCGATGGATGCCTGCTGCTGGGGCTCCGTTGATTCCGCCGCCTCCGTCTTGCTCAGGGGCAACAGCCGGACGACTTCCGGCACCTGCTTGCCCGTCGAGATGAAACGCGTGTAAGCCACATACACGCTACCGAGTTCGCCGGCCTCGTACCGCCGCATGTATTCCGCCGCGAGCGGCTCAACTTGGTCGAATCGCGGGCGATCGTCGATGTCCGTGATGGCCTTGTGTGTCTCGCGGCCGAGGAATTTGAAATACAGGATGCTTTTCTTGCCGACGGCATGCAACTCGTGCTTGCGAGATTCGTCCAGCCTCAGGTGGGCAAGCGCCGTCCGGAGCACGCTCGTATTATAGCCGCCGCACAAACCGCGATTCGACGTGATGACCAGCAGCAGGTCTTTCTCAGCATCGGGATTCTCGCGCATCAACGGATGATCAAGCTGGCCGGCGGCCGCCTGCGATAGCTCCTCGACGAGCTGCGTGATCTTCTGTGTGTACGGCTTGGTGCCCATCGCGCGATTGAACGAGCTTTGGAACCGGGCCGTCGCGATCAACTGCATCGTCTTGGTGATCTTGCGGATGTTCGTGACAGCCTTGCGGCGTTTGACGATCTGTCGGGCCTTGGCCATGGCTTAGTTTTCAGCTTTCAATGTCCGGCGTCGGGAGTCGTCGCCGGCGGTTTCATCCCTCAGCCTTCATACTCCCGTCTTGGTTGCATTCAGTTCGTCAGCCTTCGTTTTCCGGAGTGAACCTCGTCTTGAAGTTGCCGAGCACTTCCTTGAGCTTCGCCTCCAACTCGCCGTCAATGGCTCCCTTGTCGGTCAGTTCCTGCCAAACTTCGGGTAGCTCGTCGCGGAAGTGCTTGAGCATCTGCTCCTCGAACTCCGCGACCTTCGAAATCGGCAGGTCGTCCAGATAGCCCTTGGCCCCGGCGTAGATGCTCAAGACCTGATCGGTCACGTGGTATGGCTTGTACTGTCCTTGCTTGAGCAGTTCGACCATTCTGCCGCCGCGGTCAAGTTGTCGTTGTGACGCCGTGTCCAGGTCGGTGCCGAGTTGGGCGAAGGCCTCCAATTCGCGGAAGGCAGCCAAGTCCAGACGCAACGAACCGGCAATCTTCTTCATCGCCTTGTTCTGCGCGTTGCCACCCACGCGGCTGACGCTGATGCCGACATTCACGGCCGGCCGCACGCCCGCGAAGAACAGATCGGGCTCGAGATAAATCTGCCCGTCGGTGATCGAAATCACGTTCGTCGGGATATAGGCCGCGACCTCGCCTTCGAGCGTCTCGATGATCGGCAGCGCGGTAAGCGACCCGCCCGATAGCGGGTCGGTGGCAACCTCGTGACCGGCGTGGTTCTTGACCTCCTCATCGGCCTCCCACCTGCCGGGCACGCCGATATACGTCTTGCCGTTGGCGCCGCCTTCCTTGTATTCGGAGCCGGCCGGCACGATCGCGTGTCGTTCGGCGAGCTTGCAGGACCGCTCGAGCAGGCGGCTGTGCAGGTAGAACACGTCGCCCGGATATGCCTCGCGGCCCGGCGGGCGGCGAAGCAGCAACGACAACTGCCGATACGCCTGGGCCTGCTTCGACAGGTCGTCGTAGATGCACAGCGTGTGGCGGCCCTGCGTGTACATGAAGTACTCGGCCATCGCGCACCCGGCGTACGGAGCGATGTACTGTAGCGGGGCGGGATCGGCGCTCGATGCGGAAACCACGATCGTGTAATCCATCGCGTGATGGTCACGCAACGTCTCGACGATGCCCGCGACCGTCGATTCCTTCAACCCGATCGCGACGTACACGCAGATGACGCCCGAATCCTTCTGATTGATGATCGTGTCGATGGCGATGGCCGTCTTGCCCGTCTTGCGGTCGCCGATGATCAGTTCGCGCTGGCCGCGGCCGATCGGGATCATGCTGTCGATGGCCTTGATACCCGTCTGCAACGGCTCCCTGACGGGTTGGCGTTCGGCGATGCCGGGGGCCTTGTACTCGAGCGGCCAACGGTGCTCGCTCACGATCGCGCCCTTGCCGTCCAACGCGCGGCCGAGCGGATCGACCACGCGACCGACCATGACCTCTCCGACGGGCACACTCAGCAGGTTGCCCGTCGTGCGAACCGTGTCACCCTCCTTGACCCCGAGGAAGTCCCCGAGCACAACGGCGCCGACCGAGTTTTCCTCCAGGTTCATCACCTGGCCGATCGCGCCGTTTTCGTATTCGATCATCTCGCCGGCCATCGCGTTGCTCAGGCCATAGACCTGGGTCACACCGTCACCCACCGCGATCACGCGCCCCACCTCGGAAGCCTCGAGCTGCTCCTTGTATTGAGCAATCTCCTGCTTGATGACCGACGTGATCTCGTCAACCTGGATCTTCATGCGTTTATCCTCTGTCAACCAACTAGAAGCCTATAGCGGCAGGCTCTGTGGCACAGGCGCCAAGCCCTATGTTTTAATCGCCGGGACGGCGGTGCCACATTTCATCCCGTCACAAACCGCGATACGTCGCCCAGCAGATGCCTCTCCACAGATGCCAACAGCGCCTTGCGGACATCGCGCAATTTGCGGCGGCCCGACATGTCGTACAGCCGGTCCGCGACCTGGACCGTCATGCCCGCCAGGATGTTCTCGTCCACCTTCTCGAGCAGATCCGCCTCGCGGCCCGTGATTCGCTTGATCTCGCCGCACAGGAACGTCCGCTGGCTGTCGGTGAGCGCCACGGCCGTCGTGACGTGGACCTGCTCACGACCGAATTGCCGGTCCAGCTTACGCCGATAGGCGTCACACACACCCGGCAGGATCATCGAACGCCGCTTGTCATTCATCACGAACAGCAGGTTCAAGACCAGTCGATTCAGACGGTCGTCGCCGAAGACCTTGCGGAGGCTTTTCCGCCGGGCATTGATATCGATCGCGGCGGAACACATCATCGCGGCAAACGACGGGTCCTTGTCCCACAATTCCCGCAGATCGCGCAGTTCCTCGCCGATCTCCTCGGCCTGACCGGCCTCGGTCGCCAGTTGGATCAGGCTCTCGGCGTAGATCGCCGCGGCCGCCTGGGATATATCAAAGTCGGATGCCATTGGTTCACTCTCAAACAAGGACGCAGGAGGCGGGACGAAGGGTGAAGGCGGAAGGATGAAGGATGAACCAGTCTCGCAAGGTCACACCATACGAGACAATACGTTCCGAATCTTCATCGCTGTATCCTCTCCCTCGCGCGCTCGTTCGGACTCCCTCCTCGGTCGTCCTCACTGGGTCGCGGCTAAACCTCATGATGCAGCGTATTTCGACTTTCGATTTTCGACTTTCGGCTTTCATCCTTCCTAGTTCAGCCCCTGCAGTTCCTCCAGCGCCTGATCCACCAACTCCTGATGATCGCCCGGCGACAGCTCGCGATGGACGACCTTCCCGGCGACCATTGTTGCCAGTAGGATCGTCTGATCGTGCAACTGCTTCACCGCCGCGTCACGGGCCAACTCGATTTCTTTCCTGGCACGGGCCGCGACGGCATCGGCGTCGACCTTGGCGTCGGCCAGGATCTTCTTCCGGACTTCCTCGGCGTCGCGCCGGCCCTCGTCAACAATGGCGGTCGCATCCTCGCGGGCCTTGTCGAGCTTTTCGCCATATTCGGCAAGCAACTGCTTGGCCTTCTCGTTCTCACCTTTTGCCTCTTCGAGCGAGTCGCGGATAAACTTCTCACGCTCCTGGAGACCCGCAAGAATCGGCTTCCAGGCCGTGAACCGCAGCACCGTCAGGACGACCAGAAACACGATGATCGACCAAAAGGCCGAGCCGAGGTCCCAATGGAGCAAGGCTGGCTTTGCATCCGCCCCATGCTCGTCGCCGTGCCCATCATCGTGCGCCGCAGCGGTCTCGTCCCCGTGCGCGGTCTCGCCATGACCACCGTGTTCATCCTGCGCCATGGCAACCGGCGCACCGATATACAACGCAGCCACGACCACAACGAACAGCAGAACGCATTTCGATCGGAATAGCTCTGTCACGTTATCAACTCGCTGTTTTGTGAGTTACGAAATCTTGCCGGCCAAGCTGTTGCAGATAACCAATGCGAAGAACGTGAAACCCTCAATCAGTGCCGCCGAGATGATCATCGACGTAAAGATGCGACCACCCGCCTCCGGTTGTCTGGCGATGCCGCTGACAGCTTCGCCGGCCAGATGACCGATGCCCTTGGCCGCGCCCAGCGTCGTGAGCCCGGCGCCAAGCCCCGCACCCACGCCGATCAGGCCGTTCGCGCTGATCAGCTCCGTTCCTTGTGCAAGAATCTCAAACATGATCCTGTTCTCCTGCTGCACGGCCGATGGCCGCGCCGTATGGATGTTTTGCCGGGTCTTAAGTTAAACGGCCAGGGCGCCGGCTACCCCAACCCAATCTGTTTGACGCCGGCCCAGGCGGCCGGCGATGTCATTCAACTGCTCGCCTCGTCAATGCTCAGGCGCGACCGAGGCACTAATGAACAAGGTCGTCAAGAACGTAAAGATATACGCCTGCAAGAAGGCAACGAACAACTCCAACAGGCTCAACGCCGCACAACCGAGCGTGGCAATTACGCCAACCCCTATGTTCCCGCTGACACTACCCTTGAAAAGGAATATCAATGCCAGGATGGAAGCCAGCACGATGTGCCCGGCGACCATATTCGCAAACAATCGGATCGCCAGTGCGAACGGCTTGATGACGGCGCCAATGAATTCGAGCAACAACAGGATCGCCCACATGACCACGTCACTGATCCACAGAAGCACCGGACCGATGCCGTCTACCTTCTCGGGGGCGAAGACATGTGGGGCGAAATTCCAAAGATACAAGAACGGCGCTTGAACCACGGCCGCGCCCATACCTGTGCCGCCGTGGTGAGCAGCGGCATGGTGGCCGTTGCCCTCGTCGTCGTGATGATGGCCGTAGGTCCCGGCCTGTAGCTCGATGACAATCTGCTTCACGCCGGAAAAATGGATCATGGCGAAGCTGCATATCGCCAGCCCCGCCGTAATCATGATGTTGCCGGTGGCCGTGCCACCGACGTGCTTGAGCGTCGTGCCTGAAACAAAGTAGACAATCGAAGACAGCGGGATCATGCCCAGCAGGTTGTTGATCAAGATGTAGAAGAACATCGTCCACAGGAACGGCATGAACCGGTCCGTTTTGTCCCCCAGGACCGGCTTCGCGACGTCCTCGCGGATGAACTGCATGACCGATTCAATCAAGTTCGTGAAGCCGCGCGGGACGCGTTCTTCAGGTGCCCGGTTCGCCATGGCGGCATATCGCCGGCCCAATTTGGGAAAGATCCAGATCATGATCGCCGCGGCCACGAGCGTCATCAGGAGATGATTCGTAAAGTAGAAGTCCGTCGAGGGAATCTTGAAGATGAGGAGGTCCCAGTCCGCTGGAACCGTAAACAGCTTCTCGGTAAAGCGGTGGGGAAGGACGTGGTCGGCAGGATCGTGGGATGCCAGCAGGAATCCGTTCACACCGGGGCCCTTTCCGTCTTCGGCGGCGCGACGTAATATCGACGAACCGCAAGGATACCAAAGCTCGCCTCGACAGCCAACAAGGACAGATAGAAAACACCGGCCCACAACATGTACGAACTCATGTCCGGCGCAGTCAGTTTTTGATAGGCCAGGCCGATACCGGCAGTGAGCAATAGCCGAATCGTCGTGCCGGCCAGAACGGCCTGTCCGATGTAGGACGGCCACCGCGGCGCGACGATCCCGATCGGCAAGCCTCCCATGATGGCTGCGCCCAGACAGATGACGGCCATGGCGGTCATACTGCGTACGCCTTCATCCCCCCAGCGGCCGTGCGTCGGTCCATAGCCGATGGCGAACCCGAGGATCACGACCCCGATAAAACAGCAAATTGAATACAGGAATACTTTCAAGGATTGGCTACCGATTTATCTTGGCCATCTGCCTGATCATCATCCACAACCCAAGCCCCATTCCCAACAGAAGGCCACCGAGCAATCCCCATGATTCCCACCCATAACGCTCGTCGAGCCGGTGCCCGACATAACCGAGCACCAACGTCATTCCGACGAACTCGACGACGAGACTCCCATATCGCACCCCTTGGCTGAGGAATCGTCCGTCTTCATTGCCGTTGGAGGGTGGCTCCTCCATGTCGTTTGTCGCCATCTATCCGGCACAGAATCTTATAACAGAGCCTGGCGAATCCCCGGCCGGATTCTATTCCTCGCCCGTCCGGCACCCCGGGCAAACGCCGGAGTTTAGCAAGTCGAACAGGCGTACGCAATACCACGTGTACCCGTCCGTAGTGGTTCACTTTGATCGACGGGTGCCACTGGCAGCTTGCTGCCAGTGTCGGCACTGGCGGTCAAGCCGCCAGTGGCACTCAAAGTGAACCACTACCTACCCGTCGGGAGCGAGTCGGTCCGTGATAGTTTCGGCAGCCAGCGCTCTGTTTAGCCGCGACCCGGAGGGGAGCGCGTGAAGAGCGCGCTCCCCTCCGGGTC
>JAUVGW010000174.1 GCA_030593565.1 Phycisphaerae bacterium | reverse complement strand
CCCCGCACTGGCAGACAAGCTGCCAGTGGCACCCGCGCGGGTAGCGTCGGCCCCCCGTGGCCGACGTAAAATGTGGAGGGGTTCCTCCTCACTTACGTCGGCCACGGGGGGCCGACGCTACTACCCGCACGTTTTCACGTGGGGGCACACGAGGACCGGGTGGCACGGCCCAGTCGGTGGTGAAAATGCCGTTGTCGCGACGGAACGTGCACGTTCGGAGACGAATCAATGACGCTCGCCGAAATCAAGAAAATCCTCGAATGCGAAGTATGGGCCGGCGAGGATGGTTTATCGATAGAAGTCGAGACGGTCGTGGCGTCCGACGGGATGAGCGAGATCCTCGCCTTCGCCCGTCCAGGCGCGCTCATGATCACTGGGCTCACGAATATCCAGTCCGTGAGAACCGCCGACATCGCGAATGTGCGGGCGATGATCTACATCCGTGGCAAAAGACCGGCAGACAACGTGATCGAACTCGCCAAGGACCTCAACATGCCCGTTCTGGGGACGGAACTGGGTATGTTCGATGTCTGCGGCATTTTGCGGGAACACGGACTGAAGGGAGGAATGTAGCCGTGGCTGAGGAGTTGCTGAGAAAGACCTACGAGGTTCACGGGCGCGACTTCGACAAGGCGGGGGAGAATGCCACGGAGATCAAGCGCGTACTCAAGGAACTCAACATCGACTCGATGCTCGTCCACCGCGCCGTCGTCATCGCATTCGAGGCCGAGATGAACGTCGTCATGTATGCCACAAAGGGAACGATCACGTTCATCCTCACGGAAGAAGCGATTGAACTGGAAATCGCCGACGAGGGTCCGGGCATCGAAGACCTCGAGATGGCGTTGACGGAAGGTTTCTCCACGGCCACGAACGAGATGCGGGAAATGGGTTTCGGTTTCGGAATGGGCCTGCCCAACATCAGAAAAAACGCGGACGATTTCGATTTGACATCAGAGGTCGGCGCGGGAACCACGGTTTCCACGAAGGTTCGGTTGGAGTCCAATGCCTGAACGTACACACGGCTTCAGGATCGACGAGCAGAAGTGCCGCGGGCACCTCGCCTGTATGCGCGCCTGTCCGACCCAGGCGATCCGCGTCACGGACGGCAAAGCGAGGCTGCTTCCCCAGTTCTGCGTTGACTGTGGCATCTGCCTGACGGCCTGCCCGAGCGGCGCCATCGGGGCCATCACCCAGTCCTTCGCGGAACTCGACAAGTTCAAATACAAGGTGGCCGTGCCGTCACCCGTTCTCTTCGCGCAGTTCCCGGTGGGGATCACGCCTGCGCGTACCATCCTGGGGCTCAAGGCCCTCGGCTTCGACGCCGTTTGGGACTTCACGGTTGAACTCGCCCTCGTCAACCGCGCCATCCTCGATTACGTCGAGGAATGGAATGGGCCTTTCCCGGTCCTGTCGATTTCGTGCCCGGTCATCGTTCGTCTCATCCAGGTCATGTATCCGGCCATGATTGATCAGCTCCTTCGACTTCAGCCCCCGCGTGAACTGGCCGGCCGTGAACTCAAACGAAAATACTCGGAGGAACTCGGACTCCATCCCGATGAAATAGCCGCCGTTTACATCACGCCCTGTCAGGCCAAGACGATCTCCATTCTCAAACCCGCCGAAGGCGTGAAGAGCAATCTCGATGGCGCCATCGGAATCTCCGACGTCTACAACGACATCGTGGCCCTGACCAAGGATCTGGAGAAGAAAGAAACCGTAGCACCCCCGAAAGGCCCCGCCTGTAGCGTCGAGATGCTCCGATGGGCGATCAGCAAGGGGCAGGGCAATACCCTCCGCCGGCATCGCTACATGTCCGTCACGGGCCTGTCAAACGTCATCCAGGTCTTCGAGGACATCTACAAGGGAAAGCTGCGCAACATCGAATACCTGGAATGCGACGCCTGCTGGGGAGGGTGCATCGGGGGGAACCTGACGGTCGACAACATCTACGTCACGCTCAGCAAGATACACCGCCTTTGGTCCGATCTGCCCAACACCGATCCTCGCGTCGACGCCGAGGTCGAACGACGCTACCCGATAGAGGATTTCTCGTTGAAGGGCGAGGTCATGCCCCGCGCCACCGGAAAGAACACAGGCGGGCTGAAAGAGCGGGTCAAAAGAATCAAGACCGAGGAGGCAGTCAACAAGATGCTGCCCGGGCTCGACTGCGGCCTGTGCGGCGCCCCAACGTGCAAGACCTTTGCGAACGACGTCGCCGCGGGCCATGCCAGCCAAGACGACTGTGTGATGTTGTCGGGTAAGCGGTTGAAGGCGCTCCAGGCCATGTATCATCGCAAAGGGGAGGAGAGTACGCCGGAAGGCGGCGGCTGAACTCCGCAGGCGAAAGCCGAAAGCCGAAAGTCGAAAGTCGAAAGCCGACACTATGCAGCGTTGCGACGTTTAGCCGCGACCCAGTGAGGACGACTGAGTAGGGAGTCCGAACGAGCGCGGCCGGACGGCTGACGGCAGAATGGAAGGGTCCAAGGTCTAGGGTCAATGATGCGGATTGCGAACCCTAAACCCTAGACCCTGCCCCCTTTGGCTGCGGCCAAAGGCCGACTTGGGAGAAAACCGCCATGTCCGTGCTCGCCGAGTTTTCGATGTCGCCGTTGGGAAAGGGCGAATCGGTTTCCAGATACGTCTCGCGCAACCTGGAGATCATCGCCGACAGCGGTGTGCCGTACCGCCTCGGGCCGATGGGAACCTGCCTCGAAGGTCAGTGGGACGACGTGTTCGGCGTGATCAAAAAGTGCTACGAACGTATGTCTCAGGATTGCGGGCGCGTCACCTGCTCGATCAAACTGGATATCCGCGCCGGCCGCGATGGACGGCTGACCGGCAAAATCGAGAAGATCGAAAAACTGCTCGGCCGGGAATTGAGCAAGTAAGGAGAAAAAGGGGTCAGGCTACTTTATCGTTGGAGCCATCATTCTGTCCGAGAAATCAACCAAGATAAAGTAGCCTGACCCCTTTTTCTCCCCAACTCGTCAATCCTGGAGGAACGGGTTGTACTGCTTCTCGTCGCCGATCGTGGTGGCGGGGCCGTGGCCGCAATAGACCTTTGTCTCGTCCGGCAGCGTGAACAGGTTCTCGTGGATGTTGCGGATCAGTTGATCGTGGTTGCTGTGGTGAAAGTCGGTCCGCCCGATGGAGAGCTGGAACAGCGTGTCGCCAACGAAGACCACGCCTGCCGCCGCACAATAGAAGCTCCGTCCGCCTGGCGAGTGGCCGGCGGTGTCGAGCACCTTCCACGTCGTGCCGTCGAGCGTCAGTTCGGTGTTCGGCGCCAGATCGCGCGTATCCGCGCATTCGACTGTAAAAGACGCACCGAGATTCACCGAAAGGTTCTCGCGCGGATCAGTCAAGGCCGGCTTGTCTCCGTCGCCGATGTACGCCGCCAGGCCCTCGAACGCCTGCAACACCTCCGGCACGCCGGCGATGTGATCGGCATGACCGTGCGTGATCAGTACGGCATCGGGTTTCAGCCCGTGCTCCTCGATGTGGGCGATGACGTCCCGCGCCGACGGCGGCAGCCCCGGATCGACAATCCAGCACGGGCCGCCTTCATTGACCCACAATACATACGCGTTCTCGCCGAAATTCGGCTCAACGAAACTGGCGATGTTGACCGGTGAATCCATGGTTGCCTTCGTGTTAGTGCTTTGTCACACCTAGATCGCCGGGTGGTACAGGCGTCTCGCCCGTGCAAAATCGGGTTGCTATGGTCTTGCACGGGCGAGACGCCCGTACCACCCAACCCGCGTATTTAGGCGTGACAAAGCGCTATCGTTCTGGTCCTTCTAAGGTTCCGGCCGTCCAACATAGCCGATCAACCGGTTGCCGTCGAGGACGATCAGGCTGTTATGCAGAACGAATACGCCTCCAAACGATGCCAACGGTTCGGTTACCAAGGCCCCAGTCTCGGCGTTTTCTCGGCCGGTCTCGCAATCGAACCTACGAATCACGTATCGCCTGCCGTCCGGTGCCGGCTGTGTCGCAAGCCCGCCGGCGGTGCCGCGTGCCGACCGATCATTGTCGGACAGGTCGGCCTCGACCGTGATGATCGCCTCCCGGGTCAGCCGTGGTGACTGAACCGCCAGTCCCGGCGGCTTGGCAACTCGCCACCGCAACGGCCCATCGGTCGCGTCGAATGCCATCAAGGCATCCGCCGAGGCGGCGTATAGCGTGCCCGCCGACTGCGCCGACCACAGCCCCGCCCGTGTATCGGTGCCGATGCGTGGAGTCGTCCACAACCGTTCGCCGGTTCGCGCGGCATATTTGGTGATGTGGCGCCCGTCTTCGCTGACGAACAACGCGTCGCAATCGGTGTGCAACGTGGACATCACAAACCGGCCGGATGCGCGGATGCAGTGTGTTGCTTCGCCTGTGGCCGTGTCAATGACGAAGATGACACCCGACGTGACGGCGAGCAGCGTCTTATCCCCCGCGAACATCGCGGTCGTCACGGGTTGATCGGTGTCAAGGCGGACCGCGTGAAGCGTTCGGCCGGTGGCCGCGTCAAGGACGGTGACCACGGCGCGCCCGTCTCGCCAAGCGGCGGCACAAACGTGCCTGTCGTCGGCAACAAGCGTACCTGCAAGCTGCACGCCCACGTCGCGCCGCCAACGCAGGCTGCCCCCGACCGGGTCGACACATACCAGCACGCCACGATCGTCAATCCCCAGCAGCCGTTTCGCCGTCAAGGCATGATCCGTCCACGATGGGATTGATTCGGGATCGCTGCCGGAGTCATGTGCAGGCTCGTTGCCAAATTGCCATATTCGCCGCCCGCTGAATCGCTCCACGGCAAACAGGCGGTGGCGAGTGGCGAAGATCAGTTGCTCAGAAATGCTGCCCAACAAGGTCGGCTGCGCCCGGCAAACAACCGGCCGCGGCCAGACGGTCTTGCCGCTCCGCGCCTCCAACGCCTCGACCTTGCCGCCCGAGAACGTAATGACCTGATCCCATCGTGTATCCGGCAAACGATCGAATTCGGGTTCCAACACCGCGATGCGATCCGGATACAGCCGCCGATATGTCCGCTCGACAGGCCAAGCGACATCCAGCAACGACACCATGTGTGGTGTGATGGACGTGGACGGGCCGCGCGGCTTTGCGGGCTGAGTCCGAACAGCCGGCGCGCTCTGTGCGATCACAGTAGACGAGACAATCGCGATAGCGGTGAAAAACCCCACGCAATATCCTACGCCTGCTCGACTGTGGCTTGCCGCTCGGCGACCGCCGGCTCAATCCTTCTTCTTGCGGTGTTTCTTGAGGAAACTGGCGAGGCCCTTGGCCATCGACTTTGCCATGTCGTCTTCGCCTGTGCGGCTGGCCGCGCTCTTCGTGACGAGTTGCACCTTGCCCATCGGCGCACCATCCACGCTCAGCCAGAACAGGACGACCACATACGAATCGGAACCGACGATGCCGCCCACCCCTCCGGCTTCGTGATACCAGGCGATTTCCGAGTCGATCTCCAGCGTTGGCGAGCCACCACGAAATAGCGGCTCCTCGCCGCCCGTCAGGGAATCGCGAAGGGCCACCGGTAGGGCACTCGTGAACTTCGGATCGACCAAGCTGCCAAGATCGCTCCGCGGCGTCCCAACGCTGATGCCTTGGCATTGCGCCAGGCTGCTCGACGTCAGTCCCGGCACCGCCCGGGCCTTTGAACTAGCCCCTGCGGCTTCCTTCAGCGCCCGCTTCGCGACGGTCGTGCAGCCGGAACCACCGACCACCATCGAACCCAACATCGTCAAGGCCAATATGGATCGCATACCGTTTGTCCTCCACTGCAAACCAGTTTCGTCAAACACAGATACTCAAACGCGTCAGCCGGTATTGTATGCCGACACCCCACTCGGTCAATCGGCCGACGATATCGACGAAACGACTGCTCGCCATCCGCCCCGGGCCAGTAGCTGTTTAGGAACTATGGCAAACCGCGGCCTTCGACCGCAACCGAAGTTATGGCACAGGCGTCCCACCTGTGGTCCCACCAGGCGAGGGTGGCACGGCAAAGCAAAGCTCGGCCGTGGTTGGTGCCCAGCACGGCCTGGCTGCACCAGACGGCGCCCCCAGGGCAATCGCAAGAATGGCCGGGCGGTGGTCTTTGCAGCGGTTTGTGCGCTCGTGTAGCGGCCCACACCCGTGTCGGCCGTCGGAAACCGTTGGTGTTCTACGGCCGACACGGAGGTCGGCCGCTACATCCGCCATTCTTGCGATTGCCCTGACGGCGCCCCCCGTCCCCCTGTGTTCCCACCGACGGATGTGGCACGGGTCAATCTCCATTTCCCGGTTCCCCGGACCTGTGCTCGTATTGAACACCATCTTCCGAATCAACGTCACCCCGTCGCACCCGCCGGATGAGGTGCAGGGGCATTCGCCTGATGGTGTGGGGGGCTGGAGGAGATGGATGTCGCGGAAACAAAAGCGCCCCACCGATCGTGTGACCGGCAGGGCGTTCCCCTCCGTTTGCGGTGTCGTCAGGAGGATTCCTCCTGACTTCTATCACGCGCCGAGCAGTGCGGCGACAAAATCCGCGATATCAAGATTCAAATCGCCGCTGTTATCGAAGTCGGCACAATCCACGACATCGCCGTCGTCCGGCGTGCCAAGCTTGACGCGCGCGAATCCGGCGATGTCCATGCCGTCCACCGAGCCATCGCCATTGACATCGCCGTCCTGTTCGCACGTGCACGGAACCGGCGCGCAGACGGTGTCGTTACCCAGATACACGCCGCCGCACTCGCCCGCCGTGCTCACCTCACAGACGTAACCAGCGTAGCAGCACGCACCAGTCGGCTGCGGACAGGGATTCGGGCTACAGTCAGTACCTGCGCCTTGCCAATCACCGGTGCAGTCGGCGTCGAACGTCTCCGCGCAGCTCCCGTCCGCATAGCAGCAAGCGCCGGGCTGCGAACAGGGATTTGGGCTACAGTTGGTGCCCGCGCCCTGCCAATCGCCGGTGCAGTCGGCATCGGTCGTCACCGCACAACTGCCGTTCGCGTAGCAGCACGCGCCGGTCGGAATGGAACCCGTGGCAGTAGTCTCGGTGGCTGTGGGGCCGAGGGCCGTCTCGATGTTGTCACCGTTCCGTGCCTTGACCGCGAAGGTGTAGTCCGTGCTTGGCTGAAGGTTCTGGACGCCGGTCGTGCCCCAATCGCCGTCGATCTGCCATACTCCCGTGCTGGACGGATTGCCGGCGGCATTGACCCACTTGCCGGTCCAGTTCCCGTCGGCGGGATTGGTTGCCGTGCACTGGACGGCAAACTCGGTGTGGCTGGGATTGCCGTTGAGATTGACGTTGAGGTCCATGGTACTGTCGGCGGGATTGCTCAGGGTCGGAGCCGCCGGGACGTACGCCAGCGTATAGGCGCCGTTCGCGCCGATGGACCAGAGGTTCATGTTCTGCGTCGGTGCGCTGTCACGAGCCCTGATGTAGTAGATGTATACGGTGTTGACGGTGAGGCCTGAGTCGACGTAGGTCCGACCGGGCTGCCAGGTGCTGGGGTTGCCTTCACTGCTCCAGAAGTAGTACTCGACGGGTGGACTCTCGGCATCGATAGCCTCCGTGGCCGTCATGGTAATTGCGGACGTGCTCACCGCCGTCGGCAGCGAGGAAAAGGACATCGTGACGGGCTCGGGCGGAGTGGTATCGGGAATGATGCAGTCGGGCCCCGTGATGTCGAGCGTGAAGCCGCCGCTCGCGTCCTGGTAGCCCATGACGCGGATGTAGTAGGTTTGGCCGGCCGTCACGCTGATGGTGACGGTGGCCATACCGCCGGTTGAGCCGCAACCGTCGTCGTCGCAGGCGACTTGGTTGGCCGTTGTTCCGGGGCAGCCTGAGTGCACGGAAATCGCGCCGTCATAGTCGCCCCCTCCACATGTTTCGATCGTTGCGGTGCCGCCGGATTCGGGGGTGTAGTGGTACCAGACGTCGGGAGATGAGCTGGAGTCGGCACATGTAGAGTCGCCATCAACAGTAGCGTCAGTTGTTGTGCCGGCGTAGGATATGTCAGTACAAGCCGCCAAGGCATTCGCACAATCGTCATTTTCTGGTATCACGATGCCCGGACAGAGCGTCGCCCTCGCATCCGCGAAGGCAGCAAGGTCGATGCGTGTAGCGGTATTGTAACCGCAGGTAAAGCTGCAATGTGTGACGATTCCAATGATCTGATCGTTCAGCAAGATGGAGGAGCCGGAGTTGCCATAGGTGATATCGACGTTGAAGAGGTAGCGATCGCTGGATCGACTGGTGATCGTTCCGGTGTGCGTTTGCTGTGTTTGGCTGCGAGTGGGGTTGTCGTTATCGACGCCAAATCCCCAGTTGACAATGGTGTCGCTCGCAAAGCCAACCACCCCTGAGATCGGTCGCAATACACCATATCGCTCGTAAGGCGTGTCGCCTTGATTGTTCGTGCCGACCGTCATGACAGACCAGTCGTTGCCCGTGCCGTCGTCTACATATTCGTAGTCGGTGATCGGGAACTGATCTGAGATCCCGGGGTTGTAGGGGTAGCAGCCGGATGAAGAATCCGGCACCCTGAATTGCAGGGTGAGCCCACTCTGGACGCAGTGCCCCGCTGACACCGCGCAGCTAAACGTGTTGTAGATCGAGGCAGTACACCCCACCGGCATAAGCCGGCCGGCCCAGTCCTCGTCGGACGGGGCACGGTTATCCGGACCGCAAATGCCGCAATCATTGTCGGCACAAGGACCTCTTGGCCCGCCGGCGACGATCTGCGCCGCCACGGAGTCGAGAACCACGTGGTTCTGTGTCGTTCCGGGCGCGGCAATCAACTCGATATGAACCGTATTGCCGTTAAAATAGGCCGAGGTATAGCTCCACATGGCGATGCCCGTGGCATCGAGTTCCTGCACTTCTCCGTCGAACGGTGCCGTCATGCGGATGGTGCTGCCCTTCTCCAACTCCACGCTGTCGAAGTACAACCGAAGCCAAGCGGCGTCATCGACCGTTACGTCGGCTTCAAACACGATGGCCGAGTCCTCCCCCATATTCGCGCGTCCGCCACTGTCGAGCCAGTAGGGCATATTCTCTCCAACCGGGAAGTCCAGCGTTGACTGTGCGGTGGCCGGCGTGGCCGACACCATCGCCCCGAAAACGAGCGCCGTACAGCACAGCACCTTCAAATACCCTGTTCGATCACTCCACCTCATGATTCTCTCCTATTCCCAAGTTCCCTCGTCGCTCGCCAGGAAAAGTGCTGAAGACGTTCACGGTCTTCTTCCGGCATGCATGCCTCCGCGGCCGGCGCATGATCCAGGGCGCCGGGCAACGCCGGGTGGATAACAGATCATACATCGACTGTTTCGCACAACTGGTGATTGCTGATTGTGATGGACCGTTGTGCAGCCACATTTGCGCGGCCGCGAAGTCTCCTGACACCCACTCCACACGGATGCGAGAGCACGCCACCTTTATGATTGCCGAACCAGCCTGGATTGTCAAGAGATATCATCTTATCGGTTTCCCGATCAGCTCCTATCGCCGTTTGGCGTTCGGCGTAGCGCATCGGCGTGATCGGATCGCCGGGAGGAGACGTCATCGGTTCGAATTGGGTCGATCGATAGGCGCTCCGCGGTGTCGATGTTAGCATCCGGGTCATGTGTATAGGCATGATTCTGGCGGACGCGACGACGGCGGAGGCCGGTGGAGCGGTGATCAATGACTCGGCCGGGGTGCTGGCGGTGCTGCTGGCAGTACTGGCGTCGATATTCTGGCTATCGTCACGTCCCGTGGCCGGGCGCGTGTTCAAGGTCATCCCGGCACTGGTGTTTTGCTATTTCATTCCGACGGCGCTATCGACTGCGGGCGTCATCCCCGTGGAGTGCGAGCTGTACGGGTGGGTGAAGCATTTCGTGCTGCCCGCCAGCCTGCTGTTGTTGACGTTATCATTGGATGTGCGGGGCATTGTGAGATTGGGCCCGAAGGCGGGCGTGATGCTACTGGCGGGGACGGCCGGGGTCGTGATCGGCGGGCCGATCGCGCTGTGGATCTGGCAAAGCAGGCTGCCCGAAGACGCCTGGCAGGTCATGGCCTATCTCGCGGGGAGTTGGATCGGCGGCGGTGCGAATGCCGTCGCCTTGCAGCAGAACTTCGGCGCGAGCGATGCGGCCATTTCCCCGATCATCGTGGTCGATGTCGCGGTGGCAAACGTGTGGATGGGGGTGCTACTGGTTCTGGCGGGGCGACATGCCGTGGTGGACCGATGGTTCGGCGGCGATACGTCGGCGATTACGGCGCTCGAACAGAAGATGGACGCCTTCCAGAAGCGCGTCTCGCGGATTCCGTCGCTGGCGGACCTGTTGATGATACTGGCGATCGGGTTCATGGCAGCCTGGCTGGCACATGTGGCCGGCAACGAGATGGTTCAGCACGAACCATTCGTCAGGCTTGAGGGCATCCTGGGTGCATTCGCGTGGAAGGTCATCCTGGTAACGACAGTGGGGATGCTGTTGTCGTTTACGCGGGCGAGGAGGTTGGAGGGGGCCGGGGCTACGCGCAGGGGGAGCGTGATGATCTACATGCTGGTCGCGTGCATCGGAGCGGGTGCGGACTTCAATCGATTGCTCGAACCGACGGCGAGGT
>JAUVGW010000247.1 GCA_030593565.1 Phycisphaerae bacterium | reverse complement strand
GCTCCTGGACGAGCGTCGCGATAACTACCTAGTGGCGCTGTGTCCCCAACAGGCGGGTGACTGGACGCGAGGGGCCGTCGGCTTGGCGTGTGTCGAGTTGGCGAGCGGCCGGTTCTTCGCTCAGGTCGTTCCCGCGGCCGGTCTGATCGACGAGTTGGCGCGGCTGCGGCCGGCGGAATTACTGGTCCCGGATGTGGGGGCGGAGGCGTTTTCTTCGTTGGAGGGAGCGGAGGCCGCATCGGGGGCATCATCGGAGCAGACGGGGTCGTTTCTCGACAGGCTGCGCGAGACGCTCGAGGCGGCGATCGCGCCGAGACCGGCGCACGTGTTTGACGCGGTGATGGCTGAACGGGCGTTGTGCGAGCATTTCGGCGTGGCGAGCATGGCGGGATTTGGGTTCGACGCGTTTGATGTTTCGCTGTGTGCCGCGGCTGCCGTGCTGGATTATCTGAAGGAGACGCAGAAGACGGCGCTCGCGCACGTTCTGAAGATCGTGCCGCGGCAGACTGCGGGTCATTGCCTGATCGATCAGGTCGCGCTGCGGTCGTTGGAAGTCGAGCGGACGATGCTGGACGGCTCGCGCGAGGGCTCGTTGCTGGCGTCCGTGGACATGACCGTCAATCCGATGGGGGCGAGGCGGCTTCGTTCGTGGCTTTGCTTTCCGTTGCGAGATGTCGGGGAGATACGATCGCGGCAGGCCGCGATCGGCGCGCTGCGCGAGGAGCCGTCGCGGCTGCGGAAGCTGCGGGATCTGGTGCGCGACGTCGGGGACGTCGAGCGGATCACGGCCCGATTGGGCGTGGGCCGGGCGTCCCCGCGTGACATGGTCGGGCTGGGTCGGGGGTTGCGGCGATGCGGCGAACTAGCGAGTTTGGCCATGGCGAGTGGGGATTGGGGATTGGGCGGCGGGGGTGGGGCCGTCGGAGATGATGTGGTCGCGGCTGAGTCCACGACATCGAATGCGGAATCGACATTAAACGCGGAGCCGGCGGACATGCTGTCGCGTTTGGCGACGTCCTTGGGCGGCCATGACGAGTTGGCGACATTTTTAGAGACATCGCTGAAGGAGGATGCCCCGCCGGTGGTTCGGGACGGTGGGTTCATCGCGGATGGGTACGATGCGGAACTGGACCGGCTGCGTAACGTCGGTCGAGAGGGGCATCGCTGGTTGGCGGAGTATCAGGCGCGGGAGGCCGAGCGGACGGGCATCGCCACATTGAAAATCGGCTACAACTCGGTTTTCGGGTACTACATCGAGATCACGCATCAGCATCGGGACAAGGTGCCGGCGGACTATGTCCGCAAGCAGACCATCCGCAACGCAGAGCGCTACATCACGGACGAACTAAAGCGGCATGAAACCGAAGTTCTGACCGCGGCTGATCGGGCCAAGGAAACCGAAATCGCGCTTTTTGAAAAGATACGCGCACGAGCCTTGCAGGAGTTGCCGCGTCTTCAGTCGATGGCGGAGGCCGTGGCGACGCTTGACGTGCTCGCGGCCTTCGCGGAGCTGTCGCGCCAACGTGGCTACTGCCGACCGGACGTGGTGAATGGCGAGTTGCGAACCGAAAGCAGCAAATCTGCCGGCGGCGATGGAGCCGGCGACGCTGTGTTGGAGATCGTGGACGGTCGGCACCCTGTGCTGGATGTGGCGTTGGGGGAGCGGTTCGTGCCGAATGACTGTCGGCTGGCGAGTGATGGCGACCACCTTCTGGTGATTACCGGGCCGAACATGGCTGGGAAGTCGACCTACATTCGGCAGGTGGCGTTGTTGGCGCTGCTTGCGCAGACGGGGAGCTACGTGCCCGCGAAGTCGATGCGATGGAGCCCCGTGGATCGGATTTTCGCGCGGGTGGGGGCGAGTGACGAGCTCGCCAGGGGGCGTTCGACGTTCATGGTCGAGATGGTCGAGACGGCACGGATTCTGCACACTGCCACGCCTTGGTCGTTGGTGATTCTGGACGAGATCGGGCGTGGGACGAGCACGTATGACGGGCTCGCGCTGGCGTGGGCGATCACGGAGTATCTGGCGGGTTGCGTGGGCTGCCGGACGCTGTTTGCGACGCACTATCACGAGTTGACGGAATTGGCGGATCAGTTGTCCGGTGTGGCGAACTTCAACGTGGCCGTTCGGGAGGAGCTTCGGCCGGACGGCGCGGGGCGGGATGTCGTGTTTCTGCATCGAATCGTGCCCGGTGCGACGGACCGGAGCTACGGCGTTCACGTGGCGGCGATGGCGGGTCTGCCGGCGTCGGTGCTGCGACGGAGTGAAGCCGTGCTGCGCGAGTTGGAGCAGCGGCTGGCCGGCCGATCGGATGGATCGGGTCTGGTGGCCGAGGGAGTTGAGGAGTCGGGTCAACTGCTGCTATTCGACGGCACAGAACCGTTGCCGGATTGGTGGCGAGAACTCGTGGACACGATCGACGGCGTGGATACGGACCGCACGACGCCGCTGGATGCCTTGAGCTTGTTGCGGCGGCTACAGGAGGTCGTGCGACAAGGGGGGCCATGACGAACGCGGCAATCGCAAGAATGGCCGGGCGGTGGTCATTGCTGCGGTTTGCGCGCTCGAGTAGCGGCCGACCCCCGTGTCGGCCGTCGGAAACCGTTGGTGTTCTACGGCCGACACGGGGGTCGGCCGCTACATCCGCCATTCTTGCGATTGCCCTGCCATGACGAATCGCGGCGTTGTGACGACCTTGGACGTACTGCCAGGCTGGCGGGTATAATACGGGATCGCCCACCGGGCCGGTGGACCGGATGCCCCGGGTAGAACCGACAACACGGGAGAACAACATTGAACCAGGAATGTGCAACACGGAGACGGGGCCGAGTACGGCCGAGGTCAAGTGGTGGATGGCTGGCGGCGTTGCTGGCGGCGGCAGTGGTTGTGTCGGTGTCGGGCTGTGCAGCGCCGGCACGGCCGGGGCCGGACGTGGCAAAGCAAGATCCGAGCGAAGCATTCGCGGAAATGCGCAAACGCTCGCTGGAAGATGACGTCGACTTCATGCGTGGGCGTCTTTCACCGACGTTCCTGGAACGGGCGGGTATCGAGCCCGGCACAGAGCCAACGTCCGAATTGGTGAACAGTGTGATGAGCCGGCTGCGAGTATGTTCGGCTCCGTGGGCTTGCGAGCCGTCGGAAGATGCGGGCAAGGTTGTCTTGGAAGTGGCGGGATTGAAGCAGTCCAACGTTCGAAGGTTTCGCATCGATTTGGTCTATGACGAGAAACTTGGCTGGCAATTGGCGAGCGACCTATATGATGAACGACCGCTGAAGGAGAACGAATAGCGGATTGCGAGTCCATGACAGATTCGGCGGGATAAGCTCCGAAGGGTTCAACGGGTGCCACTGGCGGCTTGTCCGCCAGTGCCTCGACGGATAGCGCCCTACACGGACACTGGCAGGCAAGCTGCCAGTGGCACCCCGCCACCGATTGTGTCATGCACCCGTGGATTGCGAGTGGTCAATGGTGGGAAGTACGTGGCGAGTGGCGGGCTGGACATGTGGGTGAGGCATCATTGGACGGTCATTGGATTCGTGGTGCTGCCGTGGCTTTGCGGCTGCTCGGCCATGACGGCCGAGGCGCGGGCGCGGGAGGCACACGGCCGGACGTGGTACATTGACGGCGCGGGCAATTGGGGTTTCGGCGTCATGGATGTGCCGGTCGGCCTGAAAGACGCGGGATATCGCGGACTGGTGAGCAACCATCGGTGGTCGCTGACGTTCAATCCCGCACTGGACCAGACGCTACGCTTCATCGCGAAGGGCTCGGGCAAGACGCTCGGAAGCGCGATCACGCGTTATTTGAAGAAACACCCGGGAGCCGAGGCGAATATCATCGCGCTGTCGGCCGGCACGGGCGTCGGTATCTGGGCGATCGAGAACGTAAAACCTCCGCAAAAAGTGAATAGCTTCGTGTTAATCGGGTCGAGTCTGTCGAGCAAGTACGACGTGCAGAAGGCCCTGTCGCACATGAAGGGCGACATCTACGTGTACTACTCGTCGACGGATCCTGTGTTGCAGGGTCCGGTCCGGGCGTTGGGCACGATCGACGGCACGTTCGACGATTCCGCCGGGCTGGTCGGCCTGCGTGGAGGCGGGTCGCGTGTACACAACATCCGTCGTGGTGCGGAACACGCGAGGTATGGCTGGACCGGAGGGCACTCCGACTGCACGAACCGGCGATTCATCCGGAAATACATATCCAGGCACATCGTGAAGGCGGCTCCGTCGGGAGGTAGACCGCGCGATATCGTTGTGGCTGCTCGCCAATGGTCGCCGCGTTGAACACGGGTTCCGGACACGAACAGTCGGTGGGGGGCGCCTGTCTCCAATGGGTGTACGTCATTTCGGGTAAGCACCAGAATCCCCGGCAGAAAGACCGGCTTGAGGCGAGCCGGCTCGCTGGGCAGGGGGGCGTTTCCATCATGTTTGCACCGGGCAGCCGGTGCGTTAGACTTGCCGTGCTCGTGACCTGGGGGCATCCGACAGGGGCAGTTTCATGCGTGTGTGGATCATCATCGCAGTCATCGTGATCGGAGGCGGCGCTGTCGCCTGGGCCATGTTGGGCGGCTCCGAGGGTGAGTTTGAAGTCATCACGACGGAGGTTGTCTCCGCGCCCATCACCATGACCATCGAGACGAGCGGCACCGTGGAGCCGTTGAGCACGGTCCAGGTGGGTTGTGAGGTGACGGGCAAGATCATCGAACTCGCCGTGGACGACGACGAGCCGGTATCAAAAGGCCAGATTATCGCGGAGATCGACCCGGAGCTCGCGGAGGCCGAGCACCGACAGAGCCAGGCGCACCTGATCAAGGCACAAAGTACGTTGGCAAGTGCCAAGTTGGCGTTGGCGGAACAGACGGCGAACCTGCCGGTGATGACCAAGCAGGCGCTCGCGAACAAACAGGAAGCCGCCGCTGTCTTGGTCGAAGCGGAGTATCAATGGCATCGTACGGATGAGTTGTACAAAGCCAATAATGCGATGAAGGCGGAGTGGGTCCTTCGCAAGTCAGTCTTCGAACGCGCAAAGGCGACGGCGTTGGCAGCCGAGGCGATGCACGAGATGGCCGTGAACAACGAGAAGTTCGTCCTCGACGCGACGAAGGAGGCGGTGTCACAGGCCAAGGCAGCGTTGAAGCTTGCCGAGGCGCGGTCCGGTTTCACTGAAGCCCGCAAAGCCCGGTGCACGATCACCTCGCCGATCGACGGGATCGTTCTGAAACGTTACATGGATGTTGGTCAGACGGTCGTTGCGGCGCTGCACGCACCGCTGCTGTACCTGTTGGCGCCGAGTCTCGAGCGGATGCAGGTCAGCGCGAAGGTGAGCGAGTCGGATATCTACCACGTGTTCGAGGGACAGCTCGCCCGGTTCACGGTCGAGGCGCGGCAGCCGGTGGAGTTCGAGGGCCGGATTCTGCACAAGCACAATCAGCCGGACATCGTTCAGAACGTCGTGACGTACACGGTCGACTTGGAAGTGGACAACGACGCGAAGGGGACGCTGATACCGGGTTTGTCGGTGAACGTCGAGATCGAATGCGTCTCGAAGACCGATGTCGCGCAGATATCGAACGCGGCCCTGCGGTTCAAGCCGCCGTTGCCGGTGGAGGATCGCCGCACGATGATCGAGGCGGCCGAGTGGCCGGCGAAACCGACGGTCGATATGGCGGGTGAGGAGGCGGTCTATTGCTCGAAGGTATATGCGTGGCAGTTTGACGCAGCACCCAATATGTGGCGTGTTGTGCCGTTGTGGGTGGGCGTGACGGACAACATCATGACGGAGATCCTCGCCGGCGCGAAACCGGGGGACACCTTCGCGAAGAAATTCATTGACAAGTCGAAGTCGGGTTTCAGCCTCAAGGAGGCGCTCAAGCTGGCGAGCCCCGACAACCGCACCCTGTAGCATCTTGGTTCCTTAATGACGGAGAAGCCCGACAAAATCGCGGCGGGGGTGAAATCAACGGTTGACGATCCGAACGTCGTCGTGATGGTTGCGCTACAGGGGTTGCACAAGGTTTATGACGCGGGGGATAACCCCGTACACGCGTTGCGCGGCCTGGATATGGACGTGCCCGACGGGCAGTACATCGCCATTATGGGGGCCAGCGGGTCCGGCAAGTCGACGCTGCTGAACGTCCTGGGCGCATTGGATGTTCCGACGGAGGGCACCTACCGGCTGGCCGGCCAGGTGACGAGCGAGCTGTCTCGCGACGAACTTGCGCAACTCCGGAACACGTACATCGGGTTCATCTTCCAGAATTTCAATCTGCTGAACCGCAGCACGGCCTTGGAAAACTGCGAGCTTCCGATGGTCTATTCCGGCGTGCCGGCAAAAAAACGCCGCGACTATGCGATGGCGGCACTGGAAAAGGTGGACCTCGTCGACCGATCCCACCACCTGCCGTCGCAGCTTTCCGGTGGTCAGCAGCAGCGCGTCGCGATCGCGCGAGCACTGGTAAACACGCCGCGGATGTTGCTGGCCGATGAGCCGACGGGGAACCTCGACACCCACACCAGCGGGGAAATCATGGGCATCCTGCGGGAACTGCACGAGGACGAGAAGCAGACGGTCATCATGGTTACGCACGATCCCGGCATCGCGGAGTTTGCCGAGCGCGTCATCGTCTTGTGCGATGGTGAGATTGTGACCGATCAGCCGACGCCGCGGTGCGGCGGCCCGGACGTGCCGGACGTTCGAGCATTGACGATCGCCGAGGCCTGACGATGTTTGCCCTTTGGATCGAGTGCTTCAAGATGGGGCTGCGGGAGCTGTGGCGGCATCGGCTGCGCAGCTTCCTGACCATGATCGGCATGATCATGGGCGTGTCGGTCGTGATCATTTGCGTCAGCGTCGTGCAGGGCGTGAAGGAATCGCTGATCGAGGATATCCGTAAGGCCGGGCGGAACATGATCATCGTCGGCAGCCGCGATACGAAGAAGACCGGACCAAGCCGGGGGCTGCGCGGAAGCAACCTGACGCGCGCCGACGGCGAGGCCATCGAACTCGAATGTGATTCCGTGTCGGCGACGACCGGGATGCAGCCGATCGACTTTCAGATCGTCAGCGAGACGAACAATACGATCGTGACGATCACCGGGGCTTCCCACAAGTACACGTCGATTCGGAACTGGGGCGTAAGCGAGGGGCGAGACTTCGACCCGTTCGACATCATCGCACCACGGCGCGTGTGCTTGATCGGGCGGACGGTGCTTCGCGAGCTATTCGGCGACCGCAGCCCGTTGAACAAGAACGTACGAATCGGGCAGCTCAGCTTCAAGGTCGTGGGCATACTGGAGGCCAAGGGCTTCAATCCGCTCGGGATCGACGAGGACAATACGGTCGTCGTGCCGTTGCCGATTGTGCTGCGGGACCTGATGGGCATCCAGAATCCGACGGTCGTCCTTTGTTCCGCGGTCAGCGCCGAGGAGGTCGAGCAGGCCGTGGATCAGATCGGCGGTCTCCTGCGACAGCGGCATCGCCTCGGCGATGGTGACGAGAGCGATTTTCTGGTCACGACGCTGAAGGAGAAGGAGGAACAGGCCCGCGAAATCAGCAATCAGATGACGCTGCTGATGTTCTTTCTGGCCCTCGTGAGCCTCGCCGTGGGCGGCGTCGGGATCATGAACATCATGCTGGTTGCCGTCACGGAGCGAACGCGCGAGATCGGCATCCGCATGGCGATTGGCGCATCTACCAAGGCGATCAATCGGCAGTTCCTCGTCGAGGCGGCTGTGATATCAAGCGCGGGCGGCTCGGTGGGAATTGGGATAGGCGTGTTAGGGGCGTGGTACATCGCGGGTGCGATCGGCGTCACGCCGCTGATGTCGCCGGGTATCGTGGTGATCGCGTTTGTCTTCAGCGCAGGTGTCGGCGTCCTGTTCGGATTCCTGCCGGCCCGACGGGCAGCGGGGCTGAATCCGATCGAGGCGTTGAGGCATG
>JAUVGW010000054.1 GCA_030593565.1 Phycisphaerae bacterium | reverse complement strand
CATGCGTTTCAACTCTGCGAATTCGTCTGCGACGCTCTCGCCACCTGCCCGCGCCCGCTCCCGCGCCTCCTCCATCAACCGCTCATACTCCCCAATATTGACCGACAGCCCGCGCTCCAGCGCCATCAACTCCGTCAGATCAATCGGAAAACCATACGTATCATGCAGCTTGAACGCATCTTCCCCGCTGACGCGCCCATGATGGTGTTTCACCGCATGCGCCGCCGCCTCGTCGAACAGCGCGATCCCCCTGTCAAGCGTCTTGATAAACGACTGCTCTTCACCGCGAACAACCTCCGCCACTCGGCTTGCCGTTTGGCGGATCTCAGCAAAAGCCCCCCCCATCGCATCCACCACGGCCGGCACCAACTCACAAAGAAACGGCTCCCGCGTCTCGAGATACTGCCGCCCATACCGAACCGCCCGCCGCAGAATCCGCCGCAGCACATACCCCCGCCCCTCATTATCCGGCACCGCCCCATCCGTCAGCGCAAACGTCAAGCACCGCACATGGTCCGCCACCACGCGATACGCGACATCACGCATGACCTGCAATTCGTCAACCCCTCGCTCCCGCGAGGGGCTATCGGTCGCGTTCGAGGCGTCTCCGCTATGGCTTTCGACTTTCGGCTTTCGACTTTCGGCTTTCGACTTTGGAATTTCGGCTTTCGGCTTTCGGCTTTCGGCTTTCGATTCCAGCTTCCCCGTATAAGCCGGCGCGCCCGTCACATCCCGAATCGCCGCGAAGATTGGCGTAAAGACATCCGTCTCATAGTTCCCGTCCACCCCTTGCAGCACCGCGCAAAGCCGCTCGAACCCCAGCCCGGTATCCACATGTTTTGCCGGCAGCGGCGTCAGCTTTCCGCCCGTGTCACGGTTGAACTGAATGAACACCAGGTTCCAGATCTCGATCACCCGCGCGTCGCCCGCGTTCACCAGGCCCGCCCCGCTCTTGTCCGGCGTCAGGTCGATATGAATCTCACTGCAAGGCCCGCAAGGCCCCACCTCGCCCATCTCCCAGAAGTTATCTTTCTTGTTGCCGGGATGGATATGCGCCGTGTCGATGTCCGTCTCGCTCCGCCACAACTCCGCCGACTCGGTATCCGGCTCGAGGCCCTCCGCCTCGTCTCCCTCAAAATACGTCGCATGCAGCCGCGTCTTGTCCAGCCCCCACACTTTTGTCAGCAGCTCCCACGCCCAGGCGATCGCTTCCTTCTTGAAGTAGTCGCCGAACGACCAATTACCCAGCATCTCGAAGAAGGTGTGGTGGTACGTATCCTGCCCGACGTCGTCGAGGTCGTTGTGCTTGCCGCCGGCCCGAATGCACTTCTGCGTATTCGTCGCACGGCTGTAGGATCGCGTCCCCGTCGCCAGGAACACATCCTTGAACTGGTTCATCCCCGCATTCGTGAACATGAGCGTCGGATCGTCGTGCGGCACGCACGGGCTGCTCGGCGCAAACGTATGCCCGCGCTTCTCGACGAAATAATCGATAAACTGTTGGCGAATCTCGTTCGCAGAGGGTCGCGTCATCCCACAGCATCCTGTCTTGCTTCGCGGCCGATCGGCCCATCGAAAACCAACAATCGCGGCGTCTCACAGACGCAGCAATTTGTACAGCCTCTCCCCTGGGCTTGCCGTTTGGCGGCCCTCCAAAACCACCGGCGTCTTTCAAAATACGCCAACCAGGCAAGACACTACACTACCGGCCTTCCCATCAGCCCGCAAAACCCGATGTGTTTTGCCTTACAATTATTTCAGAGTGGTGATGGTACACGTCGCGATCTGGTCCAGCAGTTCGACGGTGATCTGCGGCACATCGCCCGCCATCGACATCGCCCCTTGGAAATGCAGGTAGTTCGGCTTGCCGAATCCCAGGATTTCTCGCTCCAGGAATCCCGCCAGCGGTGCCGCGCTGGGCGGAAAGAGCGCCGACAACGGCTGCTGCGGGCTACCGATCTGAATCAGCACCGAGCCGTCCGCCATGTGAAACGCCCGCGTCAAATCGCCGAACACGCACGCCTCCGTCCCAGCCTGAGCCCGTTGAACGATGTCGCGATAGTCGTGCCGACAGCACATAATGTCCTCGCCCATCGCCATCGCATGGCGCACGTCGTCCACCTGACCGGCCCGAATTCGCCAGTAGGTCTTCAACACCTGATAGTCGCCGCGCCCCCCCCGACCGCCCCAAATACCCCGTCCCTCGTAGCGCGCTCGCAATTCGGCATGGGCCATATCTTCCCGGTGGTCCATCGGCCGGCCGTATTTCTCGAAGCACGGGCTCCACCCCTCACGCACGAGCCGAACGTTCAGATTCTCGCCGCCGACATGCGCGTAGCACAACAGCTTCCCGCTGTTGCTCAGCATGATCTCCTCGCCTGCGAAATCGAGGACGACCTCGCCCACTTCCTTGAGGACAACTTCCCTCATCCACCGGAGTGTTCGCCGCCCGAAGTCGGTCGGCGCCTTGGCCCCACCCGGCGCCGCGCTCTCCGGATCGACATCCATCAACCGCACCGAGCGAGGTTGCCCCTCCCACTCGACTCTCAAGGTGTCCGTGTTAGGGACCCCGAGCAATCGACACGAGCGCCGCAACTGCACAGGGCGCCTCCTTCCCGTAGTATTCAGTAGGTTCCCGCTCCACCACTCCTTTTGATTTCGGCTATCGCCCTATAATGATGCCCAGTCTATCGAGTCTCAGCGTGAAATTCAAGGTTTGGCGCTCACCCGTCAGCGCCTCAAACCGGCCCTGCCAGCATCGTCCACTCACCTTTCCGTCGAGCCGCCAATTGCCATCGGCCGATATTACCTGAGATACGACCGTAGACTCGGACTGCGCCTTCGTCCGACGAAGGCCGGAATCGCAGGGCCCGTGACAGTTTCGGCGGCTCGCGAAACAGCGAAGCGGCGCGTGACATCACCCGCGTCGGATACCGGATCAGAGCCCCGAGCGTAAGCGAGCGGGTCCGAAGACCAACGGTCTGTCCAAGAATACCCCGCGCTGACGCTTGGGGCTCTGATCAGCCACGCCGATAGTGTCACGGACCCGGAATCGCAAGAAATGCCAGACGAAACCCTCACAAACCGACGCATCGCGAAAACCCTCCGAAACTGTGGCATCGTCACCGGCCTTGCCCTCTGCGCCTTCGGTTGGATAGCGATGCTGACCTTCGATCCGGCGGACTGGCCGAACCCGGCCGTCTGGCCCCACCCAAATCCCATTGGCAACGGCTGTGGACACGCCGGTGCGTGGATCGCCTACCATCTGATCTACTACCTTGGCCATGGGACCTACGCGCTCGCCTTCCTTCTGACGGTCGCGGCCCTTGCCGCCTTCGCTATGAAACGGATCAGCGACCTGGCTCTGCGCTTCGCGGGCGTCGGGCTGCTGGTCACGGCGACCGCCGCCACCGCAGCAATGGCCGACAATCCCGCCTCCGCCGACCTCGTCGAAGGACAAGGCGGCATCCTCGGCATCGCCATTGCCCACATGCTTGCGCAAAGCCTGTCTACCACCGGCGCAATCCTGTGCATCGCCGCGGGGTTCATCCTCGGCTTCCTGCTTGCCGCCGACGATGTCATCGTCCGCATTCCGGCCGCGCTGGCTGCCGTCCGCCGCCACGGCATCAGGGGGCTCATCGCCGCGCGCGACGCCGGACGACGACGACCGGCCCTAACGCCCGTCATGATAGGCGCAGGCACCGCCGGCGCAATCCTCGATCCCGGTCCCGAGCCCGTCACCGAGGGCGAATGCACCGAAGCGGACGACGAAGATGATGACGAAATCTGCGAGTTCGATGAAGAAGAAGACGCGGACCTGGCGGACGACATCGAAGACGATGACGATGACGAAGAATCCTCCGCCCCGCCCGAGCGCAACCTGATCATCCGCATGTTGGGCAAGGACCGTGTCGAGGGCAAGACGCCGAAAAGCGCATGGCCCACCGAATTGGGCGACTACGTCCTGCCGCCGCTATCGCTCCTGGAAGACCCCGAAGGCACCTACACCGCCGCACAGGAAGGCGTCGTCCGCGAGAAGGCCGCGATCCTCGAACGAACGCTCGGCGAGTTCCGCATCGAGGTCCGCGTCGTCGAGATCGACACGGGCCCCGTCATCACCATGTTCGAGCTCGAGTTGTCCGCCGGCACCAAGGTCAGCCGGATCAATTCGCTTTCCAATGACATCGCCAGGGCGCTCAAAGCGCCTGCCGTGCGCGTCGTTGCCCCGCTGCCCGGCAAGAACACCATTGGCATCGAGGTCCCCAACATCGACAAGGAGAAGGTTCGCCTCAAGGAGCTCATCATGCTCGGCGGCGTCAAGCCCACGAAGATGGCGCTGCCCGTCTTCATCGGCAAGAACGCCAGCGGCGACCCCCTCATCACCGACATCGCCACCATGCCGCACCTGCTCATCGCCGGCACCACCGGCAGCGGCAAGTCCGTCGCCATCAACTCCCTCGTGATGTCGCTCCTGATGACGCAACGGCCCGATCACGTCAAGCTCATCCTCGTCGACCCGAAGATGGTCGAACTCAACGTCTTCAAGGAAATCCCGCACCTGATGTGCCCGATCGTCACGGACATGCAACGCGCCGAGATGATCCTCGAATGGGCCACGACCAAGATGGACGAACGCTACGAACTCCTCGCCGAGGCAGGCGTCCGCGATATCGCATCCTTCAATCGGCTCGGCAAGGAGACCGTCTACGAACGTTTCCAGCCGTCCAACGAAAACGAGAAACGCCATATCCCGACGCACCTGCCCTACATCGTCATCATCATCGACGAACTCGCCGACCTGATGTTGACCAGCGGCAAGGAAGTCGAGATTCATCTCAGCCGCCTCGCCCAGAAAAGCCGTGCCGTCGGCGTTCATCTCGTCGTCGCCACCCAACGGCCCCAAGCCAACGTCGTGACGGGCCTCGTCAAAAGCAACCTGCCCTGCCGCATGGCCTTCCGCGTCGCCAGCCGCATGGACTCGCGCATCGTCCTCGACCAAAACGGCGCCGAGGTCCTGATGGGCGAAGGCGACATGCTGTTCCTACCGCCCGGCTCGTCCAAGCTCGTCCGCGCACAGGGAACCTGGATCGATGACGTCGAACTCCGCGCCGTCATCAAGGACCTCGCCGGCAAGGCCAAGCCCGAGTTTCATCACGAGCTGCAAGGGCTCCGCCCCGGCCCCGGCGGCGGCGGGTCCGAACGCGACCCGCTGTTCGATCGGGCCGTCGGCATGGTGGTCGAGACGCGCCGCGGAAGCGTCAGCCTGTTGCAGCGCCGCCTGGAAGTCGGCTACTCCCGCGCCAGCCGCCTGATAGACCAGATGGCCGACGCCGGCATCGTCGGCGAATACAAAGGCAGCCAGGCCCGCGAGGTCCTGATCACCCGGAAGGAATGGAAGTCCATCCAACAGCAGCGCGACCACGACATGGACGAAGGCGGCTACCAAGCCGACCTCGACGCCGAAGACGACGAAGTCTACGGCACCGCCGACCTTGAAAACGAGCAAGGCTGATCCCGACCAAATCCAAGCCCATGGATGCCAATCCGTGGGCCTAACTCACATTATCGCCCCTACCAAGGCCAATCCCCGCCGGAAGCCCCTCAGACCCAAACAATCCACCGGAAGCCCCTCAGACCCAAACAATCCACACTATCTGGCTTGCCGTTTGGCGGATCATCATCCGAGCATGCCCCCAGGCTCGCCATTGACCGGACAGGTGGTCGAGGGATACAGTATACGAGGGTGATGCGCGGCGGCCATGCGGCATCCCGACATCATGGGGCATCCGATGTCGGCGGGCACCCTCCCGATAACTCCTCGCGACAACCCACTCCTCGCTCGAGGGAAGACCATGACAGCAAGACGAGCCATCCGTGTTTCGAGTACCACATTGATCCCCACACGCATCGCGCTGGCGATCGGCCTGCTGACGGCCGCGTTCGGCCTGACTTCCGCCGGTTGCTGGCTGCTGCCCATCGTCGGGCTCGATCCGTATGGCGAGACCGGCGCGGCCGGGCTGGAGAAGTTCGAATCGGCCGAGGCGTTCAAGCGATACCTCGCCGATCAGGTCCGTGATGAACAGTCGTACTACCGGGGCGGCGACGGCTTCGATGCTCTCGTGGGAGCACCGGTCGCGTTTTCCATGCCGGGCAGCGCTGTCGGCCAGCCGGCACCCACCGTGGCGAATGACGGAGCCGACGCGGGCTCGGCCGGCGAGGCGAGCGGCGACGACTATTCCCAAACGAACATCCAGGAAGCGGGCGTTGACGAGAGCGACCTCGTGAAGAACGACGCGACCTATCTGTATATCCTGGACGCGGGACCATCGACGTATGACTGGGACTTTGTTGTCTGGCCCGCACCCGCCGATGATAGCGGCGGCACGACCGCCGCAACGGGTCGGCTGCGGATCGTTCAAGCCGTGCCCGCCGATCAGATGGCGATCATCTCGACGGTCGATCTTACCGGTACACCGGACTCGCTGTTCCTTCGGGGCGATCAAGTCATCGCGATTTGCCGGACGGCAAATGGTACGGCCGTCGTGATTTTCGACGTGACGGACCGCGCCGCGCCCGTGCGAGTGGCGACGGTCGACGTCGCGGGTTCGCTGGTGACCAGCCGGCTGATCGGGTCGAAGCTGCACATCGTGACCGAAACGTGGCCGACGCTGCCGGGCGACGGTGACGAGACGGCCATCATGGCGGCATCGTATGACGAACTGGTGCCGGATCTGTCCGTGAAACGGGCGGGCGAGCCCGCCACGTCGCGGGATTTGGTCCCGTGGCAGGCGTTCTATCACCCGATCGACCCGGACGGCCACAAGGTGTCGGCGGTCGTGACGATCGACCTGGACGATCCGGCGGTACCGGTTTATTCGGTCGGCGTGATGGCGGACGCGAGCACGGTGTACGCGTCCACCGAGGCGCTGTACCTGACAGACAACGAATTCGACTATGGACGGAACCAGCGGGAAACCACGGACATCTACAAGTTCGCATTCGGGGATGAAGCGGCGACGCTGGTCGGTGTCGGGACGATCCCCGGCCGGCTGCTGAACCGTTTCTCGCTGGGTGAGAAGGACGGCTATCTCCGGACGGCGACGACAATCAGAAGGTCATGGGCCGACGGCGCTGATATCCCATCGCAAAACGGCGTCTACGTGTTGGGGCAGGACGGCGACAAGTTGGCTGTCATGGGGAAGATCGAAGGCATCGCGCCGGGCGAACGGATCTACGCAGCCCGGTTCGTCGGCGACCGGGGTTTTCTGGTCACGTTCAGACAGGTGGACCCGCTATACACGCTCGATCTGTCGAATCCGACCGCGCCGCGTGTGGTCGGCGAGTTGAAGGTGCCGGGCTACTCGGACTACATCCACCCGCTCGGCGAAAACCACCTGCTTACGATCGGTAAGGACGCCGTGGACACGGGGATGAATGCCGGCCTGTATCAGGGCGTGCAGATCTCGGTGTTTGACGTAACGGATTTCGCGAATCCCCAACAGGTGGACGTGGAATTGATCGGTGACCGCGGCACGGAATCGGAAGCCCTGTCCGAGCCACACGCGTTCAACTACTTCGCGACGGCTGAGATGCTGGTGGTTCCGATGACGATTGCGGAGGGCGCCACGCCGGGCAGTCCGTGGAGCTACGGCGAATGGGCGTTCAGCGGTTTCTGTATGTTTGACGTGACGCCCGAAGGCGGGATCGAGCCGGTCGCGCGCGTCGCGTCGGCGTCGGCGGGTGAATCGCTACGTACCTCCTGGTGGGGCCGGGGCGTGTTCATGGGCGACCATGTGTTCGTCGTGACGCGGTCGGAAGTGCAGGCCCTGCCGTTGGCTGACCTGAACGCCGAGCCGGTGGCGTTGCCGTTGGAGTAGTTAGGGCGGGCAAGGTCGAACGATGTGTATCAAGGGGCGCGTCGCTCGCACGTGTTGAGGCGGGCGATCGCGCAAGCTATACTGTTACGTGTTCGTAAGGTCCTCGCATCAGGCGTGTCGCCCGGCGGCGGAGGCGGGGTGACGGAAGGAATAGGGAATGAGATTGCGAAAGCTGCATTTGTATCTGGCCGGCCTGGTGGCGTTCCTGATCGGGATGCCCTTGTCGGGGAAGGCGTTCGGGCAGGACGGGCGCCAACTCGTGGAAGCCTCAGTCGACCTGGCGTCGGCGATTGTGAATCTGTCCGACGGCAGGAGTTGAGAGAGAAAAAAGGGGGCAGGCTACTTAATCGTGGGAGCTATCGTTTTGTCCGATCGGTCGGCCGAGATAAAGTAGCCTGACCCCTTTTTCCCCCGATCAGCCGTTGGGCGAAATCTCGCCCCCATCGGGCATAACCCCATAGATATTGGGTCGGGTCTTCCAGGATGATTGTCTCGAGCGCGCGGAGGTATCGCCGCGTGATGTAGGCGACGGCGTCGTCCTCGTCTTGCCAGTCGCGGTGCTTTAGGATGTCCGCCACGATGATCTCGAAGCAAAACGCGTCGTTGACGCGCCGGATGCCCGCGACTGCCACGTCCGCATCATAGCGCCAGGCCAACAGGCCGACTGATCGCATTGCCATCGTAGGCAAACCGAGAAACGTGACGGGAAGACCTCGCTGTTCGGCGTGGTGGTCGGCGACGATGGCGACGGTGCCGCCGGCTTCCAGGATTTCGCTCACGCGGTCGGCCGCGCGATCCACCATGATCAATTCAGATCCGCCGCGCCCGCGCACACGCCGCCGATGGGCGTCGAAGCGGTGGTCTTCATGGGGTTGATAGACCACGCCTGCCCGGATGCCGTTGAAACCCAGGAAGATCGGCAGGAGGTCGAACGGGCCGTAGTACGCGGTGACGAGTATCCTCGGCCGGCCGCGACGTTGGGCGTCGAGCAGGTCGCCCAGGTGCGGTTCGGGGATGCGGCCGCCGTAGCGATGATATGTGTTCGGATGTAGGAGCCTTTCCGCCAGGAACAGGTCGGCGAGGTTCCTGACGCGATTCACGAAGGAAAGTTCCGCGATGCGGCAGACGTCGGCGTGCGACCGCCGGTGGTCCAGCGAGGCGCGGCATTGGGCCTCGCTGACGACGCGGAGGGGCCCAAGGAGTCGGTACAGGCATCGAGCCATTAGGTCCATGAATGCGTAGGCGGCTCGCGGACCAATGACGGCGAAGTAGACCGTCAACATGCGGCGGTGGAAATTGCCGAGCCACAGGACGGCACGAACCCATCGCCGATTGCTACGAGGCGCGTGGCTCGCCTTCGATGCGGCGTCGGTGTTTCGGAATGACCTTGTCGTCGTCAATCGTCGTCTGCTGCGTTGATGCGGATCGAACCGTTGTGGATGGTGACCTTGAGGTCTGAGCCGCCGTCACCGAAGCGGCCGGTGAGGCGGCGGCGTGACGCCTCGTGGACCTGCCAGGGCACATTGCATCGGATGCTGCCATTGTGCGCGACGCAGGTCGCGTCCGCGGAGAATTCATTGCCAACGATAAGGCGAATGGCGCCGTTGTGCGAGACGATGTTGCCGGACAACGCGCCGCATCGCGATAGGTCGGCGTCGATCCGGCCATTGTGTGTGGTCAGGTTTGCTTCCTTGCCGGCGAACGTGGCGGTGATTTTGCCGTTGTGGGTGATGACGCGCAGGCTGACTCCGGAAGACTCCGCCGTGATCGGGCCATTGTGGGTTTCCGCATGGAGTCGGCCTTGGCACGGGCCGACCTCGATGGCGCCGTTGTGCGAGACTATTTTCGCGTCGGCCTGGATGTCGGAGGCCTTAATCGGGCCGTTGTGGGTTTCCGCATGGAGTTGGCCTTGGCATGAGCCGACTTCGATGACGCCGTTGTGTGAAACGATTTTCGCATCGGCCTGGACGCCGGTGGCATTGATCGGGCCGTTGTGGGTTTCGATATCCAGTCCGAGTTTTGCGGGGGCGTCGATCTTGTAGCTGACGTAGGCGCCCCAGGTGCGTTTCTTGGGGGTCTTCCATTTCCAGGCGATGCGTTTGGCGTCGCTTCCCCGTGATTCGACCACGACCTCGATGGCGTCGAGGGCTTCCTGAGCGTCATCAAGCGTCATGCCGCCACCCTTCTTGGTGACGACCACCGTGGCAATGGTGCTGTCGTCGTCCTGTCCGGTGTAGGTGACCGTCCCGTTGTGGGTGCGGGCTTCGATGCGCGCCAAGCCCGACGTGTCGATGGTGAGTTCCTCGGTGACTTCGTTGGTCCAGACGGCTGGATTGCCGCCGTAGGCGCAGCCGGCTGTCAGCAGAAGGATCGGGCCGATGATGGCTTTGAAGATTGGGATTCGCGAATGCATGGTGGTCTCCTTGGTTTGGCGATGCGGCTCGGCGGGTCCGAGCCGTATCGACGTTGACCTGTGCATATTAACGTGAATCGGGCGGATATTTCGCGGTGATTTTGGGGAGGCGGTTTTTTGGGTATCGCCAAACGGCAAGCCGGGTGGCGAGGTTTCTCCTGGACGGGGGTCGGGCGCTTCGATCATCTTGAATCTGCTGTAGCCGCGACGCTTCTGTCGCACCGGCGTCTCGCCGGTGAGATCACCGGCGAGACGCCGGTGCCACAGGTAGGTGTGAAATGCCGTAAACAGATGGCACGGGTGCGCGTTCGCGCACGCTGCTTCAGATGAACAGGTTGAGATTGGCGGAATCCGCGGCGTCGAGATATGTGCCGACGCCACCGATTTCGACGCCGTCGATCAACTCCTGCTCCTTGATGCCCATGACATCCATCGACATCGCGCAGGCGACGAGGCGGACGCCGCTGTCGCGGGCGGTGGCGATCAGATCGGGCAGCGGGGCGACGTTCTTCTGTTTCATGACCTGCTTCATCATCGCGGTGCCCATGCCGGCCATGTTCATCTTGGAGAGCGATAGCTTCCCGGGTCCGCGGGGCATCATCCTGCCGAACATGCTTTCGACCAGGGACTTGTCCGCATGGACCGTCTCGGGGCGACGCAGGATGTTCAGGCCCCAGAAGGTGAAAAACAGGGTGACCTTGCGGCCCATGGAGGCCGCGCCATTGGCGATGATGAAGGCGGCCATCGCACGGTCGAGGTCGTTTGAAAAAACGACGATGGTCTGGCCCTTGCGGGCGGGTGGGGACGCGGCATTGGTCATTCCCGCCTCGGCCTGCGCGGCAGCCGTTCGCTTTCGGATGATGGCGGCGTAGTGCCCGTTGCCGGGCTGGACGCCGATGAGTTCGTGGCCGGTCTGGCGGCACCAGGCGGGGACGTCGGCGACGAAGCCGGGGTCGGTGGAAAGGACCTCGAGCACTTGTCCATCGTGGAGTCGGTCGAGCGTTCGGCCCATAGCGACTATGGGCCCCGGGCATTGTTCGCCGCGGACGTCGAGGGTTTCGTCGGGAATAGCGGCGGACGGCGCAGCCTGTCCGGTGCGACGGCCTTGAGCCGTTGAACACGTGGACGAGGCTGCACCGCCACCTATCCCCACCCCACCGGAAGGCGAATCGGTATTGGTCTTGGACGGGCTGTCGGCGAGCGAAGGCGGGCATGTGGGGCCGTAACACCCCCCCCGGGGTTCTGGATGTTGCTTCGGCGTCAGTGGCGGCGTCGGCGAAACGTCGGGTTTCTCCGGATGGAAGGCTCGCCACGTCTTGTAGCCGCCGGACAGGTTCCATGCGTCATAGCCGAGTTGTGACAGGATTCTAGCGCCGATATAGCCGCGAAGCCCGACAGCGCAATGGACCAGGATGCGCCGGTTTTTGGGCAGTTCGGTGTATCGCTCGCGCAGCTCGTCGATCGGGATTAGAACGGCGTCAGGGATGGTGCCGGCGCTGTATTCCTCCCGTGTTCGCACGTCGAGCAAGATGGCGTTCTCGTGATTGTCGATTTCGTCAGCGTGGCAATGCTTGACGTCGCCCTTCAAGGAGTTGGCGGCAACGAAGCCGGCCATGTTGATCGGATCCTTGGCCGCGCCGAACTGCGGCGCGTAGGCGAGTTCGACTTCTTCCAGGTTGTAGACGGACATGCCGGATTGGATGGCGACGGCCAGCACGTCCGTACGTTTGTCGACGCCTTCGGCACCGGTGATCTGCGCGCCGAGGATGCGACCAGTATCGCGGGCGAACAGCAGTTTCAGGTGCATCTGCTCAGCGCCCGGGAAGTAGCCGACGTGCTGGGCGGGGTGGATGTAGACCTTCTCGTATTCGACGCCCGCGCGCCGCAGGACCTTCTCACTCGAGCCGGTGATGCCGATGGTCAGATCAAAGATGCGAACGATGCTCGTGCCCTGCGTGCCGCGATAGGCGGCGCGCCGGCCGAAGATGTTGTCGGCGGCGATGCGGCCCTGCCGGTTGGCGGGTCCGGCGAGCGGAATCTGGACGTCGGCGCCGGTGACGAAGTCGGTGACGACGACTGCATCGCCGACGGCGTAGATGTCCGGGTCGGCGGTCTGCATTTGCTCGTTGACCTTAATGCCGCCGCGGTCGCCGACGGGCAGTCCAGCCTCCTGCGCCAGCTTCGACTCCGGCCGGACGCCGATAGCAAGGACGACAAGGTCCGCCGTGAGCGTCTTGCCGCTCTTGAGGGTTGCCGCGACCCGTCCGCCTGAGTCCGCGAAGGTCTCGACGGCATCACCGAGGCTCAGTTCGACGCCGTTGAGCGCGAGCGTCTGGTGAACGGCGGTGGCCATTTCGCGGTCGATCGGCGGCATGACCTGGTCGAGCATCTCGACGACGTGAACGGCCAGTCCTCGCTCCCGGAGATTCTCGGCCATTTCGAGGCCTATGAATCCGCCGCCGACGATGATGGCGCTGGCGGCGCCGTCGTCGACGACTTTCTTGATAGCGTCGGTGTCGGGGATGTTGCGCAATGTGAAGATTCTGGAGTGGTCGATACCGGGCAGGGGCGGCCGGATTGGGGCGGCGCCGGTCGAGATGATCAGCTTGTCGTATGGCTCGCGATAGGTGCGGTCACCGGCGATGTCGCGAACGGTGACTTCCTTCTTGTCGCGGTCAATCGCGAGGACCTCGTTGCGCACGCGGACATCGAGGTTGTAGCGGTCGTGGAGGCTGTCGGGCGTTTGCAGGAGGAGCTTGCGCCGCTGCGGGATTTGCCCGCCAATGTGGTAGGGCAGTCCGCAGTTTGCGAAGGAAACATCAGGGCCGCGTTCGAGCACGACGATCTGAGCGTCTTCGCTCAGACGCCGTGCCCGGGCCGCGGCGGTAGCTCCCCCCGCCACTCCACCCACAATGACAAGTTTGGTCGCAGGCATGTTCGTGTCTCCGTGATTGCATCAGGTCCAGGCCGGCCTATCAGCACGGGCCGAGCCGGGTTCATTTTTCGAGTTCGTGCTTTCGGATGCAGTTAATGACGTTGAGGGCGCTGGCGTTGGCGACCTTGTAGAAGACCTCCTTGCCGTCTCGCACATGGGTGAGCAGCCCGTGTGCCTGCATCCGGCTAAGGTGCTGGCTGCAGGCGTTGGGCGGGATGTGGATGGCGCTGGCGAGCTGCCCGACGGTAAGGTCCTTGTCCATCAGAAGTTCGACGATCTTGAGTCTGTGGGGATGTGCGAGGACGCGGAGGGCCGCGGCCATCCGCTCGAGGACGGGCATGGGGATCGGTTTGGGCCTTCGCTTTGACATCACGTTATCATTATATCATGATCCAATGAGATGTCAAGAGAAAGTCGAAAATCGAAAGTCGAAAACCGAAAGCCGAAAGCCGAAATCGCCAAACGGCAAGCCGTGTGGTGACGTTTCGGAGGCGGCGTCTTGCTACGCGCTTATGGTTTGTTGTTCTGGTTGTTTATCTTTTTTTTTGGCGCGGGCGGGTTTGGTAGGCGGCGCGTTCAGGCCGACTTCTTCTTTCGGCTCCCAATGGCGCGGCGTGCGGGTTTGCAGCTCGGACAGCGGGTGCCCGCCGGCCACGTGGCGGAGCAGGTCGGTGATTCTCGCGGCGAGGTCTTCGGTGGCGACGCGCTCGTCGACGAAGCCGCGGTGCAGCAGCCACGTGCCGTGCTGGAAGTCCTTGGCGACATTGCGTTGTTGGAATTGTTCGACGACGCGCTTGCCGGAGAAGCCGATGTTGGCCGAGCCCCGGACGACGATCATGTAGTCGCCTCGCAGCCCGTAACTGATGGCCGTGCCGCCGAGCGTTGGATCGGCGATGACGGAGATGTGGGGGATGCCGGCTTCTTCCAGTTCGTTCAAGGCGTGCTGGGCTTTTGGGATGTTGCGGTGCATGGAGGGCGTGCCTTCCTGCATCCGCGCGCCGCCGCCCATCGCGACGGAGACGAGCGGCGTTTGCAGCTTCAGCGCCTCATGGGCCGCGTGGTGGAACTTCTCGCCGATCTCGTCACATAGACTGCTGCCGACGAGGCCGAAGTTGTTGATCGCCAGGACCGCGTCGAACCCGCCGATCTTCGCGGCACCGGTGATCAGACCGGAGTGCAGCCCAGTGTTCTTGATGCCGCGCTCGACGGCGTCTTCATATTGTGGAAAGTGCAGTTGGTCGATCGAGCAGAAGCGGATCGTCTTCTTGAATTCGCTGAAGGTGCCCTCGTCGGTCAGCCGGCGGATCCAGTCCACGGGATGCTGGCGTCGATAGGGCAGTTCTCCGCCGTTGGGGTGCAGCGATTTGGCGCCGTCCATGTTTCCATAGCGGCGGGCCATCATGAATTCGCGAATCTGCGCCCACTGCGTGCCGCTGAGCGAGCCGGCATCGCGGCCGAGCATCTTGCGGATGTAGACGGCGTCCTTTTTCTCGACGGCGTAGATCATGCGGGCGACCTGCACGCGATCTTCGATTTGTTGTTCGATGAACACTGCCTCGTCCCGGGCCTTACCGCGACGCGGAGCATTCGGCGGGTTTCGCTTGGCGAGGTACTCGGCGAGGGCCTCCCGCAAGTCGCTGAACGTTTGATCCTGCTTGGCCGCTTCCTTCGCCAGCGTGCCGCACTGCCGCTTGGGGCCGGTTTCGCCCCAGACGCCCATGGCGTAGAACTTCTCGCGGCGGACGGACTCGGCCTGTCCTTCCGGCAGTTCCAACAGTTCAGCGACGTGTCGTGTGACGGCATCCTTGGCCCTCGTTAGCAACTCCTGTGGATAGCGGTGGCCGGGATGGAGGTTTTCCTTGACGACTTCGTCCACGGTGCCCTGTCGAACGGCGTCGGCGGAGGTCAGTCGGAGGCCTTCGGCGGCGCCTCGGATGGCCTGCGGGCTGCGATTTCGGAACAGGATGGACGCACAGCCGCCCGGGCTGATCACCATGTACGTGGCGTACTCGTTCATGATGGTGCGGTTTGTCGGCGTGATGGCGATAGCCCCGCCGCTGGCGCCCAGGCTGATGATGTACGCAAGGTTGGGGACCTTGAGGGATGTCGTTTTGTGGATGACCTCGTTGATGGCGAAGGCCTGGCCGTTTTCTTCCGAATGCTCGGAGGGGTCGGCGCCGGGCGTGTCCACGAAGACCACGACGGGCCATCCGCGTTCTTCCGCGCGGTCCATGAAGTAGACGGCCTTTCGGTAGCCGTCGGGCAGGCCCATGCCCTGGTTCCACCGGCGATACTCAGATACCGTGAGCGTGAGGAGTTCGTCCTGTTGCGATGACGGTCCCGTCTGTTGGCCGATGACGATGACGTCCATGAGCTTGCCGCCGATGTCGAGCTTGGCCTCGCCGGCGACCATCATGTGGTCGCCCGGCACGTCCGGGTTGTAGTACAAGCGGACATCTTGAAAGATGTGCCTGATGTAGTCGAGGGATTTGGGCCGAAGCGGATGGCCTGATAGTAGGAACGTGTCATAGGCGCCGAGACTTGGGTAGACCTCGCGCTCGCAATCTTCCAGCCGTGCAACGGTTTCCGCGTAGGCTGGGTTGCGCTGGTCGAGCGACGCGAGCTCGGTGTCGAGCGCATGGATTTCAGTTTCAAACGGTAAGATGAACGCCACAGTCGTGTCTCGCGAATGGCGGCGATGGCCGCGCGGCCCAATCGGTGGGGCTTCCCGTCGCGGCAAGTCTCGTGTTCGTAGTTTACCACAAACGGGTGTTGCGTGTGGACATGGAGGCGGTGCGGCAGGAAATCGCCGCTGGCTCGGTATTATGGGATGTGTTTGGCGTCACTCTCGGATCAGAGCCGGCTCGTGCCGAGCCGGACCGGGGCGACACGCCCCGGCTCTGAAGGCGCCACGCACCGGTTCTGTTGGCATGTGGCCGTGATTCTCGCGTAGGTTGCCGAGTCGGCTCGTGCGCGTTAGGATGCCGATCTGTGTAGCAAACTGCGGGGACACGGAAGTGATGGTGGGACGCACGTCAACTGCCCCGTGAAGGTCTATCGTCGTCCCAGGTAGGGAGACCCATGGCGTACGGGCGCAGCAGCAAGGGCCAGGACAAGCCCCCCAAATCTTGGAGCATTCAAGCGGAGTCCAGCGACGGCGTGACCGTTACGCTTGGTAAGTTCGAAACCGAAGAAAGCGCGAAGGCCGACCACCACCGGATCGTCGACGAGGGGTATTACCAGAAGGTCGAGATCATCTTCACGCCGCCACCTCCGGACCCTGAAGGCGAATCCGAGGAGACGCCTCCTGGCGACGAGAAGAAGGAAGAAAAAAAGGGCGTGGTGGGCAAAAAGGGGAAGTAGCGGCTCACCGGCACCGCTGCATCGCAACGGGTCCTCCATACTTTATCGCGTGGACTTCGACCTTGCGTAGGCCTGGAGTGTGCCTAAGAGTTTGTTTTTCATCTTGCGGCACCGCCGTCTCGGCGGTGAGAACACAGGCTTTGGCGCCTGTGCCACAAGCCAGAATCTCCTGTTTATATCCCCATTTGGACGCCGTATAGCTTCGACGTGTGCCCGGGGGCCGGACCATTTCACATCTACACAGCGCCTAAGAACCCCCTGGTGATTTCACAGTGCATCCTGATCCCGATCGGCAGGAGGGCATCGGGGAAGTCGTACGTCGGCTGGTGAAGCCTTGGTGCTGATGCCGCATCGGGCCGGCTCGTGCCCAGACACCAGAATGCCGCCGGTCGTTGTTCGGCGTAATAGGCGAAATCTTCGGCGCCCATACACGGCGGCATTTCCGGCGCGACCTTGTCCGGGCCCAGGACGTCACCTGCGACGTCCATGACGAGACGCGCGGCGGCCGGATCGTTCACCAGGACGGGATAGCCCGGCTTGATTCGGACGTCCGCCCTCGCGCCGAGGGCGGCGGCGGTTTTTTCGGCGATGTCCGTCAGACGCTGGGCGGCTTGTGTGCGGCAGGCGGTGTCCAACGCGCGGATGGTGCCCGTCAACTCGGCCGTGGCGGGGATGATGTTGTGTGCCGTGCCGGCGTTGAACTCGCCCACAGTCACGACGGCCGCGTGCAACGGGTCCGTCGAGCGCGAGACGATGGTCTGGATGGCCGTGATGATGTGCGCGGCGGCGACGATCGGATCGACGCACAGGTGAGGCCAGGCGGCATGGCCGCCGGTGCCGTGAACGGTCATCTCCCACGAATCCTGCGACGCGAGGAATGGACCCGCCCGCGTGCCGACGACGCCGAATTCCAATTCCGGCCAGCCGTGCATGGCGAAGATCGCGTCGACCGTCGGATCGTCGAGGACGCCCGCATTGCGCATCGCGTTGCCGCCCCCACGGCCTTCCTCGGCGGGCTGGAAGATGAACTTGACCTTGCCCGGCAGGTCGTCGGCGATGTGCGACAGGACCTTGGCCGCGCCGACGAGGCAGGCCATGTGGCCGTCGTGGCCGCAGGCGTGCATGTGGCCGGGGTTTTTCGACGCGTATGGCAGGCCCGTTTCTTCTTCGATGGTCAGCCCATCCATGTCGGCCCGCAGCGCGACGCATTTTCCGGGCTTGTCGGCGTTCAAGGTCGCGACGATGCCGGTTTTGGCAACGCCGGTGCGGACGTCGAGGTTGTCGATTTGTTCGAGTTCGGCGGCAATGCGGCGGGCGGTGTCGTGCTCCTCGAAGCCGAGTTCGGGATGGGCGTGGAGGTGGTGGCGGAGGTCGACTACCGAGGAAAGCATCGATTCAATTGTGGCGGGGAGGTCATTCATCGGCGGCTCCATAAATCCATCGCCCGGTCCTTTCTCCCGAACGGGTGTCCTGGTGCGGACAACCACGACGTTGGGGGTTCTTCCTGAGCCCCCCTCGCCATCATGCCAGAAGAAGGGTTCTGGCCAGAAGCCATCGCAGACGTGGCCGATCATTCTGGCATGGGCAAGCATTCCTCCCTGACTCCCCGCCAATTCAATTATGGGGAGGCACCTACTAACTCCAGGCTCTCTCGCGAGACCTGTTCGAAGAAGGCACGCTCGCCGTCGTATGCGAGGAGGAGTTGCTCCCCCACCATGGCCATCCCCTCAAGCTTTGTACCGCGTTTCCCTGGGATTGATGAAACGATTGTTCCTTCCTGGGCCGGAAGGCCGTTCTCGTCGAGGAGGAATTGCCACACTTTGGATTTTCCATAGCACGAACTTCTGTCGGCTTCTTGCTCCTCGATGGCGTGCTCGGTCGGGTTAGCGGCTACCAGGAGCGAGGGTGAAGGGTGTTCGATCACAAGTAGTTCACTAATACCCCAGCCATCCAGGTTCAGCCTTGGAGCTGCGGTGAATTTCCCTTGCTCCAAGTTATACACCAAAAGAATCGCGTTGTTTTCATCGTCGAGTGGGTATCTCAGACCCATGTAAAGTGACTCGTCTCGAAACGCCAGTCCCTCTATTTCCAGGGCATATCGCTGAGACGACCCGCGAGGATCCGGGTCGTCCCACACTTTCATATCGATGGCGATTTCGTTGTCCGAGAGGAATTCGCCGAGAACATTCTTGCCATCTACGGCCGTCAGGTCTGTTTTGTTGTCATCGCCTATCATTATCTTGTAGTCTGGATCAATCCAGTCGTTTTTGTCGATCGTAAACTTCAGGAGTTTCCGCACTCGGCGCCCCTTCTTTCCTTTCTTCAGTGAGCGGTGGGAGGTAACAGCGTAATAATACTCCGATCCATCGTAGGTTATTCCCTCAAGGTCGTCTACGAGTTTGTTGAACGGATCGGCTCGTAGCGGAAGCACCCACCGGACGATAGGTCTATGTTTTGTAGGCGATTGAAGTACAAAGATCCCGGATTCTTCGTCGTCCACACCAACGAACAGAGGTCCCATCCCATTCGAATGCTCGAGGCCACAAGCGGATAATCCAGATGGCTCATTCATGAGCGTGGGCGTCGCCGCAGCCCACGCCCTGAGAGAAAAGCTCAGTTGGGCTCTCTCGAGCTTCATCTCCTCCTTCTTACTCTCGAGCTTCATCTCCTCTTTCTTAATGCTCCCGTACTGGAAGTAGGATGTTACCACCGCCAGGCATGCCACGACAATCTCAATGATGAGCGCATAGAAGAGCTTATCCGTGTGTTGTTTGCTGGCTCGGCAACGCTTTACGAACGGTTCGATGTTGAAGACATTGACCACCGTGAGCGCGGTTATCACAACGAAAGCAATTGTTGCGGTCCAGAGAATCACCCATTCTTGTGACATCTGCAGGTCCTCACCATCAAGTGTCCTCGGCCCTGTTTTCCCGGCTGTTTACCACAGTCATCCGACCGCTGTCAAGCTATTCTTGACCATACTACGCGTACCGGCTCACCGCCAGTGTCGCGACGCATACACATCCGCCAGCCGCAGCACCTCGTTGACCAGCTTTCGGATGCCCTCGAAGATGTCCGCGGGGCCTTGGCCGGTCATGTAGGCTGGGGTGGTGACGATCTTGTGTGATTCGTCGCTGACCATCTCGGTGGTTTTGCAGTTGCAGTGCTGGCCGCCCATGGCGTTGATCGCGCCGGCGGTTTGTTTGTCGGTGCCGATCGTGATCTTCGGGTGCAGGTCCTTCTTGCCGACGATCCGGGTGAGCGTCGCGGGGGCGATGCAGATCGCGCCGATGGGCTTCTTCGCCGCGAGCATGTCGCCGACTAACCGTTCGACGTCTGGATTCACCGTGCAGTCCGGGCCTTCGGCGGCGAAGGTGCTCAGATTCGTTGCAGCGCCGAAGCCGCCGGGGAGGATCAGGCCATCCACGTCGCTCGCCTTGATCTTCTTGACGTCCTGGATTTCGCCGCGGGCGATGCGGGCGGATTCGATCAGGACGTTTCGCGTTTCGCCGGTGGGTTTCTGTGTCAGGTGGTTGGTCACCGCGGCCTGCGGGATGTCGGGCGCGCAGCAGACGGCCATCGCACCGGCCTGATCCAGTGCCAACAGCGTGGCGACCGATTCGTGAATCTCGGCCCCGTCCATGAATCCGCAACCACTTAGACATACGGCTATTTTCTTCATCTTTGGCGCCTCCTGGGTGTTGTTGTCGTCTCGCGCTCGTTCGGACTCCCTCCTCGGTCGTCCTCACTGGGTCGCGGCTATAGCGATCCACGTTTGAGTGTGCCCCATCCTTTGCGTAGCAAAGGGTGGGAATT
>JAUVGW010000427.1 GCA_030593565.1 Phycisphaerae bacterium | reverse complement strand
CTCCTTTTGTGATGTCGTTTTTCCATCAACATCATGGCAGGAGGCCTTGGAACGCGCAATCGCGTCTAAACGCTTGTGGTAAAATAACTTATGGCGGTGGTCCTTAACTTAATGGCATTCTAGCCTGACCCCTTTTTTCTCCGCGATGCCTCAGCCAACCACCGTCGGAACCATGTCCATTTCTTTCAGCATATCCGAAACAGGTCCCGCGAGCAACAGGCCGATCGCGTCGATGAGCGCGTGTGCGATGATCGCCGGCCACAATGTTCGGGTGTATGTGGTGATGACTGCCAGGACGGCTCCGACCGCTGCCGTCTGGAACACGGCTGCATAGCCCTGATAAACATGGAGCGAGCCGAAGATGACGCTCGTCAGGATGATGGCGGCGGCCCGGGAACGCAAGCCTGTCCGCAGTCGGGAAAGCAGAAAACCCCGAAAGAAGATTTCCTCGTGGATGCCCACGAAGATGGCCAGCGCCAGCATCCACCCCCATGGAATCTCCGGCACAACCTCGAAGAACTCGACTCGCTCCTCCACGAAGCCAGCTACGTCGAACCCGGACAATGCGATGTAGGCGAGATTGAGTATCGCGCCTGCCACATGACATGCCGGCACCGCTATCAGCACCGCCAGGCAAATGCGCCCGAGGCTGGCGCGATTCAGTCCGATGGTCGCAGGCGATTGCCGGCGAATTCTCAGCATCACGGCGATCGCGCCGAGCGTCGCCAGACCCAGCAGGATGTTGAAACCGAAAAGCCCGCCTTGTGACCACCATTCCATCATCATGGCCAGCAGCCCTGAAACGCTAAGCAGGACATTGCAGCACAGGAAAAAGCCGCCCAACGCCGCGACATCCAGCAGGGCGTGCCACCTTGGCATCTCTACCGCAGGAAACACGGGTTGCGCTGTCGACGCGGCGGCGTAGTCAACGGGGCGGGCGATCGGCACGGCCCATGACGGATCGACGATCCCTCCGCGCGGCGACGGCGCGTCCTCGTTGTGTGGTTCAGGATGTTCCATAACGACCTCGCCTGGAAACTGTTTCGGAACCCCATGTGGCGCCGGTGCCACAGTTCGGTCGCGACCGGCGCCCGCGCTGTGCCACAGTTCTGAAGCAGTTTCCTAGCCGGCTTCTTCCGGTTTACACGTGCGTCGGCGGTCGGACCGGCGTGATCTCGCCCGCCGCCAGCTTCTGTTGGTATTCCGCCCAGTTCATCGACGGCAACCCGCTGTCTACCTGCTTCATAGAGATACACCCATCCACCGGGCACACGAGCGAGCACATGTTGCAGCCGACGCAGCTATCCTGGTCAATGGTGAAAACACCGACGTAGCCGTCGCCTGCTCCGGGCAGTACGTAGCAGTCGCCGCTCTTGACCGGTTGACGGCCGGTCTCGCGGACGAACTCCGCCTCCGGCACCTTCTCCCACTTGATCGACTGATGGCATCCGTCTTCGCAGGCCGAGTAGCACAAGCCGCAGTGAATGCACTTCTCCTGATCGATCTCGGCGACCACCTTGTAGCCAAGATCGAGATCGCCCCAGCCGACGATCCTCGACACCGACTTTCCGACGAACTCCGCCGGCGATTGAAAGCCCTTGTCCCGCATCCAGTTCGTCATGCCGCTGATCATGGGCTCCACGATGCGGAATCCGTAGTGCATGACCGCCGTACACACCTGCACGCTACCCGCGCCGAGCAACATGAACTCAACGGCATCCTGCCATGTCTCAATGCCGCCGATGCCGCTGATCGGGATGCCGACTTCGTCGTCTCCGGCGAGCGCCGAGACCATGTACAAGGCGATCGGCTTGACGGCCGGTCCGCAGAAGCCGCCGTGCGAACCCTTGCCGGCGACGTGGGGCTTCGGGGCGAAGGTATCGAGGTCCACGCCCATGATCGAGTTAACCGTGTTGATCAGCGAGATGCAGTCTGCGCCGCCGTTCTTCGCGGCACGGCCGACGGCGCGGATGTCCGTCACGTTCGGCGTCAGCTTGACCATCACCGGCATGGTCGCCGCCTCCTTGGCCCAGGCCGTGATCTTCTCGGTGTATTCCGGTACCTGCCCGACCGCCGAGCCCATCCCGCGCTCCGACATGCCGTGCGGGCAACCGAAATTCAATTCGACGCCGTCGGCGCCAACGTCTTCCGTTTTCCTGATGATGTCCTGCCATGCCTCGCGCGTGGGTTCCACCATCAGCGAGACGAACACCGCATGATGCGGAAACTCCTTCTTGATCTGGCGAATCTCCGCGAGGTTGTCATCCAACGAGCGGTCCGTGATGAGCTCGATGTTGTTGAGCCCCACGATCTTTCGGCCGTCGCAATCGATCGCGCCGTACCGGCTGGACACATTCACGATCGGCTCGTGCGAGATCGTCTTCCAGATCGCGCCACCCCAGCCGGCCTCGAACGCCCGGCGAACCTGGTACGCGCTGTTCGTCGGCGGCGCTGACGCGAGCCAGAATGGATTAGGAGCCTTGACGCCACAGAAGGTGATGGAAAGATCGGGACTCATGTGGATGCTCCGTAAATGTCTGGCTGACCAGGGCCGTACCATGCCCTGGACCATGTCAAACGCAAATGCGCGATCTCGCTACGGCATCGAGCACTGGGACGCGCCCTGCAGGAAGATGCGCGGTGACCGCCGTCCCACATTTCTTCGCGTTGACTAGTATATCCAGGCCCGACGCCATTCGCGCCCCGCATGAAATGATTGCCAGCGGCGTATGGAAAGAAGTTCATCAGTTGGCAGGCGTTGGAATTCGCGGTTGTCGGCGGGGAATCCCCCGACGATGCCCGAATCGTCTCCAACAGGAGGTCTGTGAGGCTTCGCGAAGTACGTTGGCTGTCAACTACGGTAAGATCATCGCGACGAAATCAGCGATGTCTCGGCCGTCTACCAGCCCATCCAGGTTCATATCCGCCTGGCATGATATCCACCCCCCCAGCAGATAGTGGATGAACATTGGTACGTCGTACGAATCAACGATGTCGTCACAGTTCATGTCGCCCGGAAGGATGCCGAGGCAATCGGGGTATTCACAATCGTCCGGAATCTCGTTTTCGTTACAGTCGATGTCACACTCATCCGGGACCCCGTTGGAGTTGCAATCCTCGCTGACCTCTCCATTGCCGTCCGGATCAGTCGGGTCGATGTCGCAGTCATCCGGGATGCCATTGCCGTTGCAATCCCAACTGGTGCCGTTGCCGACCGACATGACCCAACCATAGTGCTCGTTTTCTTCAAAATTCCATCCCTCACCTGCGGTCTGACCGCCGTCGTTGAGGGTGGCGGCGACATACAGTTCCCATTGGGATCCGACCGGCAGGCTGTTGTTGAGGTCGGTCATCTCCCCGTTTTCCCAGTAAAAGGCGTGAAACCCGACGACACTGATCTCGGAATCACCGACCACCTGGCCGACCTTGTTGATGGCCCAGGCCTCACTGTAGCTACCCCCCAGGGTCCCGAGGTCGGTCATCGTGGCACCTTCCCACAAGAAGGCGTGCCCTTCACCGCCGGCCGTTTCGGCTACGCCGACGACCTGGCAGGTTTCGTTGATCGCCATGGCGATACTGTAGCTGCCGCCGAGGGTGCCGAGATCGTTCATTCCGGCAGGAAGCCCGTAGACTCCTTCAGGGAGCCACAGAAAAGCGCGATCTCCATCGACGGTCAGCGCAGTGCCGATGACTTGACCGGCTTCGTTGAGAGCGTGGGCCCAACAGTCGCCACCGAGTGTGCCGAGGTCGTTCATCCCGGTCGGCAGCCCATAGGCCTGCTCGGGAAGCCACAGAAAGGCGTGCTCCTCGCC
>JAUVGW010000281.1 GCA_030593565.1 Phycisphaerae bacterium | reverse complement strand
GGTCCCCCGTACAACGGCGTCGGGTGTAATATCCTCGATCGTCTGACCCGGAGTGCCGCCGGGGCCATCCGCGCCAACCGGAACGGCGAACATCAAACATGCCGCGATAGGAATCAGGCGTCTCATCTGACCGGCCATCCTTGGGGCGACTACATTCGCGCCCAATCGTCGATTATATCGAATTGGCTTCCGAGCCACAAGAATTTTTGGGCCAGGGCCTGACATTGTCGCTCCGAGGTATCTCAAGATTCCGCCGTCGAATGTGGGCGAGGAAACATCAGGTTTAGGGGAGGGTGCGGAGTTGGAAGACGCAAGGAGGGCCAAACCGGCAACGGCGGACGGACGCGGCTCGCCGCGCGTCCATCCGCCATGCTGGTTTCCGAAGGCTGGAACACGAAGTCGCTGAGCATAGCTCGAAGCCAGAAAGCCGCGGGCGGCTCGCCTTGCCCGCGTCTGTCAGACACACGACTCCTGTTCCATGGTAATTCTTCTGCAATTTGTGTTCCGGAGCCTGGCTTCAGAGGAAGGATTAAAAAGAGTCAGCCGATAACGAGTCTAATGCCTTGTTCTGCAAGACGTTACGTTTCGGACGTTGCGATTAATCAGCAACAGGGGATGCTCCGAGCTCGCGCCTGCCCGTCCCGCGGCCTGGCTAATATTGGCCAGGTGGCTAAGACTGACCAGATGGAACAGCCCCAGACAGAACTGTGGCGCCGCTGTCGCGTCAGTGGTTTTCGCGGTCGGGAGCCACGTTTCCCGGTCGCTGTCCTCCCACATGCCGCAGGCTGATGACGACTCGTGCAGGCTTCGTCTGCCAGCCATCCATGCCGCTCTTTGGCGGTGGCGGTCGCAGGCAAGGGCCGCCTGCTCGCGCGAATCTCGGCCGTGGAGAAGGCGACGCACCGCGCGGCCGGCCCCGGCCGCAACGACCGAGGCATCAGAGCGTGGGCCACCGAACGGCACGTCCGAGGGGACGGCGGAAGAATGTCCGATAGCTTCGCTCACCGTCAAAACCACGTGCGTCTATTTTGAAGTCCATGGAAGGCGGCCTTTATCGCCCATTGGCCGCGGGCGCCTGATTCCAGACAGGATCGGTACGTATTCCCCGCCGCATGAGAATGGCTGAAAACCGAGGGGTCGCGGCCAGACATCGCGTGAATACGCAGGCTGTCTGCGTGCGTGGGATTCGCGGAGGGTCCCGGACCACTTGCCAGCGGAATGGGCGTTGTGTATGGTGGCGGCGTCTTCGTGACGCGGAGGTCGGTGAATGGCGACGATTCCGGAGATCAGGCCGGCGATGTTGGCTCGCGACGATGTCGGCGCGGACATGTGGACGCTGAACTTCGGTCCGCAGCACCCGGCGACGCACACGACGCTGCGATTCGTGCTGGAATTGGACGGGGAGATCATCGTCGCCTGCACACCACACATCGGGTACCTGCACAGCGGGTTCGAGAAGCTCGCGGAGCACCTGGACTACGACCAATACGTCGTCGTGACCGACCGGATGAGCTATACCAGCCCGATGGCCAACAACATCGCGTGGCACACGGCGTGTGAGAAGCTGTTCGGCATCGAGTTGACGCCACGGTGCAAGGTGCTTCGGACGATCATCGCGGAGTTGGCGAGAATCCAGGATCATCTGGTAACGCTAAGCGTGGCGGGCCTGGACCTGGGGGGGTTTACGGCGTTCATGTACGTGTTCAATGAGCGGGAGTATTTCTACGACCTGTTCGAGGAGATCTGCGGACATCGATTCACGACGAGTTATACACGGGTGGGCGGTTTGTTGGCGGACATGCCGGACGGATGGCCCGATCGGGTCAAGGCGTGTCTGGCACGGCTGCCGCAGGCGTTGGACGATTTCGAGTCGCTGCTGACGCGGAATCGGATTTTTGTCGAACGCACCAAGGGCATCGGCGTGCTCACGCATGACGAAGCGGTGGCGTGGGGTTGGACGGGACCGATCGCTCGTGCGTGCGGCGTGAAGCGCGACCTGCGCAAGGACGAACCATATTTGTGTTACGCGGACAACTGGGACGGTAGGGGGGCCGGCGCGGTGTCGTTCAAGGTTCCGATCTGCTCGCACGGCGATACGTATGACCGATACCTGGTGCGGCTGGAAGAAGTGCGTCAGTCGATGGGGATCGTGGAGCAGTTGATCGACAACATACCCGCCGGACTTGTGGACGTTGCGGCGGAGGACAAGATCGCGCTGCCCGACAAGCGCGAGGTCCATTTCTCGATCGAGGGCTTGATCCGCCATTTCGAGAAGGTCATGACAAACCGGGGCATCGAGCCGCCGATCGGCGAGGTCTATGCCGCAAACGAGACGGCGAACGGCGAGTTGGGCTTTTTCTTGGCGTCGGACGGCGGGAATCGGCCCTACCGGGCGCGAACGCGTGCGCCAAGCTTCATCAACTACCAATGCTTCGCGAAGCTGCTCGAGGGACACAGCATCAGTGAGGTGCCGGCGGTGCTGGGAAGCCTGAACATCATTGCCGGCGAGTTGGACCGATAGGGAAAGCCGAAACGCCGAAAGTCGAAAGCCGAAAGTCGAAACGTCGAAAGCCGAAATACAACGCTTTGCCGCGACCTGGTGGGATGACCTATTGGGGAGTCCGAACGAGCGTGTTGCTTTCGGCGTGTTGTTCGAGTCGCCCTATGGAGAAGTGAAAGCACGATGGCATGGCAAGCGATTGACCGTCGGACACCGGTGATTCCCGAGGACGCCGAGCCTGTGCTGAGCGAGGCGTTGCGGGAGAGGATACGGTCCTTTTTTCCCCGTTACGAGACGAAACGCGCAGCGTTGTTGCCGGCGTTGCACGTTGTGCAGAATGCGCTGGGCCACGTGAGTCCGCAGGCGATGAAGGAAATCGCCGAGGTATTGGGAATCCCGCCGAGTTCGGTCCTCGACACCATGAGCTTCTACACGCACTTCTGGGACCACCCGAAGGGCCGGAAGGTGATCGTGGCATGCCGGAGTCTGTCGTGCAACTTGACGGGGGCGGAGGCGGTGTTGAAGGCGATCAAGGACGAGCTGGGCATCGGTGAGCACGAGACGACTCCCGATGGTCGGTACAGCCTGATGACGGAAGAATGCCTCGCGGCGTGTGACCACGGACCATGTCTGCTGATTAACGAGAAGCTGCACAAGCATGTGAAGCCGGAACACGTGAGGAAGCTGCTGGATGATCCGGCGAACGATCGCATTTCGATGGAGCGGTCGGATCTGTTCGACGGTCCCTCGGCATCAGCCGCGGAGGGACCGAGAAACCAAAGGACCAAGGAGCCAGGATAGGAATCGGAACCGGTGGTGTGGCACGGACAAGGATCGCCCGTGAGGGAACTGCTGTTTGAAACAACAGGCTTCAAGGGCGATCCTTGTCCGTGTTCGGTGGCTGTTGGTTGAACGGAGACCCACGGACAAGCTCCGTTTCTCGGTTCGCCAAACGGGTGTGTGCGTTGAACATCGTTTTCAAAATCAAGATTCTTTCTCGCTGCCCGCTTGTCCGTGCCACACCTGCGGATTGGCCCTCAGGCCCCATGATGTTCATCGCGAACTGCGAATCTGAATGAAGTAGTCAGAAGGAGTTATGGTTTTGTCCGGCGCGCCAGCGAAGTCGGGTCCCGACGAGGAGCCGCGTTGGCGCGTGGTGCTGGTGTTCGCGCTGATGGTGGCGGCGCTCTACGTCGTGGCGGGGCCTCGCGTGCGATTGTCCGAATGGCGGGTGCGGTCGGACACGGGAGGAACGTCCTGCCACAGCCTGCTAGAGGCACGGTCGTGGCATGACGGCCGACTGGATATCGACGCCACCGGGCCGCATCCGGAACTGGGGCATGATCGGCCGCGCGACACGGCGTATCGAGACGGCAAGGTCTACAACGTTTTTCCGCCACTGTTTACGTTTATCAGCTATGTGGTGTTGGCGCTGCAGGAGGCGCAGGGCCTGGTTGGCGAGGAGGCGCGGAGTTTCTATCCCCCGTGGTACGTCTGTCTGACGGTGCTTCCATTGCCGCTGCTCGGTTTTTGGGTGTTTCGGAACGTGACGGGCCGAAGCGAATGGGCGGCGGTGATGACGGCGTACTGGATTCTCGGGACGCCGTTGTTCAAGATGCTGGTGAACTGCCGGACGGCGGAGGTCAACGAGCTGAACCATGTGCTTTCCAACGTGGGTCTGATGTTGATCGCGGGTGATCTCATTGGGAAGCGGCGGATTTGGCCGGCGGCCATCGGTTTGCTGATCGGCATCTGGACACGGCAGTTGACGGTCTTGTACGCCGTGGGGGCCGTCTGGATCGTGTGGCGGCTGACGCGCCATCGGTGGCGGGGTCTGGCCACGGTCGGCGCGGCGGTCGCGATTGGCGTCGGGGCGTTGGCTGCGTTGAATTGGGCCAAGTTCGGCAGCCCGTTGGACAGCGGCTATGCGTCGATTTACGTGGGGCGCGACGATCTGTATGCGCAACGCGCGCGGGACCCGGGTGTGTTCAGCGTCGAGCATGTTCCGCGCAACTTCTATTACATGAATCTGAGTCCGCCGGGTATTCGCCTGGCCCCGATGATGCTTCAACTTGGGGGACATGGGGATGGCTCGTCCATTTGGATCAGCTCACCACTGTTGCTGTTCGGCTTGTTCACGGTGCGACGTTGGTGGCGCGATCCGGCTCGTCGGGCGTTGATGCTGTCGTCGTTTTTGGTGATTCTCGCATTCCTGTGCTACCACAATACGGGTTCGGTGCAGCACGGTTTATACCGATTCGCGCTGGATTTCGTGCCGGTGTGGTTGGTGGTGATTGCACCCTATCTGCTGGAAACCGCGCGGCGACGGTGGGCGACCATCGCGTGCTTGGGCTACAGCGCGCTGTACTTCCACGTGCTGTGCGGTCCGGGGGGGGTGTGCGGGGACAGTCGAAAGTCGAAACTGCGGAACGGCGAAAGGTCGGAGTTTGTGTGGTGGGCGATAGGTGGTTGTCCGGTCAAGCGGGATATCAGTGGCGAACAGGTTGATGGTCGGTAGGTGAGGGCGTTGGGTGGTGACGGTTGAGCGTGATCATGGTGCCGACGACGGTGATTCGGGGAGAGCCGGCGCGTCCGGCTCGGCGATCCTGGATTCCGGTGGGGCCGGCTCGAAAGTCGAAAGCCGAAAGTCAAAAGTCGAAAATCAAAAGTCGAAAGTCGAAAGTCGAAACGGTGGATCACGTTGGCGGGCGATCGGCTGTTTCCTGCTGATGCTGGCGGCGATCCAAGTGGGGTTGGGGAGCAAGATTCGGCTGTCACAGTGGACCATGTCAGGGGAAAACAATGCCGGGGTCGCGGAGGGGGTGGCGTGGCTGAACGGTCGGTTGGATATTCCGTGCCGAGGTGGTCCAGAGCCGGAAAAACGCCTACATGACACGGCCTATCTCACCGAGACCGGCAAATCATACAATGTCTTTCCGCCCATGATGGGCTTGCTGACGGTCCTTCTGACCCCGCTGCGAAAGCTGTTGGAGATGCCTGAGGGGATTTGGCTGCCGTGGTTTTACTCGCCGCTGGTGTTTTGGCCGTTGCCGATCGTGGGTTTTCTGGTGTTCCGGAAGCAGACTGGTGATTCGGCCTGGGCGGCGGTGTTGACGGTGGCGCTGATCGGGGGCACGGCGGTGCTTCCGAACCTGCACGGGGCGCGTTCCGGAAACCTCGGGCAGATCAACCACGTGATTTCACAGGTTGGGCTGTTGATCCTTGCGGCGGATGTGTTGGGCAAGCGGCGGGTTTGGCCGGGCCTGATTGGCTTGATGATTGCGACGTACGCTCGGCAGTTGACGTTTCTGTACGGCCTGCCGCTATTGTGGATCGCCTGGCGCAGCGGAAGGAAGCAAACGGTGATGTGCGCGGCGGGCTTGGCGTTGATCGTTTCACCGTTGCTCATGCTGAACACCGCGAAGTTCGGCAATCCACTGGATTTTGGATATTCGCACATCTATGAGGGGCGTTGGGACGACTACCTGGGTGCTCGGTGCCGGGCATACGGGATGTTCCACCCGCATTTCATCCCCGAGAACGCCTACTACATGCACGTGGCGCCGCCGTTGATTCAATTCGACTTTCCGTATGTGCGGATCGCGGACGGCAACCCAAACGGAACCAGCCTGTGGATCACGACGCCGCTGGCGTTATGGGTGATCATCAGCGGACGGTGGTGGTGGCGGTCGAAACGGCGACAAATTCTGGTGCTGGGGACCTTGCCAGTGATGCTGGGTCTCTTATGCTACCACGGTCCTGGTTTCCTGGCGCAGGGATACAGCCGCTTCGCGTTGGATTTCCTGCCTATCTGGCTGGTGGCGATCTCGCCTCAGACGCGAGGTGGATGGCGGACGTGGTTTACGCTGGGCTGTGTGGCGTGGAGTCTGCTGTACTTTCAGGCGATCGTGCCGGACATCACGAGGATTTGGGAATAGCGAATGCCCGATGGTGAACAACGGATAACGAACGACGAACAACGAACCTCAATGGTGCGGCGTGGCGAAGTTTGAACCTGTGCTGATGCGGAATGTCGGTGTCGAGGGCAGCCGGACCTTGGCGGTGTATCGGTCGCGGGGAGGGTACGCGGCGGCGAAGAAGGCGCTGACCGACCAGACGCCTGAGCAATTGGTCAATGCCGTCAAGGAGAGCGGTTTGCGCGGCCGCGGCGGGGCGGGTTTTCCGGCGGGGATGAAATGGTCGTTTCTGCCTCCGGATCGGGAGGTGACGTATCTGTGCGTGAACGCGGACGAGTCGGAGCCCGGCACGTTTTGCAACCGCGTGCTGATGGAGCATGACCCGCACCAGTTGTTGGAGGGGATTCTGATCGCGGGCTTTGCCACGAAGACGACCGTGGCGTACATCTACTTGCGGGTGGAGTTCCACGAGCAGTTTCACATTTTGCAGAAGGCGTTGGACGAGGCATA
>JAUVGW010000082.1 GCA_030593565.1 Phycisphaerae bacterium | reverse complement strand
CATGAGCAGCCACCTCGAACCTGTCATGCGCGACAGCATCATGATGATTATCGGCGACGGATCGAACGAGATGGGTCTCGTGTACGTCGAGGACACGGCGGACGCCCTCGCTCGCGCGGGTCGTTGCCCCGACGCCGCCGGGCAGGTGCTCATCGCCGTCGGCGACGAGCACATCACGCAGCGGCAATATTTCGATGCCCTCGCGGACGGCTTCGGCATCCCGCGCATCAAGAAACAAGTCCCGTACAAAGTGGCGTTTTTCTTCGGATGGCTGGGCGAATTCCTCGCTAGGAAGGGGCCTCGAAAAGCCGTCATGCGCAGATCCGCCATCGCGATCACGGGCCTCCCGCAGCGGCTCCGTTGCGACACGACGTGCGAGTTGCTCGACTGGCGGCCTCGGGTGTCTTTTGAAGACGGAATGCGAAAGACATTCGAATGGTACCACGCGCGAACACGCGCGCCCGGCGCCGCCTGATCAGTCGCCGCGCCAAGCGTGGACCGTTCTCCCATCACGCACAGACCGCTCCCCCCATAGCGGTCTGTGCGGATAACAGATGAAAACAGCGAGAATGATGGCTGCTGGCCAGTCAGGCGGTCCCAGTTACATGCCCAGCGTGGCATGAAGACCGCGTCACAAAGCCAGCCCCGCACTCCGTACGGTAAGGACCGCTGGTTAGGCGGGCCGATCCCCGGCAACCGCGATATCGGTCTGTTCGTGACCGGGATGAAGTAATCACCGCCGATATTTTCCGGATCACACGATGGACCGCGCGGTTGCGGCACAGGCTGCCCTTGCCACGCGCGGCGACCACTCGAGGAGCGTGCCATTGGTCGGCGCCGTACGCTCGCACCGGCAGCAAGCCGGCAGTGGTCCCCAGTGTGCCGTGAGGCAAGTGCGGGCTTTGTGCGTTCGGGGAGGGGCGGAGTTGCGGGCGCGGCTGTGGCAGACCTTGCGGGCATCGTGCGAGAAGGAATGGGCGATGATCCTCCCGCAGTACGCGGTCAGCAAGTGGATCGGCCACAGCATCACCGTCAGTGGCCGGCACTACGCGAACGATGTTCTCGATGAGTTGTCCCGGAAGGCCACGGGGGCGGGGAGTCAGGCGCAGCGCAAAGCGCAGCAGAAGGCGCACGAAACGAGCCGAAATGACTCGAAAGAGGATGCGACCACCGGCGTGGCCGATGGTCGTAATTCGTTGGATTGCGAGAACTTGCGGGAATCTTCCACAAGTCTCACAACCAGAAAAACTTGGAGGCGGCGGGAATCGAACCCGCGTCCCGAAGCACTTCAGGAAAGGTTTCTACGTGCGTAGTCGATCATTTAATCTCGACGCCGACGTCGCCGGTCGACAGGCTACGCCGGAATCCAACTCGACTGTTGTCTCGCCGTTCCGCGGCCGAGTAGCGCGGTCCGACCAGCCTGCTAATCACCGTCTCCCCGCCTAGCAGGCGTCGGCGGTTCGACGGGCGGCTAGTTAGGCCGCCATGCGCAACTGAGAGTTGGCACGTAAAATTTTCGCCAGGTGTTTTACGAGGCCTCCTGACAACCTCGGCACGCCGCCTTTCCGTCAACTTGCCCGGTCGAAGCCAATTCGCCCCCGGGATGCGCAACTCGCACAATCGTAAGGTATTGTAGGCACAACAGCGGGGGACGTCAAAACGCCAGGACGTTCGAGGGGGCGATGGACAGGGCAATCGCAAGAATGGATCTCGCGCATGGAGCTGCGAGTCTGTTGAAGGGGGTTTGACAGGCACGAAACCGATCAGAGCCGCCTTCTGTGAAGGCGGTGCCCTCCAAACGCAATGGCACACCGCCTTCACAGAAGGCGGCTCTGATCGGGCTTCTCAAACAGGCTCGTAAACCCATTGGCATCTGGGGGGCTTCCGTACGATTCTTGCGATTGCCCCGGGGTGATGGATCCGGGACAGATTTGGTGGGAGCCACATGCTGGGGACACACTGGCCTTGGCGCCGAGCTACAGCTTTCTTCCCGGCCACGAAGTTACCGCCTTCTGTGCGGCCGGGCTATTCGGTGGACCCCGTCAAACGCTTGCCCGCTTTGCTTTCTCGGATCATGGCCCGCAGGGCGTCTTGTACCCACGACAGACGCGCCACGACGCCGGGGGAATTATCCGAGAAGATCGGCGTCTGTTGACGTGCACGGAGGCGGACGCCGACCTCATGCAAGCCATGCGACGTATACCGGCAGAAAACCACCACGCCCCCGAGGTACGTCGGCTCCCGATCGGGGACTCCAATCAGAATCTCAATCGGCGTGCCGACATGAATCACGCACTTGGCAACGAAGCCGATGCCGTGCTCGGAGAGATTGCGGGTTCGTACCGTCTGATGCCGAATGCGCGATGCGCGTTCCTCGAAATACCACACATCGCAATCAGCCCGAAACCCGCGGCGGTGCTTATCACGTCGGCAACCCTGATTCGCTTTCACATCTCTCGCTTCATTCCACCGTTGTGTAAACTCGTCCAGCTCGTTGAGCACGACATCAATGGGCATCAGCTTGTCGGACGAGTCTTCTTCCATCGGAAGCCTCCGGATCAGGATGTACTTCGGTGGTTCTCTGCTGTGTCTTAACCCTCCGGGAAATGAACACAGCGTCTTATCTGGAACGCGACCCAATATAATGACGGTGGGTAGAATAGTTTGTTATCGGACTGCCTGTCGCGTTGGATCGACTCTACCCCGCCCGCGCGGCGATTCGACACGTGCCTTCCGCTCGGTGCCGAGCTAGGGCACTTTAAGAAACCATGTAGCGGCCGACGCCCCTGTCGGCCGCCGGAAACCGTTGGTTTTCAATGTCCGACACGGGGATCGGACGCTACGGTCATCTTGAATCTGCTATAGCACGGATGCGCGTGATAGCGTCAGGATTGATCGGACGCCGCGCGGACGGACGGCGGATCGGCCCGGGAATTCCCGAGCGGGCGTACGACAGTGGCAAACGGCGGCGGGATTCGAGTGTGGCCATAGTCCTGCCGCCGGATCAATTCATCAATCGTGAATCGAGCACCGCACTCCGGGCACCGGAGTTCCCGCAGCCCGATCAGCGAATATCCGCACTGCGGGCAATGGACATTGACCATGTTGTCTCCGTTTACGACAGGCGTCCGGTGCCCCAATCTATGGACAGGCAGCATCCACATAAGAACCGTCAGCGCGCCGGCGAGCAGGCAAACGCCCGTGATGACGAACTCCTCCTCGTGCCGGATGGCGGTCTCCAATATGAAGCAGATCGGAATGATGAACAGCCACAGGACGATTGTCCCGAGTGCCGCGAACCATGGAAATCGCCCGCGCCGAAACCCACCCCACACCCAGACAAATGTCACGAGCCACAACAGGCCGGCCACCACCGTCCCCACCGCCAGGTGCTCCTCGCGGACACGGAAGCGTCGCACGTTCCCGCCGTAGATTGTGCTCGATCCGAACAGTGCCGCGTAACCCCATGTGGCGAGCAACGCCGCCGCCAGGAACGCAAGTCCAAAAACGATGTTCGCGAGAATCCGAAGTGCGACACCGGCCTTGCCGCTGTGCAGATCGCGAAGCACGGTAAAGACGCTTGGCTTCTTGTTGGATTGTCCGTGCATGGCCTGTAATCTCCGGGACCCTGCGGCGCGGCTGAAGCATTTCACGCTTGCCTGTGGCACCGGCGCCGCTTCGACGATGGTATTGTCGCAGAAAAGCAGCAGATTGCCACGTCAGCAAAAGTGTGCGCAGCGTGGCAATGCCAAGCAGACACGGCATCAGCCGTGGCTCGTCCCGAGGGCGCAGGTCATAGACATCAGGGGGAAATCGTCCGGGCAGACTGCCCGCGCACCAACGTTGTCCGGGCCGCGGGGAGTGATGGAAGACGCTCGTTGCGGGTTGCGCTCTTCCTAGTCGATCACCCAACGGGAGTTTCTATGCGGGCGGTCGATCTGGAGGAATAGCCGCAGGTCGTCGACGAGCATCCGGGCATCGTAGTCCGCAACGCGAGTGGCGGCTTGCCTGTGCTCGGCGGGCGTGGAGCCAACGCCGCATCCGACGATCGGCATGGTGATGACCGCAAGCAGGATGAGGACAAGGATTTTCCTGGCGAAGTTCATGGTCGGCGCGTCCTTTTCAGAAGTCCCAGGGGGGTAGGCTTTAACCGAGGTTGTCCGGCGGCGCCGTGCCGCCTTGGGGTAGCCCCTCACTACCCGGTGGGCTGTCGCCTCTCAGGCTGGTGTACCTACTCTATCATATCCCCATATGGCGCGTCAATCCTGCCCGCGTGCCCCTATTTCTTGCCCGTAAGACGAGCGGCAAGAAGTTGGATCGCCGATAACCACTCGACGTAGCGATAATCGACGGCCAAATCGTCACCGATCCGCTTGAGCTCGCCCAGTCGGCGTTCGTACTCGGGCTCCTGCCAGCCTCGGGTGTCCGGGTCGCAGAAAAAGATTCGACAGCCGAGGGGGCGGTGCCTCCTGGCCAAGCATCGGCCGGCAACGTGGTAGGGGCAAGTCCGGCCGATTGATGATGGGAGATTGACGGTTGGGGATTGACGATTCGCGGCGTCATCGGGGCTGTGGTGCGGCATCCGCATGCCGTGAAGGAAGTAGGCGAGCTCGATCGCCGTGATGTACAGCTTATGGCCAAACACGTCGAACTTGCAGCAGTCACCGCGGTTTCGACAGATGGGAGCGTGGGTGGCGATGGCCGCGTCGACGTCGTCGTAGAACCGGACCATACGCTCGGCCAGGTCATCGCGGCCGACGTGCGGCAAGACGTGATCTGTGAGGTCTGCGTTCACGCTACGACATCCAAGAGCCCCCGAGCTTGCTCGGGGGGTACGTTCCCACGTGCTGCAAGGCAGCCCCCCCCCGACGGAAAGACCGGCTCGAGACGAGCCGGCTCGCTGGGTCGGGGGCTCCTCAATCGCTGCGGGCACGACCGTGCGCTGTACGCCTAACACCGTGTCACCTTTCGGCAGGCTTCGATCTCGTCGCGATCGTGGAGCTTGCCCGTGTTGATGCCGGGACAGTCTTGAGCGGCTCGGCACCAGTCATCCGCGGTTTCGAGATTGATCTTCCAGAAGGGCCAGGTCCGACATTGCAACGGGCGGACGGAGTAGATTGCGCAGACCCGTTTGCCGTTTTTCGTCTCGAGGAAACAGCAATCGCCGGTTTCTTCGTCTTCGACGAGCGAGAACCTCGAACCGACCTTCCTGATGTACTTGGACGAAAGGCGCCCGTTCCTGCAACCGATGGATACGGCAATCTTCTGGATCTCGTCCCCGGTGACGTAAACGTAGCCGGGGTCGCCGGAGCAGCAATTTCCGCTTTGCGTGCAGGTGAAGCGCAGGCCGGCGGCGTACCAAGGCTCGGCCGTGGGCCGGGTAACGGAGATTTGTCTGCATCGCTTTGCCTGTGCCATGGTGTGGCGTTTCCTTGATCTTCTCGCCGTTGGTCCGACCAGAACAGTTTCGCATGAATCGTCGCGTCCGACCCCCGTGTCGGACGTTGAAGACCAACGGTGTCCCACGGCCGACAGGGGCGTCGGCCGCCACGAGAACAGACAAACCACCATGTCGTCAGCCCCGCGGACGTGGCCCGTTGGCTTCGGTGCACCATCTGGCGTCAGCGGTGCGCAATCACCCATGGAGGGTAGCACACGGAGCGTGCGGATGGCAACCGATGTCAGTCATCTTCCTGGAGGAGGGTCTGCTCGTGCTTGTCGATCATCTTCCGATCGTTGCTACATGCGGCAACGGCAAGGAGGGCTGCCAGAAGGAAACAAGCGAGGATGATGGATCTGATATTCATAGCGGAGTGGTGGGAACAAAGCCCATGTGGCGTGGCATGGGTAACGAACGACACGCCCTGCAAGGGCGGGGCGTTCATTACCCGTGGGGAACTGGGTCGGATGCCCACGGGTAAGCTCCGCCGCTTAGCGCGGCTCCGCTAACCCATGCCACCCCGCTGAACACGTGCGTCATCGGGATAGCAAACATCCGGAGCAACTCACGCTCCCCGTTATGACGGCCTTGACAGGGACCTAGTCCACGATCATTTCGCCCGGCGAAACATCAGTCGGCTCGGACTCGGTCGTGGTCTCGGTCTTCTCGGTGGTCTTGTACTCCGGCTCGGCACAGGCGCCACAAACGCAGAATGCAAACGCGACGGCCAGGGCCAGGCTACAAAGCTTTCGGATCATGATGTGCTCCTTGCATATGAAAAAAGATGACGCCGGCCGGCGGGCCGAATATCGACCGCCGGCCAGCGTAACACAGTCCAATCAGTATGACCTTACATCCGTTCCATGCGGATGTAGGCATGCACGACTTCCCAGACCTGCATGGCAGGCATCTCCACCACGACGGTGGCCGTGCCATCGCTGTCGTAGCGGGTAGACTTGACATAGGAGCCGACCATATAGGCGTTGAGCTGCGTGTTGATCTCGTCGTGCTCGGTCACGAAATCTCGCACGGTCGTGCTCGAGTCAATCTGCAAGCCCATGACTTCCTCACCGAGCCTGCGCTTGGCATCAAGCTCGGCGGCACGGGCAGCCATCAGCTTGCCCTGCGGCGTGCCTGCCTTGTCGGCGGGTGGAACACCGTTGCCCTCGGCCTTGACGGTCTGTCCCACCCAATCGGGCATGCCGGTCTCGAGCTTCGCAATCGCGATCTTGATGAACTTCGGCGGCGGAACGCCCATGCCGGTGGCCGTAAAGTTCCGGCGCCTCCATTCCTTGGTCACCTTCTCGATGTCCATGCCGGTGACCCTGTCACCCTTGTAATGGCGCTTGTGGAGGGTCTTGATCGTCGTGATGACGGACTCGATCGGAACTTCGTAGGTCACTTCGCAGATCAACTCGTCATGATGCCAGTACACCTTGATCTCGTGCGCGCCGACGAGTGTCGCCTGTGCATCAGTGGTAATGACGTCCGACTCGGCGACGAAATCCCTCACCAACGTCTCGCTGGTGATGCGAAGGCCCTTGATGCGCTCGACGAGGCGACGCATGGCGTCGATCTCGGCGGCTCGCTTCGCCATGAGACGGGCCTGGACTCCGACGGACTTCCAGATGTCGGGGATGATCGGATCCGGCAACGTCATGCCGGCCGGGACGTCAAGATCACCGCCGGGAATGTCGGGCGGAAGGTCGGGCCGCGGCGCGCCCATGCCGTAGGCCTTGATGACGTCTTTCTTGATGTACTTCTTGATCTGCTCGAAGTCGGTGGCCTTCAGGACGTTGCCTTTGTAATGGCGCGTATGGAGGGCCTTGAGTTCCGTGATGACTTTGGCGACGGTGACCTCGGCTTCGACCGTGCAGGCGAGATCGGAATCCCATTTGGCCTTGCCGAGCCGAATGCCGCGGACGAATGTGTCGAGGTCGGCCGTAATGACGTCGGACTCGGTCACGAAATCCTTGACATACGTTTCCGAAGTGATTTGCAGGCCCTTGACGCACTCGGCGAGCTTGCGGTAGGCGTCCGCTTCGGCGGCCCGCTTGGCGAGCAGCTTGTTCTGGGCCTCCTTCTGGGCATCCTGGGCGGTTGCCACGGCGGGCATCGCCAGGATAACGGCGGTGAGACAAAGGATAAGTTTGCGCGTGGTCATGTGGGTACCTCCTGGTCTGTTTTGGCCCTGCTGCGGTGTTCCATAAGCGAGGTTGGCACAGGGCCGGTTGGCTTTCGGTTGTCGGTGCGAGAAAGGATTCCCGCACCAGGGTTGTCCTTATTCTCCACTTTTGCGCCGGGGTAGCATGGGTAAGCTCTGCCGCCTCCGGCGGCGCTTACCCGTGTTTCTTCACCCGGGTTCGACACGGGCCAACCGGTTCGGCTTCGCCTCACGGTCTGCCCTTTTTGCTTCGCTCAAAGGCCAGCTAAGTTGGCCCATGCCACCCCAGTCGTATTCTTCCATCGCGGCCTCGATCAGCCGACGGTGGAGACGCGGTTCAGAGACTCGCCGTAGACGGGCTCCTTCGGCTTGATGGAGCGGGCCGTCTTGTAGTACTTCGTCGCGTCGTCCATGTTGCCGAGCTTCTCGCAGCAGACGCCGGCGCCGAAGCAGGACTTATGGTCGTCGGGCTCCTCGGCGATGGCGGCCTTGAAGTTGGCCAACGCCGTTTCGTAGTCCTCGATGCGCAACGACCGAACGCCGGCTTCGCTCATTTCGTGCGCGCCGGCCTTGACAGTGACCTGAGCGGTGACTTCGGTCGGGACAAACTTGACGAGGAACTTCTGAAGCTCGGCCTCGACGATCTCACCGATGACCTTGTCTCGCGGCGTCATGTCGGATTCGGTCTTGCTGCCGCCGAAGAATGGGCTGGTCTTGCCCCTTTCATAGTGCTGCGCAGGTTTGCCATTGTGCGCGGCGATGGCGGAGTTGTTGGCGGCGTCTTTGAGCGCGAACGCGCAAGTCACCGTGATGTTCCGCGACTCCTTGTCGACTTCGGAGCTGCCTGCGTGACCGCCCCCGCCCCATCTGCCTGCGAAGCCGCCTATCGAACTGACGGTGCGGCCCTTGCCCTTTTGCTTGTCGACCTTGACGGTGACTTCGCTGGTGAGGATGGCCGTGGCGCCTTCAACCTGGGCGGACGCGATTTCGTCACCGGCGTCGGTGATATCAGCGGCGGCGAGGTCCTTCTCCTCCATCGTGATCGTGAGGTGCTCGCGATCGACGAGCTTGATCGGGATCTCATAGTTCTCCGCGGCTTGCTGGAGGTGATACTGGACGAGGTCGGCGGTCATCTCGGACCACTTCTTCTCGTCGAACTCGCCCTTGTCGCCGGCCATCCTGGCGTCATAAACGGCGATGCTCATGTACTGCTCGGCCAGCGGCTCTTTGGGTTGAAGGGTGTATTCGAAATCCACGATGGCCGAGGGCTTCTTGCCGCAGCCGGTGGCGATCAGGATCAGGCCGATGCTTGTCAGAAGACCGATGCGCTTCATGCTGTCAACTCCTTGGCTGCGATCGGCCGGCTGGGTTGAATGGAGTGCCTTATCCGACCGCTCGGTGTTATTCCCATAGCGATTGTCTATTGTCGTGTCGGATCAGCCGACACGTTCTCCGAATAGGGCGGTGTCATACGTCGGCGGCGCGGGGGTGTCAAGTCGGAATCCGGTGCCGGGCACTGGTACAGTTTGAATTGGGGAGCATCGGCCTCTGGCCGGTACGTAGGTCGAAAACAAGGATTTCGTACCGGCGGGACGCCGATGCTCCCCAGACTTTACCAGCACCCGGCGGCGGAGGCGGCGATTCTCCAGGATGTTCCACGTCGGGGAGGGGGTGGGAATGGCGAGTCAGCGAGACCCGGTTGGCGGATACGGAATCGAAGTGAGGCGTACAGGTGTGGGACCGTCGTCAGGCACCGACGGCGATCGGTGTCTCGGCCTGCGCTGCGGCCTGCGCAGCAGCCTGTTCTTCTTCCTGTTTCTGCTTTGCGAGGCGTATGGCTTCGGCCTCTTTGAGGGCCGCCTCTCGCACCGCCGCAAGCAGGCGCAGAAACATCAGGCTCATTGTCGCGAGAATGGCAGCAATCGCAATCCAGCCGGCTTCGTGCATGATTCGGACCCCCGCGCCACTACTCCGGATCATCCCCCGGCTTCTCGCCGATGTCACAGAGGCCGGCAACCTCCAAGCAGAACGATGCCCATCAGGATGGCTCCACACGCCCTAATCGTATCCCGCGCCCCAATCCCCCCCGCCGCTGGGGGTCATGAGGAGGTTGTCATCCTGCAAGAACTCGCCCTCCTCCATGACCAGCGGATAATAGCCCGACTTCGTGATCCTGATCCTGCCGCCGCTGTCGATGTCCTTCTTGAGGATCCATATTCGGCCGTGGCCGTCGGTCTTGCCGAGCTGCTTCCAGGAGTCATCGTCCTGCTGCTGCTCGATCTTCGCATTGCCGATGGAGAAAGCGCCTTCGCGATCACTGAGCTGCCCGAATTTGGCAAGCTCGGCGCAGGCGGCGGTCAGGCCCACGAGCACCACGACGAGAAAGAACGCGGCCGTCCTCGATGTGCGGGTGTATCGTTTAGTTGTTCCGGTTCGATGCAGCGGCATGTCAGGTGATTCCTTGGCGTCGTTGTTTCGGTATTTCGGCCCTGGAGGGAAAAGGGGGTCAGGCTTACTTAATCTTGGCCGACACCTCAAATTAAGTGATGACTCTGACGATTAAGTAAGCCTGACCCCCTTTTCCCCCCTCGGGCGGTTCACGTCCCTATGTACTTCGCGTACACCGAACGGGCTTCGTCGGGCTCGGATGTTCCCTTGATGATCGCCCGGCCGTCTCTGAAAAGCGTGACCTGGTAGCGATCGACGTCGAAGCGTAGGAGATATCGGTTGAGCGTCGGGGGCGACTTAGCGATCGGCGTGATCCTGGCCGCGATCTGCTCGAAATCCACGCCCATATCGGTCCCTGCGCGAATCTGGACGGCGTCGCGCTCACACAGAACGGCTGTGCGGGCGTCGTATTGCCCCGCGAGGTGAGCGAACTCTCCATGCCTGCAGCAAGGGCAGTCGCCCTCGTCACGGGCGCTTTGGAGATCGAATTGATCGAAGCTGCCGGTCCAGGAATTGATACGGACGAGCTTGCGGTTCAGCTCGGTCGTGTTGCCGGTGAGAATCTGAATGGCAGCGACGGCCTGTAGGGCGGCCACGATGTGGACGATGGGCGCGATGACGCCGGCGGTATCGCAGGTCGGGCCGACGCCCGGCGGCGGCTGTTCCCAGATGCACTTAAGGCAGGGCGTGATGCCAGGCAGGATTGGCAGGACCATGCCCTCGGCACCGACGCACGCGCCATAGATCCACGGCAAGCAGCGTTTGACGGCAACATCGTTGATCAGAAAGCGCGTCTCGAAGTTGTCGGTGCCGTCGAGGAGCAGTTGGGTGGACTCGGCGAGGGACTCGACATTGGCGCTGTTGGCATCGATGACGACGGGATCGATGGCCACGTCGGCGTTGATCTCGGCGAGGCGCTTTGCGGCGGCGACGGCCTTGGGCACACCGTTGGCGGCGTCCTTCTCTGTAAAGAGGATCTGCCGTTGAAGGTTGCTAAGCTCGACACAGTCGCGGTCGACGATCCTGAAATAGCCGATGCCGGCCCGAACGAGCATGTCGGCAAGGACGGTGCCCAGTGCGCCGCATCCGATGAGGGTGACGCGGGCGGCGAGGAGCCTGCGTTGTGCCTGCTCACCGAGGTGCTCGAAGATGACCTGCCGGGAGTAGCGAGCCAGGTCGGATTGATCGGTGTTTGGTTTGGATGGGTCGGCGTGGTCCATCGCAGAAATCCAGCGGAGGTTGTCATTCAAACGAGGCGGTGGGCGGTTCTTCGTCTTCCTTGGAAAGCGCGGCGAGGTAGCCGTCCGGCGGCGGCGGTTCGCCGTCCTTGGGAAGCGATTTCGGTCGGATGGACGCGGGGTGTGGAGGTTCAGGCGGTTTGGCCGATGGGGGTGCATCTGGTACCCCTGCGCCGAACCAGCCTCGTCGGCCGGTGGAGCCCGTCGCAACGGCGCCCGGTGCTGCAGCGGGGCATGATCGCGTCGCGAAAAACGAGCCGGCCGTTCTTCGTGCGGCGTTGAGGAACAAGGCGCCGAAGGCGAGGTACACGAGGTTTTGCAGATTGAGTCCGTCGCCCACGATCCAAATCGCGCAGCAAGTGATGAAGGTCAGGCCGCAGGCCAGTGAGACGATCGCGTCAAGCAGAAGCCCGATGCGCAGACCGATCAAACATATGATCGCGACAACAAGGAAGCAGCCGCCACCGATCTTCAGCATCCAATCGAAGGCATCGAGCGCTGTGATGTACGTGCTCGACGCTGTGGCGGGGTAAACCCATCCCCCCACCATCCATCCGTAGTACAGCATCAGCATGGCCACCAGCGCGGTCCAGAATGCATTGCCTTTGGCGTTTTCATTCATGGTTCGCTCGCTGCCTCAGTTTGCGAGGATCACTCAGTCCAGCGGAATGAATGGAGCGCTGACGCCGACTTCGCCGTATTCGACGTTGATTTCCTTGCTGCGGAGATAGCTGACGACCTTCTGCACTTCTTCACCGGGACCCCAAACGAGGAGCGAAAGGATCGCCATTCTTTCTCCGGTGGTCGAGTGCATGAGCTTATAGCCGACGTCGTATTTTCGTGCCATCAGCCATAACAGCGGCTCCTTCTTCTGCCCGCCGATGAGGGTCAGCCACAGCTTCCGTTCGACGATCTGAGCGTCGGGCGGCCGCTTTGGGAGACGCTTCGGGACGTTCGGCAGCTTGCCCTTGTACTTGTGCGAGGAGATGGTCTTGACGGTAACGCTCTGCTCCTTGAGGTACTGCTTCGCCTTTTTTACGTCGTCCGGCTCGCCGATGAGGGCGATGGTCATGTCGGCTTCGTGGACGCCGACGTTCAGGGCGGAGAGGTTGAACATCACGTTCTTGAACTGCTGCGTCATTTCCCAGGTGAAGGGTTCCTGGACGTGAGCGGTTTCGAAGGTCAGGAATAGACGATGCTGGACGAGCATGTCGGGCGTCCTTTGACATGTGCCGAACTGCGGCTGAGCAGTCGGCGGCAGGATCGTATCGCCTGGCACACCCACGGCCGCCGATCGCCGGGGATCGCATCATGCACCAAGTCGGCCGGTCGTGCACGAGGCGATCGAGGTCCGTGTGGATATCCTCCGTCCGGGGCCTTTCGCCCACGACTCAAACCGGCGAGGCCGCATTATACACGAATCAACCCAGGGGCGGAACACCCCCGCAACGCTGAGGTACTGGTAGCGTCTGGGGAGCATCGGCGTCCCGCCGGCACGAAATCCTCGTTTGTGACCTGCCTACCGGCCAGAGGCCGATGCTCCCCAATTCAAACTGTACCAGTACCCAACGCTGAAACGGGGCGCTGATCGGGCACGTGACGTCTCGCAAGGTGTCAGTCTTGGGCTGGCGGCGAGGGCGGTACCATGGGCCATTCGATGGCGCTCGATGTGCTGGTAGAAACGAACGAACGCGGTACCTTCGGTCCGCCGTCGGAAGCAAAGCTGCGAGCCTCGGCCGCGGCGACGCGGAAGGCGTTGCGATAGTCAAACAGGATGACCAGGTACCAGATCCCGAAGACCAGCAAAGCGGCGCCGCCGGCACATCCGAGGAACGTCGCGCCGCCCGACATCACGCCGCCCGGCGTGCTCGTGGTAAAGGCTATCAGGCCACATTTCTCATCGCCGCCGCCAATTCGGAATGATTCCTCACCGAAATCCTGACGATCTGTTGTCATCGTCCGACACCTGGGGCTTGGCTGGTCCGGCCAGCCGGGGGTAGCCATCCTGCGTTACCCTGGGCAATCCTCTTCACTGATGCAGCTTCACGGAGAGACAGTTCGACCAGCATTGAGTCATCTGCGCATGATGAAGAAGGCGTAGCTGTAGTACTGCGAGCATTTCCCGAATACCGATATCTCCTTCCGGGCTTCCGCCAGAACGGCTTCGGCCTCCGGAATTCCTTTCCACATCTGTTCGTTCTCGGTAACTCGTTTCGCCAAAGGGTTGTAGTACAACTCGGTCCAGGATGACGCGGGCAGGACAAAGTGATTGATGCTCTCGTAGCCCAGTCCCGAGAGAACATCGAGTTTCCTTTCGACGCTGCCGATCTCGGGATATTCCCGCCAGAAGTCGACGGCTTCCCGGGGTGGATTGGACTCGAGCCACACAGCCTCGCTAACCGCCACGTACCCACCGGGTTTGACGAAGTCCTTCACTTTGGCGAGTCCCTTTTCGAAGCCGATGAAGTAGATAGCGCCCTCGGACCAGATCACATCGAAAGTGGAGGACTCGAACGCCATGTCGTTCATGTCGATCTGTACAGTCTCGAGCCGGTCCTCGACCCCTGCACACTCGGCAGCCCTCCTCACCCGTGCGATCATCTGCGGCAGCAGGTCAAGCGCTACAACGGTGCCCCCGGAAAGCCTGAGAAGCTCGACGGTCTGCATCCCTGGACCGCATCCAATGTCCAGGATTCTGGGTCTTGGCGGTAGACCTTCCATCATCTCGAAGGCCTTGCGGGTCAAGGCGTTGTCGCCGGGCCCGGCCCTGGGGAGGGTGCCGTAGAGTTCGATGAAGTAGTCCATTCGATCCATGTCGTCTCCCCAGGCCTATGTTCCTCTGCCAGCTCCAAACCGGGATTGCCCTTTTGCCGCCTCCAAGGTCGTCATTCTAGCGGATCTTTGCCTCCGATCCGAGCCGGTGCGGAGATTCTGACCAGAATGCCTGCGTTTGAACGCCCAATCTGACCCCTTTCCGCTTGTCGGGACGCTGTGGAGGGTATTCGCCCGCCACCCGGCGCAGCACCAACCGGCGTTTGGCTGGGATCGTCATGCTATTTGCCCTTTCGCGACACTCATCCGCGTCGCAACAGCGGCGGTGGCACACCGAACCGCTGGATGCGCTCCAAGATCGCTGCGAATAACTCGCTCGGCATCGCTACCTCCGCCATTTGAAAGGTCACGTACTTGGAATGCCGGACGACCTTGGCTCCGATCTTGATCAGCTTCTCGCGCAGCGTGGTCAACGACCAGTGCTTCACAGACTTCGGCAGCGCAAGGCGTCGCAGGAAGTCAGGTAGGTCGGGCCCGCAGGCCCGACACAAATGTCTGTGACGTGTTCATGAATTGTCGGGTCTGCGGACCCGACCTACACGACTTAAACTGCCCTAGTCCGCGCGGGCTCCCGAATACGAGAAGTCCCGCGATCAGGAATCGAACAATCGTCACAGTTGAACCAGACGTGGCACAAGATCGAGTACTGGTACACTTTGAGCAGTGGGTGCCACTGGCAGCTTGCTGCCAGTGCCGGCACGGGCGGTCAAGCCGCCCGTGGCACCATAAATTCACCAGTACTCAAAATCGGAATCGAGAAGGTTTGCGGCGCCACGCGGCCCGCCCGAATCAATGATCGCGATTTCGAAGTGCTTCCATCTCGCGGTAGGCCTTGTCTCGCGCCTCGTTGCCGCGGCGGTACTTGTCGATCAAGGTGTCGAGGTCTCCGAGTTCCCCGCCGGGCTGTGCCTGCAATAGCTCGCCCAGCTTGCTCCTTACGTCCGGGTCCAGGCTGTCGATGTCGAATTGACCCGTCGCATTCAGGTTGTTGATCGCGTCGCGCAAAACCGGCGTCCGCTCGATCAAGTTCGTGGCCTTGACGACGCCGGCGAGCGGTTCGTTGCTCAGTTCATCCGCGAGACGAATCAAAGCCCCCGCGACTTGGTGGCGGAAGGAGTCGGGTTTCGTGTCCGGGTGGTCTCGCACGACGGCGGCGTGGGGGTGGAGCATCACGGCGAGCCAGCAGATGCACAACACGATAAAAGCGCCTTCCGCCACCCCGACGCCCGTCCCGACAAAGCGGTCGGCGGACAGGGCGACTCTGCGCGTGGCGATGTGCCGGCGGCGAAAACGCTTGACGAGCGCGCGGGCGATCAGCAGCACCACCATCGCCGTCGCGCCCATCGTGATGCTGCTGATCAGACCGTTGGACGAACCGGTCACGGCCTTGACGACGGGATCAGCCAGATCGGAATGCGCCGCCGCGAGGTACGGCACGCAAAACGCAAACGGCAACAACGCGAGCTTGAAGAACCCGCCGCGCCACAGGCCGTGCATCGCCGCCATCATCAGGATCGGGGCCGCGATCCGCCCCAACAAGACGTCCTGACTGGAGCTGTACCAGAATGCCGCGCCACCGAGGAGGAGCAGGACGACCGAGGCGACCAGCGGAGGGCCGCCCGCCGGCGCGCGCTCCATCGGAAGGCCTTTGTCGATTGACGGCAATGGGGCACGCGCCGTCGAGACGTTCGGCGATCTTCCGGACGAATCAGTCGGCCTAAGGCTGATGCCCCCGGACGTTCGGCGTGTGGATTTTCTCTGCGGCGGTGAAGCTGTTGACTGCACGGTATACCCCCTTTCCCGCGGCCCGATGATGTCATGTCCAACACTACGATTCATCGGCTCGATCGGTGACCCGCGCCCACAAAGCCGTTTCTCGTTATCGCCGCGCGGCCCTATCGGAACCGAGTGGATACCGGCAGCCTGGTTTCCCGGACGGTCCACCTATCTTCTTCTCGAGGCGTTCTTCGACCGCAACCACACTGTGTCACAGACGTCCCCCCAGTAACACCACCGACGGGGGTGGCACCCAGGGCAATCGCAAGAATGGCCGGACGGTGGTCTTTGCAGCGGTTTGCGCGCCCGTGTAGCGGCCGACCCCCGTGTCGGCCGTCGTAAACCGTTGGTGTTCTACGGCCGACACGGGGGTCGGCCGCTACATCCGCCATTCTTGCGATTGCCCTTGGGTGGCACCTACTTCAAGCAAGCACCGAGAAACTTGTTTAGCACCTTGACCTGATGCTCGGTGAGCAGCTTCTTGCACGCGGCGGCACTCGCCTTGACCGTGTAGCCCTTCGCGCCGAGGTCAACACTGATGCCCATCTTCTCGACCGCATTCAGATCCCGGAAGATTGTCCGGCGCGATGCGTTCAGCCGCTTCTGCAATTGCAGGACGGTCATGGCTTTCTTCGACGAGATCGAGCGGACGAGCTTCATCAGCCGCTTGAGTTGACTGCCATCGATGACCAGACTTTGTGCCATAGTTGAACCTCCGTGAGACACGTTCGGATTCCCCAGCCGGAATCCCAAGGGCTTTCGCCACGCTGTATCCAAGCCGCTCCGTGGCGGCCCGAGTCACGAGGCAGCCCATGTTCGCATTCGTGCATCCACCGCTGCCACGTTTCACCGACGGCGCATCGTTGAACACATGGCACGTCGGAGAACGCGTTCATCCTAGACGACCTCGGCCGTCGTGTCACGAACACAGACGAGTGTTCTGTCAGCCCTCCATTGCAGGATTTTTGTACCACTGCTTCAAGCAGTGCTGCAATACGATCGCCGTGCACACAGAGAGACACTGCTTGAAGCAGTGTCACACGTCCTGGTCATCGCGCAACAGGTCAAAGCCGCCTTGACAATGGACCAAGCTGCATTCTCAGTGGCACCATTGCGCAAAGTCATTCCGTCGCCCCCGTTGGGGGCTGTGGGTTTCGTGATCCGGCGACCCAGTGCTCGCTGCGCTTCGCCGCGGTCTTTAGTCCGTCGCCGCTCCGCGGCTGAATCTGGCTGGCGCTCCGTGGTTGGATATCGCGCTCGCTTCGCGGCTGGATTAGCCCTACAGCGCAAAGTAAGCGGCGACTGCGCCCAAGAGCCCCCGAGCTTGCTCGGGGGGTACGCTCCCACATGCCGCAAGGCAACCCCCCGACAGGAAGACCGGCTCGAGACGAGCCGGCTCGCTGGGTCGGGGGGTCTTGAGACGCTGCTGGCACGACTTTGCGCTGTAGTGTTAGCCCAAGTTACGCAGTAGTGAGGCAAAGACGGCCTTTGGGATAGCGCCAGGGCGGTTCGGGGGCAAGAGTCTACACTACATTTGTTCGACCTCGTTGATCGTTCGCAGGCGTTGGGGTGCCGTCAGGCCCAGGCGAT
>JAUVGW010000049.1 GCA_030593565.1 Phycisphaerae bacterium | reverse complement strand
ATTATCCAGACCGGTCAGGATGATCTCAGGATTCGAGCCATCGAGATCCGCGCGGCCGAGGGTTCCTTCCCCAGTGCCGCCCTGCCCTATTGCCGTCCAGTACATCTTGCAGTTCTCACGATCGATCGCGAGAGCCGAAATCGTCGGCTCAGTGACGAGCAAGAATTGCGACTGTCCTTCCAGCGTCGCACTGAGGAGGCCGCCGGAAGGCACGCCTTGCTCCGCCCAGTACAACATGCCGTGCTCGGGCCATAGCTCCAGATCCTGAGGATCGAGGATACCAAACACGATCGTCTCCAAGACTGAATCCAGTAGCCCAAATCGCTGGATCAAGTTGGGCCCGCCCGGTTGGGTGACGGTGAAGTAAAGCTGGTGGTTCAGGGCGTCGACGCTGGGCTTGACGACTTTGTCCGGCAGCCCGTCGACGACGTTCACAACGTTGCTCCCATCAAGGTTCGCACTGCGGATGACCCAATCAGTCGCGGGATGGTTGACCGCGCTCCAGAACATCTTGCTGCCGCCTGCGCGCAGATCAAGGCCGATGCCGCCGATTTCTTCCTGCGTATGAATCAGTTCCTGCGGCACCCCACCCGCCAGGGAAACGCCGTGCACGGTGCCGTCACTGACGCTGACGATGGACGTGAAATACAGCCGCGCGCCAAGGGCATCCACGGCCATCTTGCGAAGGCTTCCCAACGCGAAGTCGCTCAGATCGATCAGGGTGCCCGACGTGCCGCCGTCCTGGTCGGTCTTGATGATCCTCGACCCCTCGGCCACAAGGATGACGACCGGCGCCGGCGACTCGCATTCGTCCGGTACACCGTTCATGTTGCAGTCGAAACTGAGACCGGCTGTGATGTCGCAACGATCCGGAACATCATTCTCGTTGCAGTCCGCAGTATCGACGGATTCGCCTGATTCGATGTCGCACACGTCGGGAACGCCGTTGCCGTCGCAATCGTGGGCCAGCCCGCCAAGGATGTCGCAGCCGTCGGGGATGCCGTTTCCGTTGCAGTCATCCGACGCGCCGCTCTGTAGGTCGCACTCGTCGGGCATACCGTTGCCGTTACAATCAGGCGCCCAGCCGGCAACCACCTCGTCCGTGTCTTCGATGCCGTTATCGTTGCAGTCCAAAAAACCCGGTGCATGGATGGTAAAGATAATCGTCTGTCCCGGCTGAGTCGCGGGGTCGATGGGAATGCGCGCATCCGCGAGCATGTCGCCGGGCTTGGCGGTAATAGCGGGGCCGGACCCTTCGCGCGCCACGATGTGGATGGAATCAGCGGCCGTTGGAACGAGCTGCTCATTCGCCTCGACGCCTTCGGCCGCCAGGCGACGTGTGGTGCGGCGAACCTCCCGCTCGCCCGCGAAGAACGTCGCAGTCAACTCGACGTCCACGCCCGAATTGTTGACGAGCCGCAAGACGATGGGCGTGCGAACCGGAGCCCCTTCACCATCGCCCGCGTCGAATGAGGGCAATCCCCGAAGGAACGGGCAGTCCGCGCCCAGCCCGACCGCAACGGCGATCAGGACAACGAGCCCGGAGGTCTTACGTTTCGTCGGCATCACGCTGAACGATCTCCTCGCCATCAACATCAGCACCCAGCCTGTATCCATCATCGGGTCTGCGAACGCGGTGGCAATAGGCCGCGCCGTCCGAAGTTCGCGAAAACGGGGATCCCCTCGGCGCAAAGAGCGACCCGGGGCCATGACACAATCGGCGGTGGGGTGCCACTGGCGGCTTGCCTGCCAGTGTCCGTGGGGTCCATGACAAATTGGCGGCTCGCGAAACAGCGAAGTGGCGCCTGACCTCACCCGCGTCGGGGACCGGATCAGAGCCCCGAGCGTAAGCGAGCGGGTCCGAAGACCAACGGTCTGACCACGAAAGCCCCGCGCTGACGCTTGGGGCTCTGATCAGCCCCGCCGATAGTGTCACGGATCCGAGCGACCCCGGCCCCCGGCGGTGGTGTGCAAGCAAACGCGGAACCGTCTAGGATGCTCGGCGAGTGGAAGCACCTAGCCCCTCGCGGGAGCGAGGGGTTTCCGGGATGACCCAGACTCGCAAGCCCCCCGCTTCCGCGGGGGGCCGTGAAACAAGAAACGCCGCACCATGAATGAATGCCAACGAGATCAACGAATGGTGGAACGAGAACCTCCAACGACTGTTGAACGTCCCCTCCCGCTGATCCGTTGCACCATCGCCGGCGTGCTGATGGGGCTGGCCAACCTAGTGCCGGGCGTCAGTGGCGGCACGATGATCCTGATTATGGGCCTGTACGACGAGGTCATCTCCGCGGTAGCCGACGCCACTCGTCTGCGTTTCACGCGGCGGAGCGTGATTCTGCTCGGCATCGTCGCGGTGGCCGCCGGCCTGACGATCATCCTGTTGGCCGCACCATTGTTGAAGCTGATGCAGTTGCACCGTGCGGCCATGTACGCGCTGTTCATCGGATTGACGCTGGGCGGCGTGCCCCTGCTGTGGAAGATGATCCGGCCCGTTACGACGACTTCGATTGTGACCATGCTTGTGGGATTGCTCGCGATGGTCGCGATCGGCCTGACCAGACCGGAGACGCCGGAGCTCAGTCCGGCACAAAAAGCGGAATTCAAGGACCAGATCAAGCGGGGAGAGTTCTCGATCGAGCGGGCTCCTGCCCTGGATCTTGCGGCCGGCGTCCTGGGCATGAGCGCGATGGTCCTCCCCGGCGTCTCCGGGTCCTACATGCTGCTGCTGCTCGGGCGTTACGAGCAGATTCTCGCGGCGATCTCAATGGCGAAGACCGGCGATCCGGCCTCGCTGCACGTCATCATCCCGGTCGCGATCGGCGCCTTGGTCAGTCTGATCGTCGTGACGAATATCCTGAAATGGCTTCTGCGGCGTCACGAGAAACCGACGCTGGGGCTGCTGCTCGGTATTCTGTTGGGTTCGGTGGTCGCGCTGGGCGGGATGGTCCATCCGGAAGGAACTCAGCAGCATGCCGTGTCGGGGTTGCTCCTGATTGTGGGCTTCCTCCTCACCATCGGACTGTCGCGAATCGGCGCCGGTCACGGCGCGAACAGAGAATCACGGGCCCCAGGGCCGACTGAGTTGGACGCATGAAGTCGAACCGAGGAACTTGACACCCTGCGATCCACTGGCGCTACTATTCACCCGTACCCGGGCATCCTCGTTCCGACCGGTAGCCGTCCCGGAGGCGGTATGACGTCAAGACCATGAGCGCATCCCAGACCATCCGCCATCGCGCCCCGGCGAAGCTGAACCTGACGCTCGCCGTGCTCGGCCGCAGGCCCGACGGTTTCCACGAATTGGAATCCTGGGTCGTGACGATCGGGTGGTTCGATTATCTGGTGTTCCGGCACGCGGATGAGTTGTCGCTGCACGTGCGGGATGCGGGGGCCTCCTTGCCCGCTGACGAATCGAACCTCGTGTGGCGAGCGGCCGTGGCCCTGGCAGAGGCCTCCGGTCGGAAAGCCGCCGCGAACATCGAGTTGGAGAAACACATCGCGGTCGGCGCCGGGCTTGGCGGGGGCAGCAGTGATGCGGCAGCGACGCTGACTGGGCTCAACGCGCTGTGGGAGTTGAACTGGTCCGTCGACCAACTGATGCCGCTGGCAGCAGGCCTGGGTTCCGATGTGCCCCTGTTTCTGGAATCGGGCGCCGCCGTAATACGAGGTCGTGGAGAACGCGTGGAACGACTCCCCGCAAACTGGCAAGGCTGGGTGGCTTTGATCGTGCCGGCATTTGGCGTCTCGACGACCGATGTCTATCGGCGTTGGCGCGCGGAAGATACTACTCCCGCGCAACGATCGGAGCCGTGGGCGCCCCCGTACCCCGATGCTGCGGCACTATCGACTCGGCTATTCAATGACCTGGCAGACGCAGCCTTTGCAGGCGAACCGCGATTGGCAAAACTGCACGGGATCCTCGATGGGCTAAACGGGCGAAGCGTCCATCTGACCGGCAGCGGCAGTTGTCTATTCGCCTTGTTCGACGAGGAGGCCGAAGCAGAGGATTGGAGCAAGCGAGCATCAACGGCGGCGGGCGACGGCACAGACCTCCGAGTCGTGCCGACGGTGTGACGAGACAACAACAACGAAACGCACCGCTGCCCCAGACACGCCGCAAGATGGACGGCACAGAACATCCGACGAGCCTGCAACGTTGGAAACAGGGAGGTTGACCCATGAACATCACCGAGATTCGCGTCAAGTTGCTCGGCGATCATAGTGAACGCTTGCGCGCGTTTTGCAGCATGACGCTGGACGAGGATTTCGTCATTCGCGACTTGAAGGTCATCGAAGGTCCTGACGGGCCTTTTGTCGCGATGCCCTCGCGGAAGCTCGCCGCAAGGTGCCCCCAATGCGGGGGTAAGAACCACCTCAAGGCGAAATACTGCAACGACTGCGGCTCGCGAGTGGGCGAAGGCGCCCCGCCGCGCGATTCAGGCGGACGCGTCAAGCTCCACGCGGATGTCGCCCATCCGATCAACGCAGCCTGCCGTGAACGCATCCAAAAAGCGGTGATCGAGGCCTACCTCCTCGAGCAGGAGAACGCCGAGCAGCCGGGCTATCAACCACAATCGCAAGAAGAAAGCGACGATCTCGCCCCTTCCGACTACGATGAACTCGTCTCAGAGTTGACGGTTTCGGCAGCCGCTCGACGGCGGAAGGCCGGTGGCGGTCGTGACAAGGACGGGCGAAGGCGGCGGCGCGGCGATAACAAGGCACCTGAAACCACCCCGGCGGATTCCGTTGCCGAAGAACGCCCCCTACCGGCGACACCCCCGCGCGAGACACCCGCAGACTCGCCTCCCGATGAGGACAGTTTCAGTGCGGGCATCTTGTGATATGCTGACGATAAGTTGTTCGAGCAGCGTTCAGGAGCCCCCGAGCTTGCTCGGGGGGTAGCCGGGCGAATGCGGGACCGTACTCCCCGACAGGAAGACCGGCTTGAGACAAGCCGGCTCGCCGCGTCGGAGGCTCTCATCGCAGTGCCGAGAACCTGCCTATAATTGTGACGCACCCCGTTTCTCCAATACGTTAGACGCCCAGTATTGAATTCCTCCACCAATCCTGGAATAATGAGGAATAAGGGCCGTTGCGCATCTGTCATCCTGCCGTGAGCAGGATGTGCCATGCCGGGCTCGCATCGAGAACCAACGCCCTGGTCAGAACGCCGGCCTCAGGGCCGACGGAGGCGAGGAGATAGGCATTTCCGCCGTGAGGCGACGAGACGCCTCTGTAAGCCGCGGAACAGGAGGTAGTGAAGGTGATGTTCAGGAACTATCGAGGCTACGTACCGTTGGTCATGTCCGCCTGTTGCGCGCTGTCCACGCTATTCGTCACGGTGGAGGGACGGGCTGAGGAGGTCGTCGTCCAGAATGACTCGGTCATCGATGGATCACTCGCCACGATCTGTCCCTGTTTCGTGGAGGGAGAAAGCGCGGCCGTCTGGCTGACCGCGCCGTGTGACGGAAACATTGTTGCGGTTCAGATTTTCTGGCGATCGTGGTTTGGCGGTGCACCCCAATCATTGGAAGATAGAATTACCATCTTCGAAGGCGGGACCTATCCGACCCCCGGCGCGCAGCTTTTAGAACTCATAGGACCGGTCCTGACTGATGGCGTGACCAACGAGTGGCGCTACACGGACGAGCCCCAGACGATACCCATTAACGTTCCCGTCACAAACGGCCAAGTCTTCGTGGTCTCCTTGAAGTTCTATAATGATAGCCCTGGCTTGGGCCCATCCATCGTTTTCGATGCGGATGGTATTCAACCCAACAAAAACGCGGTCTTTTCGATCGACGACGGCTGGGTAACTTCGGAATCTCTGGGTGTTTCGGGCGATTGGTTTATCCGCGCCGTGATCGACTGTCAGGAGGCGAACGGTGCTTGCTGCGATTTGAATGCCGTGTGTGTAGACGACGTGGACGAGGGCGACTGCCAAGATCCCGGCGACACCTTCTATGTAGGTCAGACGTGCACCGTGGTGGAACCATGCCCCACCCCGACCGGGGCCTGCTGTAATGGCCTTGGGGGATGTGTGAATGGCGTGACGCAGTATTACTGCGAGAATACCCTACCCGGCGACTGGTATTATGCCGGCAATGGAACGCAGTGCGTCGATAACGTGTGCAAGCTGGGTGCGTGCTGCATGCCCGATGGGAGTTGCCAGAATGTCATCGAGATAGTCTGTAACCAGTTGAGCGGCGCGTTTGAGGGCCCCCTCACGGAATGCGTGACAACGGAATGCACACAGCCGCTTGGAGCGTGTTGTATCGGGGAGTTATGCCAGCCCGATCAGTTTGAGATCGACTGCATCGGTGTTGGGACCTGGGTTGGCCCGTTCACCGACTGCGGCCCGCCGGACCCCTGCCAAGGATGCCCAGCGCCTCCCGACGGCAACATCAACGGCGACGCCAACATCGACGGCATCGACATTCAGGCATTCGTGACCGCAATCTTCGGCACCCCGACGCAGGACGAAATCTGTGCGGGGGATTTTGACGACGACGGCGGCCTCGACGATGGCGACATCCCCGGTTTTGTCGCAGCCATCCTGGCCGGTTAGGCATCGCGTAGGAATAACATGATCGATTGTGCCGCTTGGCTGGCCTGCCGGCTTGCCGTTTGGCGGATCAACCGTTTACGTTATTCCAGCGCGACTCCTTAATAGTCGATCGCCTGGGCCGCATCGCGACACAACGCGGCCACCGTAACGCATCACCAGAAGGCCCCCGACGACAACGCCGGGGGCGTTTCTTTTTTGCCTCACGGGCTCGTCTCGTCAATCAGGAACCACGTCTTCCAATGCCGAAACGCTGATGACCGCGCTGCTAAAAATGAACAGCCGTTTGCGATTGGGCCGAATGCCGAATTCCAAGGCATGGCAGATATAGCGGTCCTTGGAGTCGTGCCCTTCGGCCCGGTCACGAAAATCGGCATCTGCCAGCCAATAGCCGTCTGTACACACTTCCACGAGCGTGCCGAGAAATGTCGCCGGACCCGCCGTATCCATGACGACCCGGCAACCGACCAGCGATTCGAGACTCGGAGAATGTTCGGTCATAAACAGTTTCCACAAAGGATTCGGACGACGCGAACCCGCCGGAAGTAGACTAGAATAGGAAACGCGGAGCATCAAGCGTCGGCATTCGGATTTGCTCCCGGAATGTGACATCGGCGCAAAAACCGGTGTTGATAAGGCCCCCGAGGCAGAGAGCCGGCTCGTCTCGAGCCGGTCCTGCCTGCCGATGGGTAGCCGAATGACTGCTGGAACGAATACCTCGACTAGAATGCCGAGGCGAGAGTTCTTATTCCGAAGGACCTGAGACGGATTCCGTGAAACCGTCGTGATCATACACCCGTGGATACGCCGATGCACAGACCATCGTCACCCCATCGAGACTGACCCATGAAAACGGGCATGAAATCACGATTCGGCTGGTTGCTTGGCATCGCCCTCTGTTCCGTCGGCTTGCCAGTGGCATTGATGCAGTTCACGAGCGGTACGGCAGCGGCGGATGACGGCATCGCGAGGATGGATGATCCCATCCTTCACGCCTACCAGCCCCCACCACCGGAGGATAAGGACGATGCGGACGAGCCGAACGACAACGTCCTGAACCCCCCGACCGGCCTGCGGAAACTCACGCCGGAGGAGATCAACCGGATTCGGTATCTCGAGTTGCGCGGCATCCGCCTGGCCACCAACCGCCCCGACCGCGTCACGGTCAAGCTGTCGCGTGAAACCGTTGAGGAGTTCCTGATTGAAATGGAGGGGGATCCGAGTTTTCGGGGCAAGAAGGCGCGCCGCGCTTTCCGGAAATTGACGGCGCCACAGAAGCTGCACCACATCGCGTATTACAAGGGGGCCAAGTACGCGGACAAGGTCGAGATCAAGACCGACCCGGAGATCTTCGTCGAATTCCGCAAGAAGGTCATGCCGCTTGTCACCCGAACCTGCGCCCAGCAGGGCTGCCACGCCTCCACCTCCGCGGATGACGGCGTTCTGTTCCGGTTATTCAAGGACCCCAAGCGAAGGCCCGCCACAACCTACGCGAATTTCCTCATGCTCAACGAGACCGGCGCCGGACGGCATCTGGTGATCGATCGCAGCCAGCCCGAAAACTCCTTGCTGCTCACCTACATGCTGCCGGCCCAGGACGTGAGGCCGGAGTTACGACACCCGAGCGGCATCACGTCGAAGCCTGTGCTCAAGTCTCGCAAGACGCCGGCATTCCGGCGTCTCCAGAAATGGATCGCCTCGTTGAAACACCCGCAGGAAAACTACGACGTGCGGTTGCTGCCGGTACCCCAAGGCCCGGCGACGGTGGAAGGCGATACGGGATCGCCCCCCAGTGACACAGGCGAGAAGCCCGACAAGGAGCCGAAGAAGGCTCCGCAGCCACGTCCGGACCCGCGCACTTGACCGACCATGGTTTGATCATCGCAGGCGGGGGATTGGCGGCGCTGATGGTTGCCGCGCTCGCCTTTCGCCGGCGACGCGAGCGATTGCTGCGACTCGCGCTCGCGGCACGCCACGCCTGGGAGTTGCCGACGCAGTCGAACCGGCAGATCCTCCGACAGATCGAGGACGCGGCGCTGACTCAGATCGGCCACGGCCGACGCATCACCGCATCCTACCGGACCAAGGGCCGGACCATCGTGTTCTCATACGAGTTCGAGACCGGCTTTGAACAACGTCGGCAGCTCCATCCCTGGCTGGTCGTGGTGCAGGAGGTCGATCATGGATGCAGCCGCGCAACGATTACACGACAAGAATGGGTGACAGCCACCGTCCAAGGCCCCGCCTGCCACGCGGTTCCGTTCTCGAGCACGCCGAGTTCCGATTCTCAGGAAGCAGGGAACATCGCCATCGTGGAAGATCCTGAATTGTGGCGATCCATCCTGGCCGGCCCCGTCGGGCGTTGGCTGGCTGATCAACCGCGGGACAGGACCTGGGAGATCCTGCCCGGCCTCGTCGTGGGATACCAGCCCGGCGAGATTCAGGCGGACAAATTGGAGGCCTTGACGCTGACAGCGGGAGAACTGGCCAAACAACTTCAGCACTGACGAGGGGAAAAAGGGGGTCAGGCTTACTTTTTCGTCAGAGCCATCGCTCTATTCGAGTGATTGGCCAAGATAAAGTAAGCCTGACCCCCTTTTTCCCCCCGGCGGAGCGCCGGCCCCTACGGCTCGCCGGGCTCAGACGCGCCGGCGTTTTCGTTCAGTACCTCGGGAGGCGCCGGCTGGGTGCCCACCGGCTGAGTAGCGGCGGGGCGAGTCGTGGGTCGTTGTCTGGGCGACGAACCGACTGACCGCCTCCATCGCTCGACGGTCTTCAAGGCATCCATCAGCTCCGCCTTGGTGAGCGGTTCTTCCCCGGGCGTATCCTCGCGAAGTGCCCGAGGCCGTGGGCTGAATTGCGGTTCCATCCAGTCATCCACATCAGGCGATTTGGAGAGAGGCTCCACGGACTCCTGTGTGTCCATGTCCGAGACCACTGACATCAATATACGGACCATCGCGAACCGAGGATCCTCGCCCGCCTCGATGCTCAGGCTGAGCTCGCGAAGCGCCGGGTCGAGGATTCTCCGGCTGTCAACGCCCATGTCTCGGAGTGACCACTCCAGGTCGCGCCGCGCCTTCTCGGCTTCCTCTGGATTACCAGCGTGTACCGCGGCCGTCTGCTTGTGCCTCTCGACCTCCGCCTCTTTCTCGGAGACCGTGTCCACGAGTTCGCGGACCTGTTGCTGTGATTGCTCGACCTTGCCCGAATAGTATTTGACCAGGCCGAGTGTGATGATCGCGAAAGTGACAAGCAAGGCTGCGATGCCGGCCACAGGACGATGCCGCATGATCGCCTTACGCAGCAGGTACATGCTGCCGGCCGGTTTGGCCGAGATAGGCTCGCCCGCAATGTAGCTCTCGATGTCCGTACAGAGGGAATCCGCCGACTGATAGCGTTCGTCCTTGTGCTTCTCCAGCGCCTTGAGCACGATGGCCGACAGTTCGCCGTCTATCTTCCGGTGGTGCTGTCTGGGTGGCGTCGGATCCACATGCGCGATGTTCTGCAAGGCCGTGCCGATGGACGAACTCGTATCATAGGGCATCTTGCCCGTCAGCATTTCATACAGCACCACGCCGAGGGAGTACACATCGGACCGCGTATCGATAGCGCTGGGATCGCCGGCGGCCTGTTCCGGCGACATATAAGCCGGCGTGCCGATGACCTGAGCCGTGATGGAGGTCGTCGTATCTCCCAGGGCGCCCGCCTTGGCCAGGCCGAAGTCGAGAATGTGCGGTGCCGCATCGCCGTCGATGAGAATGTTCGACGGCTTGACGTCGCGGTGGACGACGCCCCTTTGGTGAGCGTGTGCGACGGCGCGACTGATCTTGACGAACAGGCGTAGCTTCTCGACGATGCTGAGATCCTGAAGTTTCAGATAATCGCCGAGCGCCTGCCCGTGGACGTACTCCATGGCGTAGTACATCCGGCTCCCCGCGACGCCGCTGTCATAAATCGGGATGATGTTCGGATGTTTGAGTTGCGCGGCCAGTGCGATCTCGCGTTCGAATCGCCGACGGGAGGACTCGGACGCCAACGGCCCTTCGAGCAGCACCTTCAGCCCGACCACGCGTTTCGTGGAAAGCTGCATGGCCTTGAACACCACGCCCATGCCGCCACGCCCCACCTCCTTGACGATATCGTACCCCGGAATCTCTGGCGGCGGCATGGTGCCACCTTGGAGAGAGACACGTCCCGAGCTGCCGCGGGGCGGAGGGTCGGCAGGCAGCGTATCCCGCCCGTCTGATGACCCCATCCGCCCGATCAGGTCAAGGCCGAAAAGATGTTCGCGAAGAATCTCGGCATGTTCCGGATTTTCCGCCAGGAAATCGTCCTTCGTCAGGGTCTCGCCGCACCCCTTGCGGTCGAAGTACTCGTTGAGCAACTCGCCGATACGCTCCTCATCCTCCGCGCCGGGTGCGGGCGGTTCCGGCGGATTCGAGGGAGGAGACGTCATGGGTATGCTCACGGACCGGGAGGCCTGAAGGCCAGTATCTTATTGCTACATAGCAAGATGCGGCGCACTTGCCAACCCAAACCGCCACGTGGTGACGAAGACCGGCCACGGAGCCGGTCTTCGTCACAAGCCGGTTTGCCGGGCCGGGCCGGGGACGGCCCGGCTCGCTGGGACCGGTTTGGACCACGCCGGCTCGCTGGGCCGGACGCACCGTCACCCGCGCCACAGTTCTCCTTTGAATTTTACACGCTGAAGGACCACCGCACCATTACAAACCCTGCCCGAAATTCAAGCATCCCCATCTGGCGCGCACCTGTTGGGTTGCCTTCTCAAATCCGGTATTGTTGAGGCATGGGCGGATTATTCCGGAAGAAATGCCGATGCAGCACTCGGGAACGCACCCCAGGAAACCCGGCATGGCGATTGATGACGACACGCAAATCCTGATTCGCAGCGCCGGGGAAGGCGATCACGACGCCATCAAACGGCTGCTGGTGCTCTATCACCCCCGCCTGAGAGCACGCCTGCTCCGGCAAATGGACCCGACCATGAAGGCCCGGATCGAACCCGAGGACATCCTCCAGCAGGTGTATCTCGAGGTCTTCCGTGCAATCGATCGCTTCTCCTATCAGGGTAAGGATTCGTTTCTGCGTTGGATGTACGCGATCCTGGATCGCAAACTGATTGACGAGCACCGGGCCATGCGGGCTGAACGACGAGACGTCCGCCGGGAAATCAAGGTGGCCCCGCCATCCCAGCAGCACACCACGTACATCGACCTGATGGCCAGGATCATGGCGAACGACGGCACACCGAGCCGAATCGTCCGCCGGGACGAGGCCTTGGCCATCCTCACCACCTGCGTGGCGAGCCTGCCGGACCACTATCGCGATGTCATCAAGATGCGATTCATCGAAGGCCGGCCGGTGGCGGATGTCGCCGAGACGCTCAACCGCTCGATTGGCTCGGTCCACATGATCTGCCACCGCGCCCTGAGGCAACTCCGCGAGCAGGCTGAGAAACTCGGCATCACCCGCGATTCTTAGCCAAGTTTACCGCTACAGCGCACAGTCGTGCCAGCAGCGTCTCAAGAGCCCCCGACCCGGCGAGCCGGCTCGTCCCGAGCCGGTCTTCCTGTCGGGGGGTCGCCTTGCGGCATGTGGGAGCGTACCCCCCGAGCAAGCTCGGGGGCTCTGGGGCGCAGTCGACGCCTAATCTGCGCTGTAGTGTTGGAGCGATTCACAATTGGGTGGGGCGGTTGGGCCCCCATCCTTTCTGAAAGATACGGTGGGAGGCTGCCATGGTGCGATTCCCACCCGAGGATGAGCCCCTGCCCACGGTCCCGCGGTCCAATCCGCCGGACCCGGAGATGCGCCCCCGCCACCTGACGCGGAACCGAAGCCCCGCGGTCCGGTCGAGGGACTGAAGGCGTAGGACGCCGATTCGGCTCGTACTGGAAGCAAGCCTGCCACCCGGCCGGGATTTCGCCAAGTTTCTTTGAACCTTGACGCGCCCGTGCACGACTAGATGGCGGAACACATGGACAAGGCGCGAGAGAGAGTAATCGATGAGCTGCTCGTCGTGCGTTGCCAGGAAGGCAGCCGGGATGCCTTCGACCTGCTCGTACGCCGCTGGCAGCGCCGACTGTGGAGGTACGCGTGGCGGCTGACGGGCAGCAACGACGCGGCATGGGACGTCACACAGGAAACGTGGATCGCCGTTCTGACGCAAATACGAAAGCTCAGCGACCCGGCGTGGTTCGCGGCCTGGGCCCACCGCATCGTGCGGAACAAGTGCGCGGATTACTATCGCAGGGCCGGCCGGCAGAGGGGTCTCGTCGATGCCCTGGCCGAGCGGCAACGGACCAACGACGACACACACCGGGAAGGTCACGGCGATGCGGTGGCGGAGGCCCTACGGCAACTGCCGCCGGACAGGCAGGAGCTGTTGACGTTGAGGTACGGCGCGGACCTCAACATCATCGAGATCGCCGTCGTCCTCGGCATCCCGGCCGGGACGGTCAAGAGCCGCCTGCATCACGCGCGGGAGCAACTGAGGCGAATTCTGGAAGGAGACCAGTCATGAACAGGCTCGACGACGACATCAGAAAGGTACTCGCAAACGGGGAAGCATCCTACGACCTCGACCGGGAAGAGGGCATCTTCCGCCAGTGGGCAGGCATCTACCGCGGCAAGATGCGGTGGATGGCGATCCTCGCCACGATAGAGGCCGTCGCGTTTATGGTGCTGATCGTGCTGGCGGCGGTTGAGTTCTTCCAGGCCGACGATACCAAGTGGCAGATCTTTTATGCCACGGGCATTCTGCTGCTGGCGGGATTGCTGCTGTTGGTAAAGCTGTGGGGCTGGATGCAGATGAACCGCTACTCGATCCAGCGCGAGATAAAACGCCTAGAGCTGCGCATCCTGGAACTGGGCGAACAAAAGCGGGAGTAAGGCTGTAGCGTCCAGCCGGATTGCCCAGATTCTCCGAACCTGAATGGGTGGCCCGGGTTGTTTCAACCTGAGGTCTCGATTCGATCTCGCTGCCAACAGGATCATGGACTCCACCATTGGGCACCCCCGCCGGCGGTCGCGGGCATATTCATAGCAAAACGCCCGCCGATGGTTCACATCGACGGGCGCTAAGTAATCAACCAAACTCGGTGGGCTTCCGAACCGTTGGCGCTCCCGCGATACGGACGGGGTCGATCTGGAGACCCCAAGACACATCGTTAGTGACATCGCGATGTCACTTCCGCCCCCGAGTACTCGGCCGGCTTATTTCTTCGCCGGCAGGATGGCGTCCTTCGCAGCCTTGGCGATTCGGAACTTGACCACCTTCTTCGCCGGGATCTTGATCGTCTCGCCGGTGGCCGGATTTCGGCCCATTCTTGCCTTCCGCTTGACCAGGACCAGCTTGCCCACGCCGGGCAGCGTGAAGCCGTTCTTGGCCTGCTTGTACGCGGTGTCGACTAATGTGTCCATGAACGCGATCACTTGCTTCCGCGTCATCTCATTCGTCTCAGCCAAATGGCTGATCAGTGCTGACTTGCTCATCGATTTTGTTTTGGCCATCGCTTCTCCTATCCGTTCAGTTACGGCCTACAAGGAGCCGCCACATCGCGGCCCACCGGTGGGAAATCTAATCACGTTTTCGGCAGAGCACAAGCAAAAAGATCAATGTTTTTGCGGTCATTTCGACATCTCCATCCCTCCGCCACAGCCCGGCGCCAACCAAACAACCGAGCGCGAAACGCACGGCGCGACCCAGGCATTCTACCGAGTGGCGAGGTCGGGAACCGGTTGCTTTGGCGTAACCACGCTGCGTCGTCTCGAACGGCGATCAAAGAGCCGCCGGAGGAAGACCGGCTCGAGACGAGCCGGCTCGCTGGACGACCCTAGCGCCGCCGGTACACCCACGCCACATCGAGCGCCCCCCGGCTGACCCGATGCTCCTCATTGAACTCGGCATCCAGGATATCGGCGGGCGGCCAATCCGGCGGACGGCCGCCGTAACCGAGACGATTGTTGATGTGGACCAAGACGAAATCGGCATCCGACAGCGACGGCGGCGGCGGGATCTCGCTGGAAGCCAAGGTAAGCCCCCGACGAATCAGCCGGTACCGCGGCTCGGCAGCCAGCACGCGGTCCACGATGTGGCCCGGCTGGTCTTCCCACAGGTAGCTGACCACCCGCGCACCTGGCGGAACGTGCGTATTACACCACAGAATCAGCGATTCGACGCCGTCACTGGGGGTTTGGATCAGGTTTCGGTAGCCTCGCGACTCCTCGCCGAGCCACCGATCCCCGATCAGATCGTACCCGTAAATGTGGAAATGCGGATATGCCCGGTAGACGTTGACGCCCAGGTGTAGCGTCAATCCGACGACGCAGACGGCCCAGAACGTCCGCGCACGCCGGCTGATGTCCCGCAACCACCGCCCGATTTGAACCGCGAATCCCGCCGTCAGCACCAAGAGCAGCGGGTAGACGCCCATCAAATAAAACGTCTGCCGAAGCGGCAGCAGGCACAGCAGCAGCAGATAGGCAACGACGGGGACGAAACACGCCCGCCATCTCGGATCGCGACGGCTTCGCGCGGCCGCGAAACACAACGCCGCGGCAGACAGGACGCCGAGCGGCACGGTCAGCTTGATCAGCAGAATACCGCTGTACAGTCGCAAATGATCTACCCACGATGCCCCCGCTACGGGATCATCCCACCGAAATGTCCGACGAGCGATGTCCCGCAGGATTTCGTGCTCGAGCAGATGAACAGGCATGACGGCAAAGAAAGTGATACCCGCCAACACCACCATGCCGCCAAACCTCGCCGCCCGCCCCGGCGCCAAGACGCGCCGGCGAACAGCGAAGACGATCCCGCAGGCCCATAGACCCACAAGAACCACCCAGCCGATGATCGCCCCCTGCTCGTAACGGGCCGCCATGGCGTCTCGGCCCGTGACCGCCGCCTGCCTCGACATCGCGGCCAGACCGCCAACGATCACGACAAGGACGCAGGCCGCTGCAAGCAACCGGTGCAAGCGCCGAACGTCGCCGGCCCTCGTACCAAGGTGGACGTCGCGCGGCGGCCGCGCGAGCCACGCCATGATCCCGAAGGCAACGAACAAGACGCCCCCAAAAAGCTTCGCCCCGAGCGCAAGCGCCAACAAAACGGCGACGGCCACCCAACGCGCCGCCGTCGGCCGTTCGACGTAGCGGACAAAACCCAATGTCGCCGCCACCGTGAAACACGCGAAGAACACGTCGCCTTCGGTCATGGAGACACGGCCGAACGCGAGGAAGTAAGGCGAAAGCGCCAACAAGACCGCGGCCAGAACGCCCGCCGTCGAGCCGAACAACCGACGGCCCAACAGGCCCGTCAACACAACGGTCACGGCCGCGAAGCACAGGCTCACCCCGCGCGACATCGCGAGATCGTCCCGGCCGGTCACGGCGAAGACGACCGCGTTGACATACATCGGCAGCCGCATCTGCGAGGCGTCGATCGCCGGTCGATCGCCGGTCAAGGGATGATCGCACAAGCCGACGGCAATATCGCGGTCGATCGGCTCGTCCCACAATGTGTCGAGGCGACGCGCCGAGGTCCACCCGATGACGACCGTCGCGACCGCGGCCGCGACGATCACGAGGAGCGGAATGAGGGACGGGCGTTTCGACATCATGCGAATCTACGCAGGCGCTGTTCATCACGGGCCGACGCGTATCGGCAGTCGGCCCTGTTACCGTGGCGCTGCCGCGATGATAACACACCAGCGCCCGGCGCGCCACGCACTCGTAAAAACCCCCACTAGCCCCCGGCGGAAGCCGGGGGTTCCCCCAACCAGACCACTCACCGCCTCTTGCGTTTACGCGTCTGGCGTCACTGGCAGCTTGCTGCCAGTGCGATCTTGCCCGCGATTCCACGTAAGACACTGGCGGACAAGCCGCCAGTGGCACCCAGGCTAGGAGGCCTCACTCTGCTCGCCAGTTTCGGAGGGTATCCTCTTCTTGATCTTGGATACCACCTGCCCCACCTGCTGTCGCGTGCGATGCCACAGCACCAAGAGGAACAAGCCAATTGCAAAACCGACCACAGTAACGACGACAAAGACGGTGAAAAGTTTGCCGGGGTGAAAGGGGGCAGTGAGCAGCGCAATCAATAAGGAAGTCGCAACCGAGAGAAAGAAAACGGAGAAATTGAGGTAAAGCGAACTTGGTGAACCCTTTTCGAGAACGCCGAGTTCATGGTCGGTAATCTCGTACAACGACAGGGAATCCACGCGCCCCCGGACAATTTTGACCGATTTCTCGCTAGTCCCTTCTGACTGTTCCATTTCACAGGTGCTTCCTGAGCCACTTACTGCTAGCTCGGACGTTGCTCCAGGCCGCCGACACCCCTGATTTCACCACGAGCAGTCGGTCGTCGGCATCCATCACCTCCAACAGGTAGTCCCTAATCTCCTCGGCGCTCTCATCTGTGACAACTGCCCATGTCGATTCCGTGATGCGCGCCCACGTCCCGTACTCCTCCAGCGCCTCATAAAGCGCTTTGTAGTCGCGGTCGTTCCGAAGGTCGTAGGAGACTATGTAGCAGGCCATCGTATCAGGTCTCTGAATGACTCAAGCCCGGCAGTCTCGGGCGGGGTAGACTTCTCGTCGGCGTCATTGCGGCAGCCAATTCCGCATCCCATATCAGCATCGTGCTACGCGGAGGTTACCACGGCCGGTCGATGGTGGCCAGTTCCCCCTCGTGGCAACTCCGAATACCTTTCGGCCATGGGATCTGCGCGAGTGCTACCCGGCCGTTGCCGTTATGGCTATTCCCGACGACGACGGAATTGCGAAAAGCACGCTAGGCCCGCCGCCAGCAACAGTCCGCTGGCCGGCTCCGGCACGACCCACATTAGTGCCTCCTGGTGGCCGGTAGTGGAGTTATGTCCGCGGCCCACGACGTAAGTATTGGCCTCGTCGCCCCAGATGCCTTCGGCATAGGACGATGCGAAGCCCGATGGCAGGAACGCGTGCAAGTCTACCCACGAGGCCGCCGAGCCGGTCCACAGGATTGCGTGATCTAAGCCGCCCACCCGCGCATGGCCCACCTGCCGGCCGCCGTACACGCCAGAGGCATTCGAGTAAGTCGCCCCTGCTGGATTCAGGTCCACCCACGAGGCGGCCGTGCCGCTCCACAGGCTGGCATGCGAGACACCGCCTACATAGGCGTCGCCCACCTGCTGGCCGTCGTACACGCCGTAAGCAGCCGAGGAAGATGCCCCGGCGGGGTGGAGGTCCACCCACGACGACGCCGAGCCGTTCCATAGGCTGGCGCGCTGTTGGCCGCCCACTTCAGCCCGGCCCACCTGTTGGCCGTCGTACACGCCGAAGGCAGCCGACGAATCTGCACCGGTAGGATTCAGGTTCACCCACGACGACGCCGAGCCACTCCACAGGCCGGCGCGGTAGTCACCGCCGACGTAGGCCATGCCCACCTGCTGGCCGCCGTATACGCCGTAGGCATTCGACCAAGTGCTTCCGCCGGGGTGGAGGTCCACCCATGAGGCCGCCGAGCCGCTCCAAAGGCGGGCACGATTGACGCCGCCCACCAGGGCATAGCCCACCTGCTGGCCGTCGTACACGCCGTAGGCTTGCGATTGGAGTGACCCGGTTGGGTTGAGGTCCACCCACGAGGCGGATGTGTCGCTCCACAGGCTGGCATGCGGGACACCGCCCACATTGGCGTCGCCCACCTGCTGGCCGCCGTACACGCTACGGGCTTCCGACCAGTTCGCCCCGGCGGGGTGGAGGCTCACAGCCGACCACTCGGCGTGCGCGGTCATGGACAGCACACAGACAACCGTCGCCGTGCCGAGAATCTGGCGTGCCGTCCCGGATACAGGATTCCTTATTGTACGTCTCATGTGTCACCTCACCCTTGTAATGGTGGTTCTCCCTCCCCGGACGTCCCACAATCCCGAGTGTGAGTGTACCAAAAACATGGCCGCGGATCAACCCTACGGCGTGACCATCCAAGCTGAATATCGCCCGCATGATGAACTTGCCGTGGATGTGGACTGATCGGCAGGTCGCCCAGTTGTTGGTGGAGCGCAGCCCGCCAACGCGCCGCGGGAACGCAACTCGAACAGCAAACAGAAAGTGCCGAAACGGGGACGCGATGTCGAAACGGGAACGCAGGACGCAGCTAGTTTTTTACGCGAGGCGGAACGCTGAGCCATACTACATGACGAGAACCGAAATAGGGCCGACCGCCGCCTCGCCTTTACCGCGGTTGAAAGTTTGCGCCGGTTTGCGGCGGTTTGCAGTTTTTTGCTGCAAACGGGGAGGTGTTCAGCGTCACCGTCAAGCCCAACGGCAGCGCCGCGACATTTTTCTCAAATAATTTTGGACCGAAGCCGCGCGGGGTGCGTCGGGGGCGCAGCGTACGCCTCATGCTCACCCTTCGGGATGAGCATGGCACCCGGCGGCACACGGGCAAACAAGTTTGCCCCTGCCACCCCTGGATTGTGGTCACTGGCTGGCGTGGGGACTATCACCGGTGCGATGCGATGGCGTGGGCGAGTGAGTTTACGATTAGCGGGACGACGCGTTCGGCTGCCCATTCTTCCGCCAGCTTTGTCAGTTGGGTGTGGGCGTTCGTCAGCGAAGCCTCCTCGCCAAAACCCCAGTACCGGCGAAGCGTCAGGAACACGCTCATCTGCTGCGGCTCGTAGTGCTGCGTGCGGACCTCGTACGTGGACGTGCGGCTCCTGACCTCGACATAGACCTGCGTGTCGCACGATTCGCTGATGGCCAGGCCGAGGAACGGCTGGGCGTCGATCGTCTGATGCACGCTTGCGTGTGACAACAGCCCCGCGAGCGGGCCGTCGGCCAACAATGTGTCGGCGATGATCTGGTCGTGGTTGCCTCGATAATCGAGGTCGAAGCCGTAGACCACTTCGAGGTGGTCATAGTCCAGATCGCCCAGCGTCAGGTGATAGGGCGCCATCTTCAAGACGACCTGGCCCAAATGCTCGGCATCCGCCGACTGCTGCGGATTGTGACAACCCAGCCGGATCGCGCCTTCGTCCAGCCGCAGCCAGCGGCGCGATCCTTCCGTTGTCTCGTCTTCCTCGAGCAGCAGCGCCCCGTCCTCCCGGCGACGCAGTTTCCGCATCGTCGGGAACTCGCGCTTTACGCTGTCGAAGAAGTGCAAAACCGTCTCCCGCTGCATCGCCAGGTCGAGCTTCAGAAACAGTTGCGTGGCGATGTGGAAATCGTCGCAATGGGCTCCAAAAGCGATCGTCACGGTTTGGGTCCTCCCCAATGAGACAGGAACCGACGCGGTTTAGCCCGCGCACATCCGCTACGCATTATGCAGAATCGCCCGCACCGAGGCAACCTTGTGTGACGGGCAATCCTGGCCACGTGTCCATGGCAGGGTTGACGGGATGCGTCAGTGCTTACCCGTGGGGTCACCTCAAGGCTCGCTTCCCACGGGTAAGCTCCGCCGCTCAACGCGGCTCCGCTAACCCATGCCACCCCGGTGAATAGTGAGTCCGAACAAGTGCGCCCTCCACGCGCTCCCCTGCGGGTCGCGGCTAAACAGAGCGCCGGCCGCGTGGACAAAGCCCACGGCTCGGCAATCGGCATGTCTGAACCGAACTTGGTATCAGTCGATCGGCCGATAGTAGTAGTCGCGTTTTTGCGGTTGCCAGCCGGCGTCGGTGATCAGGCGGCGGATTTCCGGCTCGTTCAGCGTGAAGCTTGTTCCCGCCGCGCTGACGACGTTTTCCTCCATCATCACCGAGCCCATGTCGTTCGCCCCGAAGAATAGTGCCAGTTGCCCGATCTTCGCGCCCATCGTGACCCAGCTCGACTGGATGTTCGGGATGTTGTCCAACGCCAACCGGGCAATCGCCAGCATCGTTAGGTATTCGTGCGCGTCGGCTAGTAGCAGGTGGTTGCCGTCGTTGACACTTGCAGTACAGCGTAAAGTCCTTCCGTCGCCCCCGTTGGGGGCTGCGGATTTCGTGATCCGTTGACCCAGGGCTCGCTGCGCTTCGCCCTGGGCTTTATTCCGTCGCCGCTCCGCGGCTGGAATCCGGTGAACAAGACGACCTTGCGCTGTACTGTTAGGTGCGAGAAGGGATTCTCGCACCAGCGGTGGGGACACCGGCGGGACGCCGGTGCCACAGTTGCGCTGTGACGCCTGGTTCGACTTGTCGCCGCCGTCAATGGGCAACGGCTTCATGCGGCCGAGCGGCGTGCCGGCCGGTTGAAACGGCCAACAG
>JAUVGW010000325.1 GCA_030593565.1 Phycisphaerae bacterium | reverse complement strand
CCTGTGCCACAGGATTTCTTCGGGCACTTCGGCGTCCGTCGTGTCGACGATTCGTCCGGCTTCCATGCAAATCATCCGTGGGCTCAATGGCAGGAGGAGGGCGAGCTTGTGCTCGATGATGATGATCGTCATGCCCGTCTGACGACACATCTCGGCCAAGGCACGAAATAGGGCGCGGGAGGCTTCCGGGTCGAGGCTTGCCGTCGGCTCATCGAGGACGAGAACGTCCGGTCGCCCGGCCACGATGGAGGCCACGGCGACGCGCTGTTTCTCCCCTCCGGACAGTGTGTACAGGTCCCGATCGAGCAGGTGCGTGATCGACAGAAGCTCGAGCGCGGCGGTGGTGCGATCCTCGATCTGCTTGCGCGGGAGGCACCGGTTCTCCATCCCGAAGGCCATCTCGTCACGAACGGTCAGCGTGGCGAAATGTGTCTCGGGATTCTGCTGTACAAGGGCGATCGTCTGTGCGGTTTCGTGCAATGGCGCGGCGGCAACGTCTCGGCCGCCCACGCGGACGGTCCCACACGCTTCACCGTCGTGTCGGCCGACCAGCAGCCCGCACATGGCAAGGGCGAGCGAGGTCTTGCCCGATCCGCTCGGGCCTGCGACGGTCACGAATTCGCCGCGCTGGATGCGGAGCGTGACGTCTTGAAGCGCCCACGCGGGAGCCTGTCCAAAACGCCAGCCGAAGTGCTCGAATTGAATCATGAGATAATGGCGAATTCACGAAAGCCGAAATGCGAAAGTCGAAAGCCGAAATGCGAAAGCCGAAATCGTGGGGCTGCAAACATGGCGCGGCCTCCGGCCGCAACCCACCTGTGGCACAGGTGCCTTAGCCTGTGTTCCAATCGACAGGTGTGGCACGGACAAGGATCGCCCGTGAGGACGGCTGTGATTAGGCCAAACAAGCTCCAAGGGCGATCCTTGTCCGTGTTGGGTGCCGCTCGCGGTGGAGCGTCCACGGACAAGCTCCGTTTCTCGGTTCGCCGGGCATGTGCTCCTATTGAACACTGCCATCCTAATCAACGTCGCCTCGTCATACCCGCTTGTCTGTGCCACACCTCCGAGATATCGGCTCTCGTATTTTCGCATTTCGGCTTTCAACTTTCGGTTTTCGACTTTCGGCTTTCGGCTTTCATTTCGCTATTCGCTATTTTTCGCCGTGGCACCCGTCGCACCCGCACGACTGAGTGCCCGCAGCAGCCACCAACCCAGGAGCCCGCCGAACAGCACGCCACTGCCGAAGGCGACGACGGCCATCACGGCCACACCGGTAATCACCGCCTTCTGACCGGGGAGCGATGCGACGATGGCGAACACCAGGGCGTTCGTGGCCGTCCCTGCGCCGCCGGCGAGCATGTAGGTGATGCGGCCGTGTCGCTTGCCGAGCAGCAGCCAGATAATGTCGATGCCCAATCCCGCCATCACGCTGTACAGAAGCACGAGCGGGCCGTGCGGATTTCCCGACAGGAGTTCGACTGCGCCCTTGAGCAGACCGGTTGCGGTGGCGGCCCCAGGCTTGCGGATTAGCCCCACCGCGAGGATCAGCCACAGGACATGGATGCCCGCGAGGTACTGGAGGCCGCCGGGCAAGACGACGAGCGCGTGGACCGCAGCCCGGACGATGCTGATCAAGCTGCTGGTGACGCCGCCCAGGGCCGCCAGCGCGGCCATGATCAGCATCTCGTGCAACGTGAAGAAATGGCGGCGTGACTGCGTCATGGCTGCATTATGGTTGCGTGTTCGCACCGGGCGTTGGCTCGACGGTGACCTTACTAAGGTACATGATCCAATAATCGCCGGGCATCTCCGGCGTTACCAGGCGGAGGGGACACTTGTTGCCGGATTGCGACAGCCACCCACCGTCCCCATCTTGCAGGGCGACGATCGCGGACTTCAGTTCTTCAAGTGTGGCTTGCTTCGAGTAGCCGTCGGTGGCTTCCAGCGTGACCCGCATCGGTCCGGATTTGATGCCTGCCGTCGCAAGCAGCTTATCCAACGGCACACCACGCCAACACGTCGTTTCGTCATCCTCGTGGGTCTTGAGCATGAGCAGCTTGTCGAGCTTCGTCATCTCCATGGCTGCGAGTTGCTCGTAGGTGAACGTAACCGGCTTGGTAAGTCCCGAGCCTGTCAATTCGAGTGTGTGTTTCACGTCCGGCACCTCCTTCACGACGGCCTCGGCTGATGGCTGCGTACGGCTGTCACGGGCTTTTTCGGGAGCTTCGGAGCAGTCGTCGCAACAACCGTTCATCAGGAGACACGCCAGAGCACAGGCAACGATCAGTCGATCACGCATTGGGGATTGGACCTCCGCCGCTGGGGCGATACAGTGTGTGGCGGGATTCGTTATGCTTTGTACAGCATAGCGCACTCCGAAAAAACGGTTCTTCACGGATTATCGGGGAGCACACAGTCAAGTCAGCCACGGAGTGGCGTGAGAAGATAGCCCACGGCGTCAGCCGTGGGATCCCGTCGGCACACGTGTTGCTCAGCCCCAGCGGGGCGAAAGATACGGCTTGGTCGGATCTATCGCCCCTACGGGGCTCGCCGGCCCACACACGCTCCAATCCCACGGCTTGCGCCGTGGGCTATGTTCTGACGCCCCTCACGGGGCTCGGTCATTCCCCGATGATCCGTGAAGAACCAAAAAACGGGCGGCAGCGCCCAGCTTCGATGACACGATGCCGAAACACGCGCGGCATCTACTTTGTCGCGGCATAGTGTATCATGGGGCGGGCAAGGCAGGCAAGCGACAGATGGGACTGTGTGTGATATCCGCTGGCAAGGGCGAGGGGAAGACGACCTTCCTGCGATCGTATGTGGCCCAAGCATCGGATTCCGGCCGGCGGATCGGCGGTATTGCCGCACCGGCTGTTTTCGAAGCTGACAAGCGGGTCGGTTATGATCTGGTGAATCTGCAAGACGGTCAAACGCGGCGACTTGCGCGCGTAATATCTCCGGGCGATGCTCAGCCCACGGTCGGCGTCTACCAACTCGACGAGAACGCCGTCGCGGAAGGAAAGGAAGCGATCGTGTCGGCCGTTCGGGAGGGCCTGGACGTGATCGCGATCGACGAGATCGGGCCGCTGGAGTGTCGCGGAGGGGGGTGGGCGGCCGCGTTTGTGGTCGCGTTGCGGGACATCCGGCCGGATCAGGAGCTCGTCATCACGGTACGACCGTCGCTCGTGGAGGAACTGCCGGACCGGTTCCCGTCGCCGTTGTGGAACGAAGCCCGACACATACCGCCACCGTGGCCGCAATTTTCCTGACAGGGCGTATGTGACGGGGGGGGGGCCATATGTGGAAGGTGACGATTGACGATTGCTGATTGACGATTGGGGAGAAAGCCGAAAGCCGAAAACCTCAACATAGCAACGTTTAGCCGCGACCCGCAGGGGAGCGCGGTGGAAAACGGGTGAGGGATGAAGGATGAATGGAAGGGCACAGGAGGCAGGTTCAGGTTCACGGATGCAGACTTGAGACCCTGAACCCTAAACCCTGAACCCTTTGGCGGCGACCGAAGGTCGCCCGACGGGAGATACGCCATGCCGAGAGTCCAGCCTGGCCCGCGCAAAGGCCGGCAGCCTACGGAGAGCGACGCGCCGCCCGGTTCATGGGAGGGCCGCGCGCGGCTGTGGATCGCTATCGATGGACACAACGCCCTGGGCTCCGGCAAGGTCAAGCTGCTGGAGGCGATTGCCGCGCATAGGTCGCTGTCAGCCGCGGCCAAACAGCTTCGCATGAGCTACCGGCTTGCCTGGAAGCATCTGAAGCTGATCGAAGAGCGGACGGGCATTGCCGTCGTGGAGCCTCGTCGCGGCGGGGCCAGCGGCGGTGGGTCGGCCTTGACGCCGCAGGGCAAGGCCCTGCTCGAAGCCTATCATGGGTTTCGCCGCGAGATGGATGAACACGTCGCCGCCGCCTGCCGGCGTCACTTCGGGCGGTGGTTCCCGTCGAGTTGAATGGGGTCTTGCGTAAGATCTGGAGCAGATTCAACATGACTGTAGCATCCGACGCCCGTCTGGGTTAGGCGTACCCCCAGGTGTGGCACGGACAAGCGTCTGGCACAGGGCGGTGGTCGACTCGGAAAAACGGCATCGACGACAGCGGTACGCACCGCAAACCAAACAGCGGAGCTTGTCCGTGGACGTTCGACACAGGTCACTGCCGAGGAAACACGGACAAAGATCGCCCCCGGAGCGTGCTCGGTTCGATTGAGGTCTTCTCAGGGGCGATCCTTGTCCGTGCCACACCTGTCGGACGCCGAGCGGATCCGGTCGTCCGTTCGAACGCGCATCGTGACCGCTTGCCGCGCCATGGGTGGGTCCGATAAGCTTCACTGTCTGGATCGTGGCTCGGTTGCGGCGTGACCGTGCAGCGCTGGCCGCCGTGAGGTCGATACACCTGTAACCTTTTGTTTGATTGGAAGAAACGATATGAGTAGCGAGATTGTTCACATACAGGGTCGTGAAGTTCTGGATTCGCGGGGCAACCCCACCGTCGAGGCGGTCGTCGTGCTGGAAGACGGTTCCTGCGGGCAGGCGATCGTGCCGAGTGGGGCCTCGACGGGCGAGCACGAGGCCGTCGAGTTGCGCGACGGAGACAAGGGCCGCTATCTGGGCAAGGGCGTTCTGACGGCCGTCCAGAATGTGAACACGAAGATCGCCGAGTGCGTCGTCGGCATGGACGCGACGGACCAGGAAGACGTGGACGCGGCGATGATCGAGTTGGACGGCACGCCGAACAAGGCGACGCTCGGCGCGAACGCCATCCTGTCGGTCTCACTCGCGACCGCGCGGGCCGCGTCGGAGTCGTGTGGGCTTCCGCTGTTCCGATACTTGGGGGGGTGCCGGGCACACGTGGTGCCTGTCCCGATGATGAACATCCTCAACGGCGGCAAACACGCCGACAGCACGGTGGATTTTCAGGAGTTCATGATCCAGCCGTGGGGGGCGCCGAGTTTTCGCGAGGCGTTACGCTGGGGCGCGGAGATCTTTCACACGCTCAAGACCGTATTGAAAGACAAAGGCTACAGCACGGCCGTGGGCGACGAGGGCGGCTATGCGCCGAGCCTGAAGTCAAACGACGAGGCGTTCGAGGTCATCGCGATGGCCGTCGAGAAGGCGGGATACAAGCTCGGCGAGCAGGTGTTCTTCGCCCTGGACCCCGCCGCCAGCGAGCTGGCGAATGAAGCGGGCGCGCCGGACAAGTACAAGTTCTTCAATAGCAATCCGAACAAGGTGATTTGCGCGGAGGAGATGGTGGACTACTGGGTGGAGAAGTGCAACCAGTGGCCCATTCGCAGTCTGGAAGACGCCCTGGCGGAGGATGACTGGGACGGCTGGGTCAAGCTGAATGAGAAGCTCGGCGACAAAGTGCAGCTCGTCGGCGACGACATCTTCGTGACCAACACGGGACGACTGGCGACAGGCATCGAGAAAAACGCCGCGAACAGCATCCTGATCAAGCTGAATCAGATCGGCACGTTGACGGAGACTTTTGCGGCGATCGACATGGCGGCGCGCGTGGGTTGGACGTCGGTCGTGAGCCACCGTAGCGGCGAGACCGAGGACACGACGATTGCCGATGTCGCCGTAGCGGCCAACTGCGGCCAGATCAAGACCGGCAGCGCGTCGCGAACGGATCGGGTCGCGAAGTACAATCAGCTTCTGCGGATCGAGGACCACCTGGAAGGCCAGGCGATCTTCGGCGGGACGTTGTGGAATAAGGGGTAGTGGTTCATTCCATCTGTGTTTGCGGGTAGTAACGTCGGCCCCCCGTGGTCGACGTATGCGAGGGGGGGGCTCTCCACATTTTACGTCGGCCACGGGGGGCCGACGCTACCCGCAGATTCATGCGGAATGGACCACTAGCAGCCCGTGGCAAAAGTCGGCTGCACCCATGGACTGTAGCGGCCGACCCCCGTGTCGGCCGTAGAGTACGGGAAAACAGCCGCTCACGGGCTCGGCCGACACG